>NZ_KB895604.1:7240-20442 GCF_000374885.1 Bacillus sp. 105MF | reverse complement strand
GATATAAAGTAATTCCTTCTACCTCAAGTTCTTCTTTTAATTTCTCTACCTCTTCTCTTTTAAATAAAAAACTTCCATCTAAACGCCATGTATCCTTATTAATTGGATTTAGTTGTCCCTGTTTCATCAAATTATTAAATGTGAAGTGACTAATATCTAAGTACTCTTTTACTTCATTCGTGGTCATATTTATTTCATATGTACTAAGCATTTACGTTCCCCCTAATATTCCATTTATATATATAAGAAATAATATTATTATGTAAATTATAATTTATAAAAAAGATAATTTAAATTTATTATAACATAAATAAAAAGTAAACTATTTAAATTGATATCTAATAACGGGATATAATTTATAATTAAATTCATTTTTATTATATTATAAAACGAATGAGTAAGAATGAATAAAAGTAAACAGATAATAACCATAGAAAATGTGCAATTTTCTATGATTATTATCTGTTTACTAATAATTAAAGTTTAATTTCTTTATACAACTAGTTTTACATGTATATAGGTTATAATAATAATAGAGTGTAATTCCTTTAGGAGTTGATATATGATGAAATTTGAAATGAATAGACTGCATAAGGATAGTTCTTTAGAAATTATTGGAAAACAAAAACATGAATTCGCAAATATAATTGCAATGTGGAATGAAGATATTCTAAAACAAGCGGAGCAAAGAAAAGAAAACAATGAACGAGAAGATAAACAAACGTATGATGGTTTTTCTGATGAGGAGATACTGTACTACTATTTAAACCGACAAACTCATTTTGATAAGGAAAAACGGATAAAGGATAATTCACGTGTTTTATATGCACGTGATCTAAGTCAATTCTATTTTTTTATTAAACAAAGCACAGAGTATCTGCAGCAAGATGTAAAAGATTATGAAGATGGTCGTGTATGGAGGAATCTACGAAAACGTCATATCCGTAACTATCAAAGGTGGTTGTCAGAAGAGGCAGTTTCCTATCAATCCAAGGAGAAATACAAACCATCCACAATAAGTAGAAAGCTAGGTGTAATTCGATCCTATTTAAAATGGCTATATGAAATCGGATATATTCAGGAGCCACTTCATGTAGAAGTATTGAGTACCACAGTAGGCAAGCATCATAAACCAAAGAGGGATTTATCCTATGAAGAAGTAAAGCAGTTACTTCGTTATTATCAGGATAACGAGATTAATTATGCTTTATTATCTATTCTTGCGACAACGGGGTTACGTGTCGCGGAAGTTGCTCATGCGAAGTGGGAAAACCTTGAATTTGATTCAATACGTGATCGGTATTACTTGACTGTAGATACAAAGGGTAATGGTGAAAGAATTGTTTCTATTAATAAGGAGATTTTTCATCGTATTGTTGCCTTTCGTATACGCTGACGACTTCCTATTAATATAGGTAATAAAAATGGTGGTACCATCTTTCAAACTAAAAATCATACAGCATATCGAGAAAATTATTTATCTCAGTACATTACAAAGATTATAAAGGATACGGAGCTATCGTTTACGAAAGATATTAGAATAACGCCTCACTTCTTTAGACACTTTTATGTACAGTACTTGTACGATTACAAAGAGTTACCACCACATCTTATCGCAGCCGCAGTAGGTCATAAAGATGATAGAACGACAAAAGAAAATTATTTAAAGCAACGTTTAATCAAGGATAAGGATGCGGGGAATTTAATTGGTGAAGATGAATTTTAATATGTAATTAATACATAATAAATTCAAAAAAGGAAAGGTGAAACCGATATTAGTTTCACCTTTCCTTTTGAATTGTTTTAAATATTTATACTGCATAGACTTCAATTTTTGTAGGATTAGAAAAGCGACGTTCTAATTCTTTTTTAATTTTTTCAATAGCAAAGAACGCAGAAGATGCATATACAGTGATTACTTTTTTTATAAAAGTATTACCCGTTATTAAAATGTATCTTATTGAATATGATGAAATCACACTCTCACCCTTTCACATATCTATTGTATTTAATATATATGCTGACAGATGTGGATATATTCTCAAAAGATATAAGGTGAGTAGACAAGTGGTATGAAAAGTTTTTTTACACCAGAACCAATAAAGATGCAATTATAGTATCTTTAAAACGTAAAATTAAGAAATTGGATGAAGAAAATAAAGAACTACATGAGCAGTTAAAATTTGCTTATGCAGAGGTATATAAAAAAATCTAAAGGAACATCGTTCCCTCCTTTATTCAACTAAAGGGCCAGATTGTGGAATAAAGGATTTTTACAATGAAGACAGAAGTATTTTAGGGTAAAAAAATAACTTATACGAGGAGGAACCTCTGCTGAAAAAACATCATGCGTTACAGTTGTATGATTATCATGTTTGGGCGAACAACAAGTTTTTCGAGCGATTGAAAGAATTGTCGAAGGACATTTATGATTGGGAAATACAAAGTGTTTTTCCCTCGATTGCGGAGACGTTTGTTCATATTTATACGGGAGATACAATATGGCTCGGTGTAATGCGGGAGAATAGTATGGAAGAGATTCAAGCTTCCATCACTCAAGCGCAAGAAAAGACAAAGAATAAGAGTCTTGAAGAAATGGAAAAGCTGTTTCAACATTTGTCAGAAAGAGTATCAGGAGTTTCTTAACAATGAAAGTGATTTGGATAAAGAGATTTCCCCCGAACATCCACAATTTGGGCGTTTAGATACTCATCTTTCCGAATTGGTTCAGCATGTTGTTAACCATGGTACATATCATCGCGGAAATCTTACGGCAATGATACGTCAACAGGGTTACACAAGTGTATCCAATGATTATGTTTTCTATCTTTATGAAATCAGCTCGACAAATTAGTTTTTTCCCTTAACTTAAATCTGGGGGACAAAAAAGTATTCATCTAATTTTCGCAATCGGGCGCGATTGTGAAACAAAAAGTAAAAGGGATGATACATATTAGGGTTCTGTTGCAAAGTTACCCAAAACATAGAGAATCTAGGGTTGCATCGTTAAATGGTTATGCAACCATTAATAATTCCTGTAATTCGTTATACACCGAAAAGGCGGAGCCTATTTGAAGACTTCGCCTTTGTTTGTATAGGGCATGAATGGTTTCAATGCCTTTTATTGTGCCGTCATTTTTTTCCAAAGTGTACTTGAGTTTCGAAAACTTTGCAACAGAACCTTTTTTGTTTTTATTGAACTACTCACCACTTAACGTCCTTGCGGACTGTTTGAAGTGGGAGATTCCTAAGTACAGAGTTCTACTGAACTCTAATGGATTAGGCTATCCCCGTAGTTCCTACGGTTAAGAGACGAATTGACTCATTTCTCAGATTGAGTGCTGCATTTCGATCTCGATCGTGATGTGTGCCGCAAGAAGGACAATCCCACACACGAATAGTTAGATTTTTAACGTCTTTGTTTTTGAATCCACAATTGGAACATAGTTGACTAGAAGCAAATGTTTTAGATACCACGACAACTTGTTTACCATACCATTTCGCTTTATATTCCAACATAGCTCGAAATTGTGACCAAGATACTTCACTAATCGCTTTTGCAAGCTTTCCATTTTTGAGCATGTTACTGACTTGTAAGTCTTCCATACCGATGACATCGTGGTTTTTGATGATTTCAGTAGAGAGCTTATGAAAGTAATCAGCTCTTGCATTTGCAATATGTTCATGGATTCGTGCAACTTTCACGCGTTGTTTATTCCAGTTCGAAGAACCTTTCGTTCTTCTGGAAGGGATACGCTGTGCTCTCGCTAACTTTTCTTCTAATATACGGAAGAATTTAGGGTTCTTGTATGTTGTACCATCAGAAAGAATGGAAAAATCTTTTAATCCAACATCAATTCCACAATTGGATTCAGTTTTAGGCATTTTTTGTACCTTTGTTTCGACAAGGACAGATACAAAGTATCTACTACTTGGGTTGCGTCTAATCGTTGCATTTAAAATACGACCTTCTACTTCACGACTTTTGGCAAAGCGAATAAGGCTAAGTTTCGGTAATTTCATTTTGTTACCTACAATTGCAATATTTCCGTTTGTTTGCTTGGTTGTGTATGATTGAACTTTATTATTTTTAGACTTAAATCGTGGGATATCATTCTGTTTCTTGAAAAAACGTGAAAAAGCATCTGCGAGGTTTTTCAATGTGGATTGAAGGGCAATACTATCGACTTCTTTTAACCAAATCGTATCCTGTTTTTTCTTTAATTGGGTGAGCTCGGCAGAGCAAGAAGGATAGGTTAATCCTTTTCCTGTTTCTTTATAGGTATCATTCCAAAGAGCAAGAAAATGGTTAAATACAAAGCGACTGCACCCAATAGTTTTAGCAATTAATATTTCTTGTTCTTTATTTGGATAGATACGAAATTTATATGCTTTATTTACTAACATGGGTTGCACCTCGCTTTTTTGTATGATGCCTACAGTATACTAAAAAACGTAGGCTTACGCCTACCGCCATTCATCTCCCACCTGAAATTGGTGTTTCACACCTTCCCATTTTTGAGGAAGGAGTCTTCTGTCGGAAAAAGATAAATTAATGAGTTTACTCCCCCAAGATATATCAAATGTTATAGAAAAAAGTGATGTAATTACATCTCCAGAATTAGAAAAAATCCTTAATAAGGTTCACGAGAAATGGAACTTTGAATTACATAAAGGGGATTTTGTAATTAATTATAGTAATTTCAGAAAAGAATTTAGTTGGGAACAAAAGGTTATTCAGTATGTGCAAGGGATAGATATTGAAGAAAAATTAGTATATTTATTTTTAGGGATAGATGACAGCCCAATATTTCTTGTTAACGGAAAATGAGCAATAGAGAACTTTAGCATTCTATGGCAATGTATTAATAATGATGATATATGGATTATTAGTCAAAGTTTTAGCTATGGGGGATATTTGGAACACGACCCCAATCCAAAAGAAATTCTCTATGCAATTACTAAATGGGATAATTAATTTAAAGACTACTTCAACTAAAGTATCTTTTCTTTTCACTAGATATCAACATTATCATTTAACAAAGCCAATAAAAAAGAGGGATTATATGGAACAGCAATCTCAACTGTTGGTAAATAATGTATCACTATGACCTAGTTTCATGTATTATTTTAACAAAGAAAATTAAAAAATGAATTTAAAAGGGTCCTTACGTTGAATACATGTACTCAACGTAAGGACGGATTATGTAAAATGACAATAAAGTTATTTAATTAGCAAGTAAAAAGTGATATTGTGAGCAGAATGAAAAATATCAAAAAGTTGATTTAGAAAAAGCACTGTCAAAATCTTCAGCAATGCTTTTCGATTAGACGTACTACGATAATGAGCGTCTACTTTCTTCTATACGCTTGCTCATGAATAGAATACAAATTTGTATTTAAAATAAGTTCTGTGTGTGTTTATATATTTACTTTAATTTCAAGATACGTTCTACTTCCTTCACACTTAACTTACTTGCTTTTGCAATAGTTTCAAGCGGTACACCAATTTCATGCATCCCTCGAATCATTTGCATCTTACCTTGCTCAATGCCTTTTTCCATACCCTCTTGTTCTGCATGTGCAAGCTTCGCTTGTTCATCAAGTAAAAGCTTTTCACGAGCTTCATATGCAATTCGGAAAGAAGAATCATGACTCATATTTTCCCATTTATCCATCGCTTTTTGTAAGATTGGATCTTGATTCATAGCAATCTCCTCCAGTGTTTGAGTTAAATGTTCATCTTCATGTGCCGGTAATAATAACACCCAACGAACAAATGCATTTTCCCATGGGTTCACTTTTTCTTCGCGCCACTGTTTAACTAGCTTTGGAATCTCTACAAAATGGATTTCCATATCATCACTCAATACTTGATGTGTCCTTGTATTCCAGAGTTTCCCGGTTGTATGAAATGCTTCTTCATTAGAAAACAACTTGAAATCTAATAAGTTGATGGTTATTGTTTTTCGAAGCGAACGATACGGCATGCCTTCTTGCATTTGAGAAGTATATAATTTAGACCAATAATAGAGGGAACGTTTAATCATATCATGTGTATTGCGGAGCTGTATCTCTACATTTATTTGTGTTCCATTATCAAGGGTTGCGAGTAAATCTAAAATGGATAATTTATCGTCTTCATATGATTTGTGGAGATGTGGGTCTTCCAATTGTAAAGACACAATCGGCACATCTAAAAATTCTTCTAAAATGGCATTAAGAAAGCCCGTGAGAATATCTTCACTTCCTTTTGTACCAAATAATTGTTTAAACGCAAAATCAATTCGTAAATTTACTAACTTATTGGACATGGATTTCCTCTCCCTGTCGTTTCTTTTTCTTAGTATTATTGTACAAGATAAATCGATTTGTATGCAAATCCCGTTTCTGTTACAAAGTTACCCAAAACATAAAGAATCTAGGGTTCTGGTGCATACCATTATAAATATGCATCCGGTCATGAGGGAGATGCCCCATTAGTAGGCTTTTCCCCCAGAAAAGCTAAAATTAGTCTATATTTTGCAGCTGGTGACCCTAGGAAAGAAGAACTATTAAAAAGCTTTGGAAAATACACATCTGGAAAATCGTGTATTTATATTAATAAAATAGCAGACATTGATAGTAATGTTCTAAAAGCGCTAATCAAACAATCTGTAAATTTTTTGAAAGAAGAGTATCCAAATCATTAATGAAATTTATGGAGAAAATTAAGAAACAGGTATTTTGAACACACATTAAAATACCTGTTTTTAGAATAGGATTTGAAGGGAATTTCAGAACATGGTAATCATATTATTCTGATTATGCCTTAGGAAGATTATGAAGGTGCTCTTTTATGGGTACGGAAACGATTCAAAGAATAACCCGCCGCATCGGAAAAAATTTCCAATTTCAGCGGGTGATTTTTATTATACTTTTATAAGATTCTCATAAAAAACAGCTACCGCCTATAGCGATAGCTGCGCTATTCATTACTTCGCGCTCACAATCTTATAATAAGAACGAACTGTTAAGAAGTAATATCCGATATAAATAACGCTATACACACCGATACTCATTAGTAATGGAATCAGAATTTCATTTGGCATTACTGTCTTTAATCCTTTTAATGCAAATAAGCTGTGGCAGATTCCTACTAATAATGGAATCGCGAAGATAAAGCCTACTTGTTTTGCAATCGCTCTTTTCATTTCTTGTTTTGTAACTCCAACTTTGCGGAGTACTATATAGCGATTACGGTCTGCACTTGCTTCTGTTAATTGTTTGAAGTAAATGATAGAACCTGTTGCTAGTAAGAACACTAGACCTAAGAAGAGACCGATAAACATCATTAACCCTGTTGCTTCCAGCATCTCGTGGAAACCAGTGTAGAAATCATTGAAAGGTTGTTTAAATTCTGTTTCCCCAGTTCCAACTGGCATCGCTTTCCTTAATTTCTCCGTTAGTACTTTACCATTCTTTTCATCTTTTACATCGATATTTTTAACAATACGTGTCTCAGATACTTTTTTTGCACTGTTATATACTTCATCTGGTACAACAACGAATAATTCACCTAAGTTCGTTAGAGTACGCCCTTCAGCACCTTTAATCGTCAATGCCTTTGTTTCATTTCCTATTGGGAATACAGCTTTGTTCCCTTTATATACCGGACTAAATTCATGACCTTCAATATACAAACCATCATATACAAAAGCTTCATCAGCAGCTAAATTTACTGCATCTACATCCATTTTCTTTGCTATTTGATTAAATGCTGATTGCGATACAAGCTGATATTGCTTGGTAACTGAATCCAGTTTATTCCTACCCATATCTACTTTTTTTCCTTCAAACTTCCCTGTCACAGGAACCATTTCTATTTCGAATTGGTTCGTTACAGGATGGCTCTGTTTCTCTTCATCCAAAATCGCATTTACTTTCTGATCAAGTACCGCATCTTTTTTCTCGTAAGAATAACTGTATGGTGCAAAAGATCTCACTTGTTTAAACGTATTGTAATATAGCGTTACAGATGTACCAACTGCTGTTAATGTGACTGCACTTAATATCGCAATTGTCGCAAGTGACTTCGCATTTCCTTTAATACGATATAGTAACTGTGATGCCGTCACTATGTTCATGCTATTATAGAAAGATGATTTATTATGTCTTGCACGTTTCAACACAAATACAGTAAAGAACATAAATAGTAAGTACGTTCCTAATACTGTCGCAAGTAAAATATACAGTGCAACTATCATAAAGTCCGCATACTTAACTGCTTTATCATACATCAGTGATAAGAAATAACCTGAACTAATTAAAAATACTGAGATCAACGCCATAATCACTGACCCTTTTGGCATTGCTTCTCCTTCACGTTCCGCATGGAAAAGCTCAATCAGTTTAAAGCGGTAAATTAAACGATATCCTTGAAGTGATGTGTACAATATAATCACCATAAAGATAATTGCTGTATCAACAATCGCGGACATCGGTACTTCAAAGTGAACATTTAAGTTTAATCCCATCATACTTACTAGTAGTTCAAGGAATAATTTTGAAAGCACACTCCCAATCGCAATTCCAATTACTAATGACATTAATCCCATTAACATATTTTCATAAAACAGCATTTTACCAATTTGTCTTTTACGAATACCTAATAAAGAATATAATCCAACTTCTTTTTTACGCTTTCGTGTAAAGAATCCGTTAGAGTATATAATAAATACCGCTACGAAAATAATAAGCATTACACTTGAAGCTTGGAATCCCCCACTAATTTTCTTGGAGCCTTCCGCGGCTTTTTCCATTTGTGAATTGTACTGAAGTGCCTTAAATGTAAAATACATAACGATGCTAAAGATCATAGATGCAAAGTATAAAAAGTAATCTTTAAAGTTCCGCTGTATGTTGCGGAGAGCAATACTAGATAATGTCATCTGCCATACCCCCAGAAATTGCAGACATTACGTCGACTACTTGTTGGAAGAATTGTTTACGAGTTAATTCTCCGCGGTGTAATTCTTTATATAACTCGCCATCTTTAATGAAGATAACTCGCTTGCAGTAACTTGCTGCAAACGCATCATGCGTTACCATTAAAATGGTTGAATTATCATGTTCATTTAACGACTTCATACTTTCCAATAAATCTGTTGCTGATTTTGAATCAAGTGCTCCTGTTGGCTCGTCTCCAAAAACCATACTCGGATTCGTAACGATTGCACGTGATGCCGCGCAACGCTGTTTCTGTCCACCAGATACTTGATAGGGGAACTGATTTAAAATATGATCAATACCAAATTTCTTCGCGATTTCAAGAACACGGCGATCAATTTCACTTGCCTGCACCCTTGATAACGCAAGAGGTAAAGCAATATTCTCTTTCACCGTTAACGTATCTAATAAGTTATAATCTTGGAAAATGAATCCTAAATGATTACGGCGGAATAATGCCAGCTTATCATCATTCATTTTCACAATATCTTTTCCCTCAATTAAAATTTCACCGTTAGTCGCATTATCAATCGTAGAAAGAACATTTAAAAGAGTCGTTTTACCAGACCCAGAAGGTCCCATAATGCCAACAAACTCGCCCTCTTTTACTTGCAAGTTAATCCCTTTTAACGCTTCAAATTTATTTCCACCTGTATCGTATACTTTTTTAATTTGTTTCGCCTCTAATACTGTCTTCATTTCTATCCTCATTTCATCTATTCTTCTATTCTTCTATTCTCTATTTTCATTCTATAATCTCTACTCTTGCCACTATCAATGATTCCTACATAACATGACAGTTTTATAAGGCCTACTAACAGAAGAAGCTTAAATTTAACTTTACGAATGAAAGTACTTTGTTACTATAGCATTGGGAAATCGTACTAACTATTGATTCTTCTTACATAAACATTACAATTATGTAAGGTTAAAAAATCACCCTATATAATTAGGCATAGCATACCGGATGGGGCTATTTTTTTCCTGAAATTCTATTTGCAAAGTGATCATATAATGGATTCGGTCCTGTTATAAAAACTTAAAAAGTCTCTTCAGAATATACTTTGTACCCTTAAAAATGAACATGCCAAATATACCTTAATCGGCCAAATTTCAAAAATTATGCACTTAAACTATATGAAGAAGGAAATATGACAGTAAAACAAATTTGTGAAATTACCAATGTTTCAAGATCTTTTTTATATAGGAAACTACAAGATAAAATATAAGAAAAAACACTCGCTACAATTGAAAAAGTTTTCAGTTGTAGCGGGTTATTCTTTGAATCTTTTCCGTATCCTTAAATGGTCAATTCTTCGTAAAATACCCAAAAAAGACCGTCACAGTATTGTGACGGAAAAATGGAAAAATTTTATTAAATTATTACTATTATTATTTATTCGTAGCTTTTAAAGCATCTAACACTATTTTGGTGGCTTCTGCAATAAGTTTATCATCGTATTTAGCATCCTCTTTATCATGATTAGAAAGTATCGCAAGAACAATTGGCTTTTTATTTGGTGGCCAAATAATTGCGATATCATTTCGGGTTCCATAAGATCCTGAGCCAGTCTTATCGGCTACTTCCCACTCTCCTGGAACTCCAGCACGAATTAAGTTGCCCCCCGTAGTATTCCTTTTCATCCAATCTATTAATAAGTCCCGTTTCTCAGTTGAAAGTACATCTCCTAGCGCGAAAGCCTGAAGACTAGTAGCTAATGCCTTTGGAGTACTAGTATCATGGGTGTCTCCTGGATGCACTTCGTTTAATTCTGGTTCAAAACGTTCAGGATTTGTAACAGTATCTCCTATTGCTCTCAGTGATTTTTTGAATTCACTAGGCCCACCTAATTGTTTAAGAATAAGATTTTGTGCAGTATTATCACTATATCGAATGGAAGCATCTGCAAGCTCTTTCAGAGTCATACCTGTATCAACATACTTTTCTGTAATTGGATTGTAATTAACAAGATCTTCGCTAGTATACACAATTCTTTCATCTAGATCTTCTATTGATTTTTTTTGTAAAAGTATTCCCACAGCTAGAGCTTTGTGGGTAGATGCGTATGCAAACCGTTCATCTGATCGATAAGTAACGATTTGATTCGTACCAGTGTCCAATGCATAAATACCGAGTTTAGCATCAAATTCTTTTTCAAGTCTAGCAAAAGAATGATTAACTGTATTTTCTTGTTTGGTTTGTTTAGGTGGTTCAGATTGAGTATTACTATTGGAACAGCCTATAAGCGTTACACATGAAAGAAATAATACAGGTACAATCTTTTTGTAATGTGAAATGTTAAAAAACTTGTTTAAGACTATCATAAATTTTCAACCTCTTTCAAGAATATATGGATTTTGTCTAGGTATTCTAAATACCGATGCAATTAAAGAGTGTATAGGATAACACTCTTCTTGCATCTCTCTTATCATAAAATGAGCGAACTATCATGAACACCTGTTTTATACGTATACTTAATAGACAATCTAAGTAACAAGTTTGTTCCATACATTTAAAAATATTTTCAATCAACGACAAAGTTATTAACAAAAAATGAAAAATAACAACTATGATAGCTGCCATTTCTCATTTCGAACCATATTTTTATTCTTTAGATTATAAAGGCTTGTATATAAACAGAGTCTCTTCAACCCTTGCTAGTAGGGGTCACCATACATCGACATCAAGCTAAGGTTTTGAAGTACCCCCTAAATGAAAATTTTCTTTCTCTACAGTTAGTTATTTTGAGAAATCAGCTCTTTTTTTTGTTTTGGGGGTGTTTACTTTTTTTAAGTTGATGGCCATGTATGGTGACCCCTAATAAGTGTTCCTGTAGCTGCATGTAGTTGACTACACAGTCTAACTAAAGAATCACTCGCTATCCGTTGACTCATCCAAACACAGATAGTGGCTAAGTCATGTCTTGAAAACTTACGCTTTCGTTGAACAAAATCTAACTCTCTAGCAAGCTCTTCTAAAAATGAAGGAGTAAAATATTGATATAATTCCTCAGTAAATAATTGGAGTTCATCTTGAATCGAAAGATTCATAAAAAATGCCATCCTTTCTGTATATTTCTACAAAAAGAATAGCGATTTTTTCGCTATATGGATACAAATTTATCTTAACTTGATGGTGGTGTATAGTGACCCCAAATAGTGATTTTATAAATGTCAGAGTGCCACCACAAAACACCATTAAAATGGTATAATTAGTTTATAATAACATTTTATGGAGATGGTTAAAATGATATACAGTCTTGTGAATATAGGAATAAGTCTGGTAATTGGAATTATCTTTATATCAACTTCATTACTATTGAAAAAAAGACCACCGACAGATATTAATGCAATATTTGGCTATCGAACAACTAGATCTATGAAAAACATGAAACTTTGGGAATCTGGAAATAGGTATAGTGCTGAAATCATGACACAAAATGGATTTATAATTATTATACTAGGAAGTATTATCAGCCTATTTTTAAATAGCCCTTCCACTGCAATACTTTTAATTATGGGATCTATGCTATTACTAATAATCAGTATGTTTATAAGAGTGGAGAATAAGCTAAAAAAACTGGAAGAACCATGTAGCTAAAATTTTTGTATAGAGTATTTGTGAAGCTTTATAAAAAAGTTCGATCAAAAATACTTTGCAAACTTATATTGTACGATAAAAAAACGAATCTTTTTTCAAAATAGATTCGTTTTTTTTTTTGAATGGACATTCCATTTTTAAAAGATGTTTGATTAAAACCCACTTAGAATTTCTTAATTAAAGGAGATAGAATATCGCAACTTTTTTATAAACACCGTGACTTTATTTAAAAGCGACATTAGAAAGAATAACGTTTTTTTGTACTTAGGGGGAGTGAAATTTCTTAAGTTGATGGGCATGCAGCTGTACCCCTAATAGAAATTATTAAGTAAATATTGATGTAAATTTAGTGAAAAAGCTCTTTAGCATTCTAAAGAGCTTTTTCATTAATTATAAATATACGAGCGTGTATTTATTTTTATTTCCCCAAAATAATTACATGAAAATCTATTATTTCGAACTATCCCATGACCCATCTGAGTTAAAATAGTACCATTTGCCATTAATTTGTTGCCAGCCTGTTTGCATGGCTCCAGAAGAGTTGAAATAATACCAAATACCATTAACTTGCTGCCAATCTGTTTGCATAGCTCCAGAAGAATTGAAATAATAC
>NZ_KB895604.1:0-7140 GCF_000374885.1 Bacillus sp. 105MF | reverse complement strand
CATTAACTTGCTGCCAATCTGTTTGCATAGCTCCAGAAGAATTGAAATAATACCACTTGCCATCAATTTGTTGCCAGCCTGTTATAATGTCGTCTGTTGGTTGAGAAAGGTTATTATAATACCCCTCAACACCATTTACGAATGAATCCCATAGTCCATTATTAATCATGTTAGCAGGACAGTTTTTACCACTCCATCTTTGGTGTTTTACGATATTATTTAACGGTACACCCGTTTCTTTCATTAAATAAGCTACAAGTTTCTTAGCGTTATTTACTGCTTTACTGTAGTTACCGTCTCTGTTAACTGCGATTTCAATTGCAATAGATTGTCTATTACCTGGACCATCACCGTCTCCTGCGTGCCACCCGTTCTCGTTTAATGGTAAGTGTTGATAAATCTCTTTATCGTCTACTGTAAAGTGCCATGATGCAGTTCGGTCTGTGTTCCCTACTGCTTGGTTATATAGATATTGAGCGTGGTTTCTAGCACCTGCTCCTACACTTGTATTATCAGTCTCATGAATTGTAATATACTTTGGACTCATGTAGTTTTGAGGACGAATATTATCGTTACCTACTGGAACAATCCATTCAGTGAATGGAACACCATTTATTGTACTAGAGATTCTAGGTGATGCGGAAGACAGACTACGTTTTGTTCTGTTGGAATTGTTAGGAACAGTTAATGTACCCGTTTCTTCATGAATACCTTCTGAACGTTGAAGACTGTCTGCTTTCTTATTATCGACAGTACCTCCACCACGTCCGTCTACCCCTCCAAAACTAGCTTCAATACTTTTTATAGCCTGTTCATCTGATGCTTGAAGTTGGTCTGTTTTACCTTGTTCTTGAACGCTTGTAGGTTGCTTATTGTTTACTGATTGTTGTTCCTCTGCAAATGATGCCAATGGTGAGGATAATACCGTTAATCCTGCTGTTAATGCTACTACTTTTTTGTTAAATTTAATATTCATTTCTACTTTGGTATATCTCACTATTTTAATAGATATACCTTCCTCCTTGTACTTCTTTTAGTGTGAATAATAGTTTAATGGTAGTCTGAATCCAAAAAATAACGACTTGATTTTTCATTTCATATAATTAACTGAAATCTATAGGTCCTCCTAGATATGTCAATATTTCAGAGTTATAACACAACACTAGGGCTCCTCCCACAACTAAGACCAATGAAAAGAAAATCCAACACAGATTTTTCTTCATAATTGTTTAAATCTATATTGGGGAGCGTTTCAAACAAATATCGAAGAGAATGATAAGGACTTAAATTGTTCTCTTTTGCAGTTTCAACCACACTATACATGATGGCACTCCCTCTAGTACCTTCGGAAAAATATAATTTAAATAACATAAATAACCTTTAATATACAAAACTATAACATTTTACTTTATATCTCGTTTGTTTTCTATGAAATTCACAAATCTTTCAAAAATCCTGATTACAAATAAAAAGAGACTTCAAAACACAGAAGTCCTTTTTTATGTTGGTTTGGAGTAAAGTTTGATCAAAACTCAGGAGTTTTACCGTGACAGCTTTATCTAATGATGCAAAACGGTGCAACTTTTTTGCAAACAGTTAAACTTTATTCAAAACAGTAGGACTTTATTTCAAAGAAACAACCATGTCATGTATCTTAGTATTTAGGAACTTCTAATATACTCTTTTTCTTCCCATCATATACTATAGCTGTTTTTGCTTTTATATTCTCATTGTTATATTTAAAATCTTGGTTTGAGAAATTCACAATCACTTTCATGTTTTTTCCGAATGTCGTACTTTGAACTTGCCGATCTTCAGACAATACTTCAAAATTAGTCATTGGTTTTGTTACGGCTTTCTCATGAAATGGAGACCATACTTTCAAATAAGAGGTAATGATGGATTTACTTTTCTCCCATTCATTTTTATCAATATGATATAAAGGTGGTACATTATACAACATTTCAGATAACATTCTATTTCCTATCTCATCCTTAATTCTAAAACTTCCCCATGCCCATTGGTGAGTAGTAATAATTGAATTATTATATACAAGTTTATATAACGGAATTGAATATACAGGATTATTATAAATATTTTTATAAATAGGTTTGATTGGTATGGTTTTGGCATTCGTTTCTGGAATAGCACCATCGGGTGAAGTGGATTTATATCCGCCTACATAATATGGGCTCTGTTTATCTTTCATATCAGAGTCGGGCCAAATCCCAGGCGTTTCAATTCCATGCGCAAAGGCAATTATATTACTAGCAAAGTCATTCCCACCTTCTGATCCGACTACCATATGTTTTTCTTCGCTAATATATTTCATTCTTTGCAGTCTTGCTTTTACATCTTGTTCCTGAGTAGTAATGTGATTTGGAGAATAATCATCGTAAATTTCGCCTGTAGCATCACAATCGACAAACCAAGAATTAAACGGTATATTATTTTGTAAAATATCACCTACACGTTCTTGCACACTAGGTAAGGATAAAGTTGGATTTAACTTTCTTCCTTTTCCTAAGAATCCTCCTATTTTTTCTCCTTTTTCATTCGATATTGTGGCATTTTCATATAAAGTTTTATCTTTAAAAGAAGCAGTATTCCAATCTCTATTTCCAACTTCATGAATCGAGTGATATGAATCATAAAGACCGATTAAATACCCCATTCTATTTGCTTCTTCTACCATTTTGGGATTCATTAATCCATTAGCCCAATTAGGTAAACCTATCCATGCTTTTTTAACATTCGATTTCTTCATATCAACTAAAACATCTGTTGTTTCTTTCTGTTCCCATCTACTTACTTCATCCACTGCCTCTGTTAACTTACTCTTAATTAATCCTTTGTTCAGGGTATATAGTTCTTGTTCACTTAAGTTTTGGATTCCTTTTTTCGGTAATTCGTTTATTACAGTATCTGGATTATTAAAAATACCTTTATTATACAGTTGTTCTAATTTTAATACCTGATTTATCGCATTAACTATTACTTTTTGCTGGCTTTTATCGATAGTTTTTTGATTCTTTATATCTTGCATAACAGTTTCAAAATCTTTTGAGCCATCTTCCGTATTTTCTTGTAACAACTGTGCAATCCAATTTGTAAATATCTCATCCATTTTTTGTATGAATTTATCCCACTTGATATTTTCTACTGAAATCCCACTGTGGTCCCAAAAATAAATATGAGGAGCACCATATAATTTTTTAATGTTCGGATTTGTTTTTTCTTTTTCTTCTAGTGTCTTAAATTCTCCCTGTTCTTTTATATAATTTTTATAAATATTTGCCATCGAGACAGGGTTTTTATCAGTTAGATACAATCTGAATCCATATTCTTTATTCTTATTAATAGAAGGATATTGATGTGTAAAACTAAACTGTATACCGGAATCAGCAGTGAAATGAATATTATCATTATACATATTGTCAGCTATATACATAATGGAATATTTAGATTTATTCAATGCAAAGAATCTCATAGAAAAACGTTCTATGAATGACATGTCTTGATCTTTTAAATATTCTTTCCAGCTTGGGTCATTGCTAGGTATATTTTTTCCTTCCCATAATGGTAACGTATAGCTGTCCGCACTTACTTTAGGCCATGTAAATTCATTAGCTCCTTCAGACTTAGTAGATTTTAACTTAATACTTAAATAGGATTCTTTCTTTTCAATCTTCACATCTATTTGGTCATCTGGATAATTCCAAGATATACAATCATGTTTTTTTATTAGATTTGTTATTTTTTTCTTCGGTAGTGGTAAGGAAGCATTTTCTCTCACACCATCTTTTTCCACAAAAATTTCACCGGTTTCAGGATTCACATCAAAAGTAAAATTTTTGTATTGAGAAACTACGTTTTGTCCCTTTGTTGTAATATCCTTTTGTTGCGCATAACTCAGGGATGGTAATGTAAGACATATTGAACTCATCAAAATTGGAATGACTAGCTTGTTCATTTTTTTATTCATACTTATAAACCTCCTTTTTTGTATTTCTATCATACAAATACATTGTGACATGAATGTGACAATGTATTTTATTATTATTTAGCTTAATGATGAGTGGCTTAAAAAAGAACGAATTCTTGCCGTTCCCCCTCAAGTCTCGAATGATCCTCACGCAAAAGAGACTTGTCCATGACAAGCCTCTTCCCCGCCCTATTTGTTTATACTATTCTCAACAAGCCCAGTGGCATCCTCTAATGTGCGTTGCATACTATCTGCACGTTGGTCCGTCATATTTTGATCACGTACAGCTGCTTCGGCTACTTGTATTTTTTGCTCTAATGCTTTCACTGGTTCATTCTTGTATTGCCCTACCTCTGTTCCTACTTGTATCTTTGTTAAGAAATCTTTTGCTCTATTAATCTTTACTTAAAGTTTTTCTTTCGCCGTTTGTGGCTTTTCTTCTGCCACTTTAGAATGTAAAAAGGTTTGATGTGCCGTTTGTAACGATTGATACATTGTAACGATTTCTTCTTTTGTTACCATCATTCTTTCAAATGTTTCTTTTGCACCGTTATATGCTTTTTGTAATGCGGCAAACGCTTTTTGTGAATATTGACCAGGCTTCTCTCCAAATTCGTAAGTACCTGCCAATGTTTCTTTTACCTTATTCATTTCTTCATATAAGTTATCGATCTCTTCTATTTTTATCCGATTATTAAACTCATTATAAGCCGCTTTCACTTCAGAAGGCGTTAGTGCCTTGCTATATAGTCTTGCAAGCACAACTTTTCCATTTAATGGAGCATTACCATTACCAGAGCTTGTTGGATCTGCTCCAATCGCAAATGGTACGTTTGGATGATACACCTTCCCCGTTACTCGCTGACTATTTACTTTTTTTCCATCTACATATACTGCAAGTTCACTTCCATTATATGTTCCTGTTAGATGGTATGTTTTATTAGCTTCTAGCTGTACACCAATACGTTTATAACTGCCACCAATATGTGCCCATAATTCTACATAACCAGAACCTGTTGATTCAAATCCAATTCCACCGTTTTCGGTATTTTCCATAATTGCTTGATTGCGAATTTGATTCATAGAAAACACTGCTTCCAATGTAAAGGAATCCTTTACCTTTTCTTTTTGCTCATTTGAAAATGGAATATATCCATATGTATTATTCCGTCCACTTAATTTCATTACGTGTTTCTTTGAAGGTTTCTCATACTCAATTGCTACACTTCCTTTTACACTTCCATTTGCACCAAACGATGAACAATCTTTAAAAGTACCATCTAAAAAGTTCACATCGAATACATCTGCTTTCGGTACTTTCGCATTCGGATCAATTACTTCTGTATTCGTTTCAAATTCTTCGCGCAAAGGAGCACTACTTTCATTTCCAAATGAATCTAATGCTGTTACTTCTATGTTATATTCCGTATTAATCTCTAGTCCACCTAATGTAAATGTCAGCTCTTTAGGCACCGGATCCCGGTAGAACTCGGAGAAGGCTAAAAGTTGGTTTTTCACCTTTCCTGTTGCTTTCTCTTTTGCTTGCAAACGGTATGAGTGAACGAGTAAATTATCCACAGCTTGCGGAAATGCCGCTTTCACAGATGTCTCTGTTATATTCGAAAGTTTCAGCTTTGCATCTTGTAAAAATGCCGGCTTTTCCTTATCACGATCTTCTGTATACTTAAAAGATTCTTTCTTTGCTGGAAGTTCAACTACCCACGGCTCACCTGTCCAAGAGTTCGTATGAAAATCACGGCGATGAATCGTCACTTTTTGATCGTCTACTTCTACCAATAAACCTTGGCTTAATGTTTCAGCTCCCGGCGGAATATTTCCTTGTACTTTTCCGCTTTCCACTTCCATATAACTAACTGATGATGTACCAATAGACGTAAAGTCTTTTTGGTGAATTGACCTTGGATCATCAAGTGGATAATGAGAATGACCAGAAAACGTTACAGCTTGTGGATACTCTTTCAAGACTTCATTAATTTTGGCACTATCATTTGTCCCCCATTCATGACTCCCGTACACTGTTCCTTTAATTTGCTGATGTAAAAAGACAAAGATTGGCTTATTTGGATCAGCTTGCTTCGCTTTTACTAATTCCTGCTTCAACCAATTAATTTGTGTATCTGAATAATATCCATGTGTCACTCCATTTTCCGGGCTCATCACAAGAAAATGATAGCCTTTTACAACTTTGTGATAATAGATAGATTCCATTCCTGTTTTTTTAAGAAAACGTTTCTGTGCATCATGTGCCAATAATCCGTTCCAATAATCATGGTTACCTAAAGCATACATAGCAGTTGCATTTTGATTTCCATATTGCTTATAAGTTTGGAAGAAACGATCATACTGCTGCGTCGAGCCACTGTCTGTAAAATCACCAACAGCTACAAAAGCATCTTGTCTTGGAGCTACTGCGTTTAATTGCTGCAGCGCTCTTTGAAAACGAAACGTATCATCCGTTCCACTATTTTTAATGTGTACATCACTTAACACCGGAAAAACAATCTTCTTCTCTGACGATTCTTTCTCTGTTTTTTCTTCTTTTGTTTCCGCAAAACTAGTCCAAGAAAAAGATGTAAATACTAAAAAGAAAACTGCTAAAAAACCAATAAGACCTTTCACTTTACACAACATCTTTTTGATCACAAAAATCCTCCTCGCATATATTGTAAAATACAAGAATATTTTAGCGAAACGTTATTAAACTAGTATAAATTAAAGGTAAAAAATGTTAAAAATTTGTAAAACAAAGTAAAAAACCGCCAAAATAAGGCGGTTTTCTTATCGACATTCTCTTCTATTTTTTTCTTAATAAGCTTGTACATAACGACCCCAATGGCTCTGGTGTGAAAACTTCAAGATAATTGCAAGTAATCTCTAAATCTTGGACATACTGATACTATTACTCTAAAAAAGGTGCGTGATCAGTATGGAAAAGCGAAATTTATTCAAGTGGAAGCATTATCATCATGATATTATTTTGCAAACAGTAAGATGGTACCTACGGTACAACTTGAGCTTTCGTGATTTGGTGGAAATGATGGCGGAACGGGGCTTATCCGTTGCTCATACAACGATTATGCGTTGGGTTCATCAGTATGGTCCTGAATTAGACAAAAGAATCCGTCGTCATCTCA
>NZ_KB895603.1:0-22845 GCF_000374885.1 Bacillus sp. 105MF | reverse complement strand
AGAGAAAGAGAAAGAGAAAGAGAAAGAGAAAGAGAAAGAGAAAGAGAAAGAGAAAGAGAAAGAAAAACAAGCGGACGCTATTGCAAAAGAAAACAAGAAAGCAGATCAAAATACAGAAGTAACTCCAGCACAACCAGAACAAGTAACGCAACCAGAACAAGTAACACAACCAGAACAAGCAACACAAGCAACACAGCCAGCAAAACCGGCACAGCCAGCACAACCAGCAAAACCGGCACAACCAGCACAACCAGCAAAACCGGCAAAACCAGCACAACCAGCACAACCGGCACAACCAGTACAACCGGTACAACCAGCGCAACCAGCACATAAACCGGCTGTTTCTCATGAGAAGCATGAGCAATCAAACCACAAGGGTCAAACAGAAAAGAATGATCATCAAGACAACGGTAAAAAAGTCGGTCACGAAAAGCATGAAGAACAGCAAGAAGACAAGCACAAAGAAAAATAGTAAGAAAATGTGATAAAATGGTCACTTCTTTAGTGACCATTTTGCTATTTGAAGCAAAAGGAGGGAGGGGGATTACTAGTGTTGAGTTTAGTGATGAAAATCATAAAAAAACCGAAAATAGAAGATATCGTATGTAACATACAAAACAACAGAGGAGATAAGGAAGCTTTTATCGCACAGTATCGGCCTTTTATTCGAAAATCAATCTCGTCTGTCTGCCGCCGGTATATTACAGAGCAGGATGATGAATACAGCATTGGATTGTTTGCGTTTAATCAAGCAATTGAACAGTATTCATATAAAAAAGGAAAATCTTTTCTAGCGTTTGCTGAGCTTCTTATAAAAAGGGATGTAATTGACTATATACGCAAAGAGTCTAAGCATAATCTCGTCTTTTTAAAAGAAGACCAGCAAGAGGAAATGGTAGAAATGCAGGTATCGCTTACGGAGTATATGAAAGAGATGGAAAACAGAAACCGTAAGGAGGAGATTCTTCATTTTCAAATTGTGCTAGCTGAGTTTAAAATCACATTTTCAGAGCTTGCTAAGGAATCTCCAAAGCATCGTGATACGCGTGAGCACTTAATAGAAATTGTAAAGATTATTATAAAAGAAGAGAAAATGATGGAAGAGCTGTTCCGAAAGAAAAAGTTACCGCTTAAACACATTGAACCGCGTGTTAGGGCAAGTCGTAAAACGTTGGAGCGGCATAGAAAATACATTATTGCAATGTGTATTATCTTTGCAAACAACTATACATATATTCTTGATTATATAAGAGGGGGGAAGCATGATGAATAAAGGGATTGTGATGGATATAAAAAAACATAGCGTAGTTGTTTTAACTCCAGATGGAGAGTTTATTACGTTTAAAAGAAAATCGCACTCTTATATGATTGGAGAGGAAATCTCGTTTAACGAACAAGAACAAAGAGTACCGCGTTTTTCAATCCCTTCTTTCTTAAAGCCTGCATCATTACTTGTTGCTTGTTTTCTATGTGTGTTTCTGTTTTTCTACAACCAACCGGAAGAAAAAGCACTCGCTTATGTCTCAATTGATATTAATCCAAGTTTAGAGGCGAGCGTAACAAAGGACCTTCGTGTTATAGATTTGCGAGCTTGTAATGATGATGGAAAGCGCATTTTAAAAGAAATGAAACGATGGAAAAATGAACCTTTGCAAGATGTAGTACGTACCATTGTAAAGCAAAGTCAAGAGGATGGATACTTAACGAATGACAAGCAAGTTATGCTAACAGCTGTTACAAAGGAAAAGTCGCTAGAACCACAGTTGGAAAAGGCTATGCAAGGATTAAAGAAAGAGTATGAGACAAAACATGTTACAGTCGTATATCAAAGCAGTACGATGCAAGTGCGAGAGAATGCCAAGAAAGCAGGAGTTGGCACAGGTGTCTATATAAAGCAAGAGAATGAGAAGAAGAAATCGCTTACTCCTCCTGCACCGCCGTCTAATCAGGAGGAACACCCTCAGGAGATACATTCGCAACCAAAGTCATCACCCGATGCATCATCGAATTTGTCTCCTGTAAAAGAAGAAAGATATGAGAAGCAAGAGCAAATAGAACAAAAGCAATCCCAGGAACAGCAACCCCAGCAATCAAAAGGAAATAATGGGCATCAGCAAGAAAACAACGGTAAAGAGTATAAACAAGAAAATAAAGAGTCTCAGCAAGAAAACAACGGTAAAGAGTATAAACAAGAAAATAAAGAGTCTCAACAAGAAAACAACGGTAAAGGGTATAAACAAGAAAATAAAGAGTCTCAGCAAGAAAACAACGGTAAAGGATATAAACAAGAAAATAAAGAGTCTCAGCAAGAAAACAACGGTAAAGGATATAAACAAGAAAATAAAGAGTCTCAGCAAGAAAATAAAGGCAATATAAACGAAAACAACAGGCATAAAAAAGAGGACAAAGACGTTCCTGCCACGCAACATCAAGGAAAAGAAAAGAAAAATCCATAGAATATTTAAGAAGTATAGGGTACATTGTTTATCAAGACCTAAATGAAAAATTCCCAATAAGTAAAGGACAATACATATTTTATATAACCCAAAATATGATATTTTTATAAAAAAGTTTAATCAAAATTTACTTAGAATTCTTTACGTGAAGGGATAAAGCATCGCATCTTTTTTTAAAACGTCGCGACTTTCTTAAGAACTTCGCGTCTTTATTCAAAGCATCGTGATTTTATTTCAAAGCCAGAGTAAGAGTAGAAAAAATTGTAACGCTAGGGAATAATGAAGCTAAGTATTTTTATTTTTGGGACTTAGATGGAAATATGTTCGAAGCGGCTTGGTCGGTGTGGGATGAAACTGTATAAAGAATATTGATATGTGAGGGTTTTACTGCCCGCGAATAGCGAGATAAAATGAATGCGAGTATTTTTACATATGAATCTATGAAAAAGTTGATGAAATTGTCAGCTTTTTATTTTTGAAAAAAATTGTTTATCTATTTTTATAAAAAAATATTTTTTTGACCCCCATAAAATTTTTATTTCCTCCGAATATGTATAGTGAAGAAAGCAATTAGAATTGAAATCATTTCGTACAGCAACCTTGATTTTGAGAGGTATCGAAGCCATGCATATGATGAAAAAAGGGCAACTTCACCAAAGGGTGAAATCTGCCCAAAATGAGGTTGAAGTCATTCATAAGATATTTGGATTAGTCGTTTGATCTCAAAGTTAACAGGAAATTACTGTTCTATATTCCTATTAAGCTATTTTCGCACCAAAACCCTAGAAGGTCTATCTGTTAAAATAGTTTGCGTTTGTACTTAGAATAAAAAGAAAAGGAGTATGTAAAAAAAATAATGGAGAAAAAAATTCAACAAGAGAAAGATAACTCAAAACCCGTTTTTTATGATCCTAAAGGAAGAAGAAAAATAGCTTTCAGTTGGTTTCTATGTATCTCAATAGTTAGCATGAGTATTGTATTTTATTTTTTCTTTCGAAGTATTTTTTCAACACCAGAAATTCCAAATATGAATCCTTCTGTAAAGCAAGATACTAAACTTGTACCTATTAATCAAAAACTCAGCGACCAGCAGTTAAAGAAGGGAGAATTCAAATCTCCTAATACCGAAATAAACAATAATAAAAATTCGGAAAATTCAACAGACAATGGCGAACAACCTAAAGAAGTTTATGGTTTTTATGTAAACTGGGATGAAAATAGTACGGCTTCTTTAAAAGAAAATATCGATTCATTAACCATGTTAGTTCCAGAATGGTATCACTTAAAAGCAAACTTAACAATTAGTAGTGAGATTAAACCTGAGATTGTAAAGTTAGCAAAAAAAAATCATGTGAAAATTATGCCTTTGCTTACTAACTATACCCAAGAAGCTTCTGGTCCTGATAGTAAACTTATTCATAAGTTACTGAATGATCCAGATCATGTACAGACAAAGTTTATTAATGATTTAGTAAAGCGAATTGAAGAGAATCAATTTGCAGGTATTAATATTGACTTTGAGTCGATACCTGAAGGCGATAGAGATAAATTAACAAATTTCATGAAAGAACTTACTACGGTCTTTCACAAACATCATTTGCTCGTAACGCAAGATGTCCCTGCTAATGATAAGGCCTTTGATTATGGTGCATTAGCCAAAGTAATAGATCGTATGATTGTAATGATGTATGATGAGCACTATGGAGCAGGGACACCAGGACCAATTGCTTCAAATAAATGGTTTGAACATACGCTCAATGATCTAAACATTCCCTCTGAGAAACTTATAGTTGCTTTCGGTAACTATGGATATGATTGGGAAGTAAATAGCAAAAAACCTGCGAAGTCTTTAACTTTCTCAGAAGTTATGACAATGGCTCATGATTCAAATATAAAAATTCAATGGGATAAGATCAGTGGAAATCCTTATTTTCGATATAAAAAAGGAGCGAAAGAACATACTGCTTGGTTCTTAGATGGTGTTACTTTTTATAATCAAGCAAAAATCGCAATGAACAACAATGCAAAGGGATTTGCATTATGGAGACTAGGAGCAGAAGATCCTACTGTATGGAAAGCTTTAAAAGATCCTATTGAGGTACAAAATAATCCTGATGCATTACATAAAATCGCTAGTTTAGATGAAGTGAATTATTCTGGGCAAGGCGAAATTTTACAGATTGAGAATGAAAGACAAAATGGATTGAGAGATTTTAAAGTAGGCAAAGAAGGTTATCTTACAGATGAAGTATATCAATCACTACCATCTGCATATCAAGTGCAGCGCTATGGAAAACCAAAAGGAAAACAAGTAGTACTAACATTTGATGATGGACCAGATCCTAAATACACACCGGAAATTCTAGATATATTAAAAGAGCATAAAGTAAAAGCAGCCTTTTTTGTACTTGGTGAAAACGCCCAAATAAATCCTAATCTTGTTAAAAGAATATACGATGAAGGCCATGAAATTGGCAATCATACCTTCAAGCATCCGAACGTAGCTGATACGTCTTTACTACGAACAAAAGTAGAACTGAATACAACTCAGCGCCTGATTCAGGAAATAACTGGACACTCTACGGTTTTATTTAGACCACCATATGAAGCGGATGCTGAGCTGGATTCACCAAATGAAATAGTACCTATTTTGCGTGCACAAAATATGAACTATACAATGGTGGCAGAAAAAGTTGATCCTGAGGACTGGGCGACGCCATCAACAAATGAATTGGTAAAGCGTGCTCTTAATCCCATTTATAAGGGGGAGGGAAATGTTATTCTTCTCCATGATGCAGGAGGAAATCGTACTCATACGGTAGAGGCGCTGCCAATTATTATTAAAGACCTTAAAAAGAATGGATATAGTTTTGTAACAATTTCAGATTTAATGGATAAAGAACGAGATGAAGTTATGCCACCCGTTTCTTCTGAGGGTGAGCAATATTTACTTTACAACAAAGCTGTTTTTTCAGGAGCGGGATATTCTAAACATATATTAACAACTATTTTTTATATTGCTATTGGATTAGGTATTTTCCGATTCCTATTTTTAATTTATTTTGCATTCAAGCAAAAAAGGAAAACAAGATCTCGTTTATTTACTAATTCGTCTTATCAACCTTTCGTTAGTGTTGTGATAGCAGCATATAATGAAGAGAAGGTTATAACCAAGACGATTCGCTCAATTTTGGATAGTGATTATAGAGAGTTTGAAGTTATTGTTGTTGATGACGGATCGAAAGATGGTACGTCAAAAGTAATTCAAGAAGCATTCCATAAACATCCTAAAGTTTGTTTAATTCAGAAAGAAAATGGTGGGAAATCATCCGCAATGAATTTAGGATTTCAAAAATCACGAGGAGAAATTATTGTCACTTTAGATGCGGATACTATTATTGCGCAAGACGCTATTTCTCTAATGATTAGACACTTTGAAGATCATAATGTAGCAGCAGTTTCAGGCAATGTCAAAGTGGGAAATAGACGGAATTTGTTAACTACTTGGCAACATGTTGAATACATTACAGGATTTAATTTAGAACGCAGAGCTTTTGATGAGTTGAATTGTATCACGGTAGTTCCTGGAGCTATTGGAGCATGGCGTAAAAAGAATGTAGTTGAATCTGGATATTTAAGTGAAGATACACTTGCAGAAGATACGGATCTTACTATAACATTTTTACGTCAAGGGCATCGAATTGTATATGAAGAAAAAGCATATGCTTATACGGAGTCGCCTGAAGATGTGAAAAGTCTCATTAAACAGCGATATCGTTGGTCGTATGGTACACTCCAATGTCTTTGGAAGCATCGAAAGGCATTGTTTAATCCAAAGCATAAAACATTAGGGTTTGTTGCATTACCTAATATGTGGTTGTTCCAATATGTCCTGCAGTTCATTGCTCCTTTAGCAGATATATTAATGATTATAGGGCTATTTGGTAGCAATCCGCTAAAAGTTTTGGGATTTTATCTTGTATTCTTTCTAATGGATCTTCTCGCTTCTCTTTTTGCATTTAAATTAGAGAAAGAGAATCCTAAACCATTAGCATGGTTAATTTTACAACGCTTTATTTATCGTCAATTTATGACTTATGTTGTAATTAAATCTGTATTTTCATCTATTCGAGGGGTTGCGGTAGGATGGAATAAATTGAAGAGAATGGGAAGTGTTAAGCACTCCTCTGAACATAATGAGGCATCATAAGAGAGCAGATAATCTGCTCTCTTTTTTTACTAGTAGCTTCTTATTTTGAATAACAATAGTTATGAATGATGTGGAACGAAAAATGCAAGTGGTAGAAAAAGAGAGAAAGGGAAAATATGCTTTCTTGAATGACCCTGAGGTAATATACCATTTTGTACACTTACAAAAAGATATAGATAAGAAGAAAAAATAGAAAAGAGGATACAGATGAATTCTTTAATTTACTCATTTTATTTTCCCTAATCTATTTGATTGTTGAGAATATAAAAACAGAAAGTGTAGCTTTTTTAGCTAAACTTTCTGTTTTTTTCTTTCAGAATACACAATCATTCATTTAAATTCCCAAAGAAGAAATTCGTTTTTTTGTTTTTGGTAAGATAATAAATTTGATGAAAAATATGCTGACTATAACAGTTGAAAGAACAGGCAAAAAATCCTGTAGTGAAGCGAATAAAATAATGGAAAATAACGCTAGCTGAACGACTGCTAATGAAAATACAAGAATGAGAAATTGATTTATTCGTGTGTCGTGTGAGATAGGATATAATGCTACAATATTATTTCCCGAAAAATATTTCCATAAGGAACGCAATTGCATAGCAGTCATATATAAGAGACAGCAAGTGATAGCGCCTTTTACAAATACATTTGGTACGAAATATAAAATGAAAGAACCGATAATAGTCAATCTCATATATATACCAAAATAATCATTCGCACGTAAGAATGATAAAGTGTTCAAATATAAAAAAGTAGATTGTTTTTTATGTAATATAGGTTCTAGCCAACTTGTTAGCCATTTTCTTTGTTTTACTTGTTTTTTCAGCTGCGGGACATCGGTGAAAAAGTTTGCAAATTGGTAAAAGCGCATGTCCATTTTTTCTTCTTGCTCAATTATATATTCCCATCCAATTCGTTTTGTTGGTTGTTTTGTTGTATAAACAAGTAGGAAGACAAGAAGTAATAGCATCGCACCTAATAGAACAACTGATACGGACTGAAAGAGCATATAAAGAATAAGTGCATTACAAGTGAAGCGAATAATAAACCAGATTTGGCTGTTATATTGATCACGCCATATCCAATTGATATATAGGTTCCAACCTTTTATTAACATTAAAATGAAAAAGATCGTACATAAGAATGGAACGGTTGTCTGTAATGTTTGCATTGCTAGCGGTGTAACGATTAGAAACGTAAATAGCAATGGAAAAAGTTGAATGACATAATTGTATAGAAGAGACTGTTTGAAATAAGATGTTAATTTCTCTTCGAGTGCCAGTAAATAGACAGCGTCAGGCTTCTGGATAAAAGTACGAATCGGGCATCTCGTTATCATGATGGTAAGCAGAGATATAATGATGATTAATGAAATGCCTTTAGAAGGAGATGTTTTAAGAAACTTGGCGTAATAATACGCACCAATGCATGAGACGAAGATAAAACTGTATAGTAGACCGCTAATCATGCGTGCAAAGTACATGATGACGTTTTGAATATGCTTTTGGAAACGAGTGCTCCATAGTGTTTCGATTGACATGTTTTTTCACCTCTGTCTTCTATTATATAGGTTTCTTTCTTATACAAAAATAAAAACGAGCAAATTGCTTTAAGCAATTTGCTCGTTTTTATTTTCTTCATTTTTTTTCTTATCGCGATTCATTAATGGATAAAATGCAAAGCCAATTACAAATAAGCCGATTCCAAGAAGGAATGTTTTTATATCTGAGGATCCAGTTTTAATGACCCACAGTGCATAGCAAAGTGCAATGACTGCGATAATACCATCCATAATCCTTGAACCGGGTTCGTTTTTATACGTTTCACCAGTTGCAACGAGTTTTAATTGGAAGATTGGTGAAACGAGATAAGGGATTAAGTAAGCTAGGGTTGAGACAGTAATAACGAATGTATAGGCCTCAGCAATGGTCCCTGATAACGTTGAGAAAAGGAAGACTTGCGACATAATATTTGTCAGTCTTAGTGAATAAATTGGACTTCCTTTTTTGTTTGTTTTTGCAAAGAAGGAAGGGAAGAATCCTTCTTTCGCCGCTTGATAAGGTACTTCTGAGCTTAATAAAATCCAGCCTAAGATAGAGCCGAATAGGGAAGTAAGAGCAAGTAGTGCCATCAATTTCCCGCCGCCGTGGCCCATTGCAGCATTTAATGCATCAGCTAATGGACGTTCAGAAGTTTGTAATTTATCGATGTGAAGAACACCCATTGTTAAAATGGTAATTCCTAAATAAATGGCAACTGTTATCAATAAACCAGCTACAGTTGCTCGTTTTACCGTTTTTGGAGACACAGCACGGTTTGATAAAAGAACAGCTGATTCAATACCGATAAATGCCCAAAGTGTTGTAAGAGCAGCTAAATTTATTTGTGAAAGTAGTCCATGTGACACGCCTTCTTTATCAATCATTGGTGTGTACCATTGTCCAAATTTTGAAGCTTGAAATGCAAACAAAGTCACAACAATGAATAGAAGGAATCCAGTCACCTTTGTTGTTGTTGCTAAGAAGTTTAACTTCCCAGCTCCGCTTACACCGTTTGTTAAAATCATATGTGTTCCCCATAGTAAGACAGAACAAATAGAAAATGTAATTAGTTTTCCAACTTCTATATCGAAAGAGCCAATCGAAAATAATAGGCGTGTGTCTTTCATAATCGGGAAGAAGAGTGATAAATATCCCGCAAAAGATGTAATAATAGCGACATTACTTGCCCAGTTTGCAACCCAATAGCCCCAAACCATACTGAAACCAGCCATTTTTTTCTTTTTTGGTGATGAGAATAATGCATATGCATGACTTTGTGGTCCTGTCGTTAAATCAGGACGACGAATTGCTAAATTACCGAAAACAAGAGCTAGCATTAAAACACCAAACCCTGTTGTTAACCAAGCTAAAGTGACACCGAGAGGGCTTGCTGTTTGTGCTAACGTACTTGGCACCATGAAAATACCAGCGCCAACCATGTTACCGACAACGAATGCTGTCAGTACCCAAAAACCCCATTTTTTTTGTTGCATAAAAAATACCTCCAAAGTTAGTATAACCAAGTCAAGCGAGGAGATATGTATGTCTTCCAAAAAGGGAAGAAAGGTAAGCTTCATACAAAACAAAAAAAGCACGTGTAATTGTCGCTACGTGCTTTCTATCTTATAGGAAACCCACGACATACCTCTCGATAGCTCTCCACAAACAAGTTGTTTGTGACAGTTCTGCACTTGTTAAATAGCAGACCCAGCAAGAATGCACAGTGGGCATTTCTTACTTCGGCAACCATTCCTTTCCCATTCATTCATCGATGCCACTACATCTCCTGAAATGATACTCTTAATGACTGCAACCTCTACCTCACCGAGATACGAATGAGGATTTATGTATTAAATTAACATAATCAAGGGTAACAAATGAATTTTTATACGTCAATGGATATATTAATAATCAGACTATAGTGAACAGTTTGTCATTAAAAGAAGAAGGCTTTTTTTAGAAATAGGCTCTGTTAATCTGTGTGTTAAACTAATGAAGCAAATATTTTTGATATTTTGTCTCACTTGAGTCTAGAAAAACAACATAATTATTCTGTAAGGTTATTTGAGAATGTAGTGGATTGGTTAATGAGAGAAGAGAAAGCGGGCTCATTGTAGCTCTTTTTTCTGTGCTGAAATATTACCATATAACAGAGCCTAGGAATAAAAAAAGAAGCTAAGTCTACAACCGTAGATTAGCTTCTAACACGAAATATTATACTAAGTTTAATACAGTTACTTTTTCACGTGTCATAGACTCAAGGCTCTTACGAATACCTTGTGCTCCCATACCAGAACCCTTCACACCGATGAATGGGAAGTGGTCAGGACCACGCTCTGTACGTCCGTTAATTTGAACGGAGCCAGTATCGATTTTGTTTGCAATTGCAAATGCTTTATTAATGTCTTTTGTGAAGACACTTGCTTGTAAGCCGAAATCTGATTTGTTCGCAATTTCAATTGCTTGTTCATCAGAAGAAACACGGATGATTGGAAGGATTGGGCCGAATGGCTCTTCCCAAGCAACTTTCATATCTTCTGTTACATTGTCAATTAATGTTGGGTAGATTAAGTTGCGCTCGCGTTTGTTACCAATTACGATTGTAGCGCCTTTTTCTACTGCATCGTCAACTAATCCTTGAACGAAATCAGCAGATTTATCGTCGATTAATGGCACGATTGTACAGTCTTGTTCTGGAGAACCAACAGTTAATTCAGCCACTTGATCTTTTAATAAGCTAACAAGCTCGTCCGCTACATTTTCATGTACAAGCACGCGCTTGATTGCAGTACAGCGTTGACCTGAGTATGAGAATGCGCCACTAACGATATGTTTTGCTGCTTCCCCTAGGTCAGCATCTTCACGTACGATACCAGGGTCTTTACCGCCAAGTTCTAATACAAGCGGAATCATAGCAGCTTTTTTCGCTAAGTGAGCACCTGTGTTTGTACCACCTGTGAACGATACCATATTTACGCCAGGATGTTCTACTAAGTAGTCGCCGATAACAGAACCGCGTCCTGTTGCTACGTTTACAAGTCCTTTTGGAAGACCTGCTTTATGAAGAGCTTCAACCATTTTAATACCGCTAATTGCGCCTTGTGTTGCTGGTTTAAAGATAACAGCGTTCCCCATAATAAGAGCTGGTGCAAGTTTTGCAGCAGATAAGTTTACAGGGTAGTTAAATGGTGCGATTGCTAAAACAACACCACGTGGTGCACGTTGAATGATTGCAAGCTTGGATTTAGATCCACCAGGGAAGCTATCGCCCATCATGCTTTCGCCATGCATGTGTAATGCTTCATCTACAGTATAACGAATTAAATCAGCTGTACGAACAACTTCTTTTTTCGCATCTTTATAACCTTTACCGACTTCTTTCATTACGATATCGGCAATTTCATCTTGCATATTTACGAGCTCATCAGCCCATTTATATAAATATTTTGCACGATCTTGAAGAGAAGCTTCAGCCCATTCTTTTTGAGCTTGTTGTGCTGATTTAATTGCTTCGTCAACTTCTTCACGAGTAATTGCTTGTACTTTACCAATTACTTCGTGTAAGTATGGTGATGGAATATCAATTGTTTGCCCTGAAGAGCTTTCTCTCCATTCACCGTTTAAATAAAATTTGTACGTATTGCTAGTTGTCATGATTTGTCCTCCTAAAATAGCAACTTGTAAGAGTGAGTATATGGTGATTGTAGGGGGTTTGAGAACATTTTTCAAACAAAATGTTTATGGAAACGATTTCTTATGTGATTTTTATTTTGTATGCCCTTTCTTAAAGGGGTTTACCTTATTTGTAAGTGAAATATAGGATTATCTATAATAATATCGATAGATAATTTTTTCGAGTATCGAAGTGGTATTGTACATCTTTTATTTTTGGTGATAAAAGTTTATTTTGTAAAATAATGAAAAAAACAATTGACAGAAAAGTTGATAAAGTTATAAAATTAAAAATGGAAAATAAATGAAGGGGGTGCGCGTAATGATTGTAATGGTAAATATGACTGGCTTAGTTGGATTACATGGTGGGAAACATTCATATCATTACGCAACCCGTACGGAAAGATAGTGCTTTTTTGTTTTTTCAAAAAGCGTACGTTGCGTATTTCGTAACGTACGCTTTTATGCGTTTTTGCGCATATCGTCAAGCGGCGGTATGCGTTTTTTTGTCTCTATTTTGGTTGTTTCCATACTTTGTATGGTTTCGATAAAGTGAAACTTCCATCCGTAAGGGGGATTTATCTCCCACGGATGGTTAGTTGAACCAATCGGGCATTAACGGGCAGTTATCCCCTTATCTATCGTTCTCATTTCTTGCTGAATCTTGAGGTGGGGATTTTACTGCCCGCAAATAGCGGGGTAGAAAAATATGGAAGGTGAGAAGTTATGGTGAAACAGTACAATTGGTACGGTGTAAAAGCAGGGGCTTTTGATAGTGGATAACAGAAATAGACTGAAACAAAATCGAGAAGGGAGAGATTTCATTGTTTTCAGTATTACAAAAGTTAACATGGTTTTTTAAAGAACATTGGAAGAGGTATAGCATAGCAATTGGAGTGCTTCTAATTGTAAATGTAATAGAGGTAATTCCTCCGAAAGTAATTGGATTAACAATTGATCATATAAAAGTAGGTTCTTTAACAAACGAAGTGATTATACAGTATGTTTGGATTTTATTTGGGGCGGCAGTTGGTGGGTATGTACTCACCTACGTATGGCAGCACCAATTATTTGGCGGTGCATTCGTGCTTGAAAAAACGATGCGTTCAAAATTTATGGGGCACTTGTTGAAAATGACGCCGACCTTTTATCACAAAAATCGTACTGGTGATTTAATGGCGAGAGCGACAAATGATTTAAAGGCGATTGCTATGACTGCTGGTTTTGGGATTTTGACACTTGTTGATTCTAGTTTATATATGCTCACAATTGTTTTTATGATGGGATTTTCAATCAGTTGGCAACTTACAATTGCGGCACTTCTTCCCTTGCCGATTATGGCATATGCGATGAATATATATGGGAAGAAGTTACATGAACGCTTTACGATTGCTCAAGATGCTTTTGGAGATATGAATGATAAAGTACTTGAATCGATTGCAGGCGTGCGTGTTATCCGTGCATATGTACAGGAAAAAGCTGATGAGCAAAGATTTCATCAATTAGGAACAGATGTATATAAAAAAAATATGAAAGTAGCAAGAATTGATGCACTGTTTCAGCCGACGGTTAAGATGCTAGTTGGTCTTAGTTATTTAATTGGTCTTGTATATGGAGCATTTTTAGTGTTCCAATCGAAAGTTACTCTTGGTGAACTTGTGTCTTTTAACGTTTATCTTGGGATGATGATTTGGCCAATGTTTGCGATTGGTGAATTAATAAATGTCATGCAGCGCGGAAATGCTTCACTAGATCGTGTCAATGAAACGTTAGCCTATGAGCCTGACGTGAAGAACGTGAAAAAGCCGACGCGTGTACACGAGCCAGAGTATATCGACTTTGATAAAGTTTCCTTTTCGTATCCTGCTTCACCTAAGCTTAATTTGAAAAATGTTTCTTTTTCATTAAAGCAAGGGGAAACGCTTGGTATTGTTGGGAAAACAGGGAGTGGTAAAACGACTCTTGTTCGCCAGCTCCTTCGTCAGTATCCACTTGGAGAAGGGGATATTACGGTGTCGAATGTTGCGCTTGATGAAATTTCAACCGAAAACGTACGAAGTTGGATTGGATATGTACCGCAAGAGCATATTCTATTTTCAAAAACAGCACGAGAAAATATTTTATTTGGGAACAGAGAAGCAAATGAGGAGGAGCTTCAAAAAGCAATTGAAATTGCAGCATTTAAAAAAGATCTGGAGTTTCTTCCAGAAGGATTAGAGACGCTTGTTGGAGAAAAAGGTGTTTCTCTATCTGGTGGACAAAAACAACGGATTTCGATTGCGCGAGCTGTGATTCAAAATCCGGAAATTTTAATTTTAGATGATTCATTATCGGCTGTGGATGCTCGAACAGAAGCAGCAATTATTGAAAATATACGGAGAGAAAGAAGCGGAAAAACAACAATTATAACAACGCACCGCCTGTCAGCTGTGCAGCATGCTGATTGGATTCTCGTTATGGATAATGGTGAAATTATCGAAGAGGGAACACATGATAGGCTCGTTTTGAATGGTGACTGGTATGCGGAGCAGTTTGAAAGACAGCAGGGCGAAAACGTAGAGGGTGAGGTGAAAATATGAGTGTTGGAAAACGGTTATTTCAATACGCTATGAAAGTAAAGGGAACCATTTTTGTGGCACTGGCAATGTTATTTATTTTCGTTATTGCAGAGCTTGCAGGCCCATTTGTAGCAAAGACAATGATTGATGATCATATTGTCGGTATTGAGAAACCATGGCATGAAACAGTGCAAGGGGACGATGCCGTACTTTATAACGGAGCTTGGTATAAGCGAAGCGACCGCTTTGAACAAGGTGAACAAAAAGGAAAAGAAGTTCGTATTATACAAGTTGGTTTCACTTATTATTTTGTACCTAATAAGGTTGCAGCAGAGGGAACACGTTCTGTAAAGGGAGATATTATTACAGTTCAAAGTGGAAAAGCAACGCAAGTGTATAAAGCAAAAATGTTAACAAACAAAGAAGTGTATTCGTTTTATGAACCTGAGATGAAACGATTACTTTTACTTGGCGGAGGATATTTTGCACTATTGTTAGTTGTATCTTTATTTGCATATGGTAAACAGTTTTTCTTACAGAAAGCATCTAATAAAATCATTCAAATTATGCGTGAAGATGTCTTTTCTCATATTCAAACATTACCGATTCGTTATTTCGACCATTTACCAGCAGGGAAAATTGTATCGCGTGTAACGAATGATACGGAGGCCATTCGGGAGTTATATGTAACAGTTTTAGCGACATTTGTTTCTAGTTTTATTTATATTATCGGAATCTTTATTGCTTTATTTTTACTTGATATGAAATTAGCGCTGTTATGTTTAATTATCGTACCAATTTTAATTGTTTGGGCTGTTGTATATAGAAAATATGCCTCTGTGTACAATCATAAGATGCGCTCTCGGTTATCAGATATTAATGGAACAGTGAATGAATCCATCCAAGGAATGCCTATCATCCAGGCATTTCGTCAAGAACGTGCAATAAAGAAAGAATTTGAAGAATTAAATGAAGATTACTTTAAGTACCAAAATAAAATTTTAAATTTAAATGCAGCGACATCGCATAATTTAGTGGGTGTCTTACGCAACATTGCTTTTACAGCGGTTATTTGGTATTTTGGCGGTGCCTCTTTGAGCGCTGCTGGGATTATCTCTTTAGGAATACTGTATGCATTTGTCGATTATTTAACAAGGCTCTTCTCACCAATTACAAATATGGTAAACCAGCTTGCGAATTTAGAGCAAGCGCGCGTTGCATCGGAACGTGTATTTGAACTGCTGGATGAAAAGGGCGAAGTAGTGGAAGAGGAACGTATACCACGTCTTAATGGAAATGTTCGATTTGATGATGTTTCATTTTCTTATAATGGGAAAGATGAAGTGTTAAAAAATATTTCTTTCGAGGCAAAAAAAGGAGAGACGGTGGCCCTTGTTGGTCATACGGGATCTGGGAAAAGTTCTATTATGAATGTACTCTTCCAATTCTATGAGTTTCAAAAAGGAAAACTTACAATCGATGGGCATGACGTGAAAAATATACCAAAGCAAGCACTCCGCGAGCACATGGGAATTGTATTACAAGATCCATTTTTATTTAGTGGTACAGTTGCGTCGAATGTAAGTTTAGAACATCCAAAGATTTCAAAGGCTCGAATTGTAAAAGCACTGCATGATGTAGGGGCAGAACGATTTGCTAACAATATAGAAGAAGAAATTACGGAAAAAGGAAGTACCCTATCGACTGGAGAGCGCCAACTTATATCTTTTGCACGTGCGTTAGCATTCGATCCTGCCATTTTAGTGTTAGATGAAGCGACTTCAAGTATTGATACAGAGACTGAGGCGATGATTCAAGGGGCACTAGAAGTTGTAAAGAAAGGAAGAACAACATTTATTATTGCACATCGCCTTTCCACAATTAAGAGTGCAGATCAAATCATTGTGCTCGATCGAGGGACTATTCTTGAAAAAGGGTCACATGAAGAATTAATGCAGAAAAAGGGTCGTTATTATGAAATGTATAAAACGCAAATAGAAGGAAGTCAAAGTGCGTAACTTTCACGAAATGTTCAGAAAACTTTAAAGCAATGTTTACAAATGCTCCCATCCCTTTCCTTATCCATGTGATATGTTGGAAGCAAGGGGGAGATAGAGATGGAAGAATTATCAGTTACATTTAACATTGCTTTCTTTTTATTATTGTGCGGAATGATCGGGTATTGTGTATTAGATTCTTAAAGGCAAGCTCTTTTAAGAGTGTTGAGAAACAGGGGCAGCTGCCTCTGTTTTTGTCGTTGTTTGTCAAAATGATAATCCCATAGTTAGTAAAATGATTGTTGAGAGCAGTTAACCTCTGATAAACTTAATTTATCAGAATTTTCCGGACTGATGATTGTTTGATGTTTCGTTAAAGCATAGGATTGAGGAATAAGCATAAGAAAATTTCACTAAGTAATAACCGGATTTAGCAGAAGACTAACTATTAAATGGGAAATGGGGATTATCTAAATGATACGTGTTTATAGGGGAAAAGAAGATAAGGTCAGTATATTAAATCTAATAAAAAGTATGGGGATAGAAGAAGAGGTAGGTTCTTTAGATGATATTGTCCTAAATTCTATGCAATTTCTCCTATATGAACAAAATGGAATTGAAGGGTTCTCATATTCATCTGTCTATGCAAATAGTGCTGGAGAGTCTATTGCTCAAATCAGTGTTTATGTAGAACCAGATTCCCGTTTAAAAGGTATTGGTTCTACATTATATAAAGCAATGGAAGAGGTAATTTCTAAAACAAAACCAGATTTTGTGTGTACTTATATGAGAGTCGAATCAGAAAATCCTATTGGCTTTGCTAAGAAAATGGGGTTTGAAAAATGGTGGGGTTCACTTGAATCGGTATACAAGGGAGGAACTTTTCCTAAAGCAGACATTGAGTTGATTAAATATGAAGATAGATTTTTTGACCAGTTTGTAAAAATGGTACAGGAATGTTATTACGAGTTGCACGAAAAGAATGATATTAAACCTTACCTTGCTCCAGAAGACGGTGTAAAAAAATACAAATTAAACAATAAAAATAATGTATATTTAGTGTTAGAAAATGAACAAATTGTTGCATCAGTTACTACTGGAGAAGGGATATTAGATAATTTAATGGTTGTTCCAAGTTACCAAGGAAATGGATATGGACGTAAGGCTTTACAATTCGGTATGAACGAGATGTTAGAAGAAGGATACGAAGAAATCCGAATATGTTTTCTAGAGGGAAATGAAAGTGCTGAGAGGTTGTACACCTCTTTAGGCTTTAAGCCGCTTCATAATACACAGGTTTATCGAAAGTTCTTGTAAATTAAACACTCATTATTCCACAATCGGGAGCTTTAAGGGAACAAGGGAACTCTGTTACTTTACCCATAAAATTGCCGCTAAAAGAAGCATATCTTTGCCGTGGATTAATTATTAACCCATAAGTTTGCCGTGAATGCTGTTGGTTCGTAATAAAGTTTGATTAAAAGCATGCTACAAAAATTGATTTTTCAACAGAAGAAACCCAAACATTTCGAAAAAATTTTGATCAAAATGCTTGGGTTATTTGTTGCTAGTGAATAATTTTTTATAAAAAAGTTTAATCATTTCTCTACCCGTATTTTCTCTATTTCATGTCGTGGGTTTTCATTTTATCCAATTCTTTTTGTATCTTCTTATGAAAATACTTTCTACCTAGATTCCATTCTATACATAAGAAAAACATCCCTACTAATAGATAAAGGATAAAACCAATAGTACTTTCAATACGATTCGTTATAAACAACCATGTCAGAAATACAATATGTGCTACTGGTAAAATTGCCCCCCAATAGATATTGTTTCTACTTGATAAGAAAAATTGAACAGCTAACATACCAGCATAAATAAGAACCATTATTCCCCATCTCTTTCTTGTTTATATTTTTCAATAATCAATTTTGCATCTTCTACACTTATCCGATCATCAATAGACAGGCTCTTGATAAATTTAATAAATTCCTCGTTTTCTACGGCATCATTCATTTTTATTTTATCGATTAATCGATCAAGTTTAAGTCTTACTGTTGGGTATGATACCTCATAAACCTTTGCAATCTCTTTTAAAGAACCCGAATGAAGTACTAAGTTTTTAACAAACTCTAAATCCTCATTTTCCAAGGCTAAAATCCAGTTTGGAATATTGTTAATATCCACAGCTTTGCCCTCCATTTACTTTTATTAATATTAGTTTAACATATTTTTAAATAATATTAATAAAATATTGAATTTTATTAAAAATAATTTTTATAATTTGTTTAATTAATTATAGAATAAAAAGAACCCATTTGAATTAAGTTACTCAAGTGGGTATTGCTTCACAATCTGGCCCTTTAGTGGAGTAACTTTATTGCTACTCAACAATTCTTTAATCCGCCTTTCAGTTCAGATTTTCTTTTCACTATAAAAACATCCTTTTAGATAAACAGATTCAAAGGGACAAAACATCGCGTCTTTTTTATAAACACCATGACTTTATTTAAAAGCGACATTAAAAATATTCTTCAAATCCTGGAAGCATAAGTTTGCCGCAAACTTATGGTTCATATCACAAACTCAATAATAGGAGTTCCCTTTCTTTATCTCAAAAAATAACAACATTGTTTAACATAGCTTGTTGTATAGAAAAATCCATATTGATCTTTCAACAGCCCAGTTATGACTATGAAGGAGAAAAGAAGACTTCTACTCATTTTCTCCTTTTGTTTTCACACGGCATGGGGCAAAAAAAGGCCCTGCCCACATTTATGCATGGTCGGATCCGCTCTCCCATCTAAAAAACAATGGTTTTGTCAATTTATATAAAAGTAAGTATTGTTTTACCTTTCTTCTTAGAAGTGCTATATTTAAAAATGTTACTTATTTTTTGTACGTAGTGATTTTATATCATGTTGTTTGATTATGAAAAAAAAGGATACACTAATGACGAACATTTTCATTGAAAAATTGTTCAAGATTGCATACAATCAATATAGTTTTTAAATTCCTATCAGAATACTTGGAGGACTAATATCATGAAGAAATTATTTTCAGTGCTTGCAGTAGCTACACTAGCAGTCGGTATTGTGGCGGGCTGTGGCAAAGAAGAGAAAAAAGATACAGCTACTAGTCAAGATGCATTGCAACAAATTAAAAAAAGCGGTGAATTCGTTGTTGGTACAGAAGGTACATACCCACCGTTTACATTCCACGATGGAAGTGGAAAATTAACTGGATTTGACGTTGAGTTAACAGAAGAAGTTGCAAAACGTCTCGGTGTGAAACCAGTATTTAAAGAAACACAATGGGATAGCTTGCTTGCAGGGCTTGATGCAAAACGTTTCGATATGGTTGCGAATGAAGTCGGAATTCGTGAAGATCGTCAAAAGAAGTATGATTTCTCTAAACCGTATATTTCTTCTTCAGCAGCACTTGTCGTTGCAAAGGATAAAGATAAACCTGCTTCATTTACAGATGTAAAAGGATTAACAGCAGCACAGTCTTTAACAAGTAACTATGCGGATCTTGCAAAGAAAAATGGTGCGAAGATTCAAGGTGTAGAAGGCTTTAGTCAAGCAGTAGAACTACTTAATACAGGTCGCGTTGATTTCACAATCAATGATAAATTATCAGTGTTAAACTATTTACAAACGAAAAAAGATGCAAATATTAAAATTGCAGCAACAGAAAAAGAAGCGTCACAAAGTGGGTTCTTATTCCGTAAAGGTAGCGATAAGCTTGTACAAGAAGTAGATAAAGCGTTAGAAGATATGAAAAAAGATGGTACGTATGACAAAATAACGAAAAAATGGTTCGGTGAAAATGTATCTAAGTAATGCATTGATTACAGATCGATTGTCTACATGGATAGATATTATGCAAGCATCCTTCATGCCTATGCTAGAGGGTGCTCTTTTCACGACAATCCCATTAACGATTATCACATTTGTGATCGGTATTATTTTGGCGATATTTACGGCTTTAGCACGTATTTCAAGTAGCCGCCTACTACAATGGATTGCTCGTATCTATGTATCTATTATTCGCGGAACACCACTTCTTGTACAATTGTTTATTATTTTCTATGGACTTCCAACTCTTAACATTGAGATTGATCCATATCCAGCAGCTATTATTGGTTTTTCATTAAATGTTGGTGCATATGCATCTGAAATTATTCGTGCTTCTATTTTGTCTATTCCAAAAGGACAATGGGAAGCAGCATATACAATTGGGATGACATATCCACAGGCGCTAAAACGCATTATTTTACCACAAGCGACACGTGTATCGATTCCACCGCTTTCGAATACGTTTATTAGCTTAGTGAAGGATACTTCATTAGCATCATTAATTTTAGTAACAGAGCTGTTTCGAAAAGCACAGGAAATTGCAGCAATGAACTATGAATTTTTAATTGTTTATTTTGAAGCAGGTCTTATTTATTGGGCGATTTGTTTCTTATTATCTATCGTGCAACAAATATTAGAAAAACGTTCAGAGCGTTATACGCTTAAATAATAATCCTTTTATAAAAGGAGTTTTTGTTTTTATGATTTCAATTCAACATTTACAAAAGAGTTTCGGTGATAACACGGTACTAAAGCATATTGATTTATCAGTGGAGAAAGGTGAAGTTGTTGTCATTATTGGGCCATCTGGATCTGGTAAGACAACATTTTTACGTTGCCTGAATGTATTAGAAACACCAAATGCAGGTATTGTTCGCATTGGTGACAAAGAGCTGGATTTCTCTAAAAAAGTAACGAAGAAAGATATTGTAAATCTTCGTACACAAACAGGTATGGTGTTCCAGCATCATAATTTATTTCCTCATTTAACAGCAATCCAAAATGTAATGGAAGGGCTTGTTACAGTGAAAAAAGTAGGGAAAGAAGAAGCGAAGAAAAAAGCGACATATTTCCTTGAGAAGGTTGGACTTGGTGACAAAATGGAGTTATATCCATTCCAACTATCTGGTGGCCAGCAACAACGCGTTGGAATTGCTCGTGCGCTTGCGATGGAACCAGAAGTTTTATTATTTGATGAACCAACGTCAGCGTTAGACCCAGAACTTGTACAAGAGGTCCTAAAGGTAATGAAGGAACTTGCACAAGAAGGAATGACGATGGTGATTGTAACGCACGAAATGCGCTTTGCTCATCAAATTGCGAATCGTGTTATCTTTATGGATGGCGGCGTTGTTGTGGAACAAGGTACACCAGAAGAAGTATTTACAGATCCAAAAGAAGAACGAACGAAGCGATTTTTACAAATGCTAGGGTAGAAAGAAAGGTCTCAAGCGAATGCTTGAGACCTTTTTTGCCATATATATTTATTTTTGGTATCCGCCAAGGCTTTGCTCAGCCATTGCTACTAAACGTTTTGTAATTTCGCCACCAACAGAACCGTTTGCACGAGCTGTAGAATCTGCTCCTAATTGTACACCAAATTCTTGAGCGATTTCATATTTCATTTGATCGATTGCAGCTGTTGCGCCTGGTACTACTAATGGATTGTTTTGGTTTGCCATAGGAATGTATCCTCCTTAAAGTATAGAAATTTTTTTGGTTGGATTAGCTGGAGTTGAACCAGATTATCGCCTCGTTTGGCGCTAATCCATCGTTTGAAGTGAATGTACTCATAGTATGGATGTTACGTAGAAAGATATGCGAGTTAATAATTTGTAAATTTTGTAAAAATATATACCGATTTTAATTTTTCAGCATATAAGTTACAGCTATGGATAACGAAAGGTGACCTGCACTCTTTTTCTCTCTGTGTTTTCACTTGGCATGGGGCAGGAAAAGGATCTGAATGCTTCTATGCATGGCCGGATGCTCCCTCCCACCTAAAAAGAAGGAGTTTATTTCGTTTTTTTAATTTGTATTTTTCTAAAAGAAGGTCACACTAATTGTAAATATGAAACCTCTATGATTGGAGGAGTGATAAATGGGAATATGTCCACTTTGCAATGCACTAGAAGCTCAAGTATATTCTTGTCAAAGTTGCCTGAATGTACTCCAAGATTATGGGAAAGTTGTAGATTATACAGATGCTTATAGCGCATATATGGATCAAGATTTATTAATAGAGGTAGACGGTTTAACAGGGGAGAATTCTCAGCAATATTGTGTTCATGTTTTCTATTGCGGGACGTGTGGTACACAAACTGAATTAACGGTGAAACTGGTGTATTGAACTACCCTCACCTACCTCTACAAGAGCTTGAGGTGGGGGATTCTCCTGTCTCTATCCTCACAAAACAGTTCCTCTCGTTCAACAAAGAGGATACAACGATATAGAGTTCGGTAGTGTCTGTATGTAAGACGACCCATTCTATCTTCCGACGAAAGGCAAACAAAATAGGTACAACTACTTTGTTCTTATATCGAGGAT
>NZ_KB895602.1:0-23834 GCF_000374885.1 Bacillus sp. 105MF | reverse complement strand
CACAGATTCAATAAAACGAGCTTTTCGTGCATACGTAACCTTTGGCGTGAATGGATCGCGATACTGTACTTCTCCAGCTTCTTTTGTACATAAGAAATCTGTATGTAAGGATAGATATAACGTCGTATATCTTTTTTTATTTTTAACCCCTTTTTGTAATTTGCAAATTTTGAATAGGGGAGTCCCTGTACATGGTAATGCAGTTGTTAATTCTGTCATAACCGCACGGATTTGATGTGGGTATTTCTTATGTAAAAAGCGGTACATCCCTCCAAAATGAGTTGTATTTCCTCTTTCATCTTGTTTATCTAAGGAACGTTTAAGAGTCGTTTCGCTGTGCTGTTGCATAGCAATGTCCAAGAATAGTTTCTTAGCCGCAACTGAAAGCTCAAAGAAAGCCTTGGTAAATACGACTGGGCTAATATAAACATAGGAATTTGCCTTTTCAGTTTCTTCGTTCATAAAATGAGTGAGCTTAATGGTATAGCGACCATCTAATTCATTTTCTATTGTAATAATGTTATGTAAACTTAATTTCTTTAATGCAATATAGAACTGAGAATGTTGTATATAAGCAAATTCCTCTTTATATTGCTTGTAATCTTCCCACATCATATGTACTGTTACATTTGGAATGACCCCATTCGTGTAACATTTCTTGTGTAGATATAAGAAGACTTCAAGATCAGCATTTGTAATACCATATAATTTATGTTTTCGTCCCATTTTTTCTGAAATAGCAGATAGTGTACGACTTGAAAAAGATGGTTTCGCCTGAGCCACAAAGCCATCTACATCAGCAATACGTTCTTCATATGTCATATGATCCAGAATATCCTCAAGGTATGTATCTTTATAGCTGTAGTATTTTTCTTCAAAAGCTTCAACAAGTTTCTGCCAAGATTTCAATGTTACTAAAACTGCATTTGTATCTTGTCCATTTAGACTACGTTGATTACGAATAATAAATGATTGTCTCATCTTTTTCACCTCCTACACATAAATCCAGAAATATATGCCAAAACACTATAAAATATACCAATTATGATTATAGCAAATCGAAATTTGATGAAATGTGCCCCTTTAAGAGAAAAAATGAAAAGATGAAATGCACGTTAATCCCTTGTGTATCAAGGGGTTTGAAGATGTATCGATTTTTTTTTATGGACATCATACCGCTACAGATTTTCATCTTTCTAGAAAATCAATAAATCATTAGAAAGAACCTCATAAACATTGATACAATAATGTTTATGAGGTTCTTTTATAAATACAAAAGGGACATCATATGGCTATAAGTTTTCATGTTTTTAGATACGAAATTATTCATAGAATTGCCTTTAAACATTGGTATTAAAGAGTTCGAACTCAAAATTTCGAATTTTAAAAGGGACATCATATAGCTAAATCCTTTTCATCTTTTTATAAAAAAAGGGACATCATACCGCTACAGATTTTCATATTCTATAAATAGTCGAAAATAAGAGCAAACGGAAGTGAATGTATGATATCAAAGGGTTTATAGAACATTCACGTTATTCAAAGGGGGCATCATATAGCTATGAGTTTTCATGTTTTTAGATATGAGATTATTCATAGAATAGTCTTTAAGCGTTGATATTAAAGGATTCAATCTCGGAATTTCAAATTTTAAAAGGGACATCATATAACTAAGACCTTTTCATCTTTGTATGAAAAAAGGACATCATACCGCTACAGATTTTCATATTCTATAAATAGTTAAAAATACGAATAAAAGGTAGTGGGTGTATGATATCAAAGGGTTTATAGAACATTTACATTATTCAAAAGAGACATCATATAGCTAAAAATTTTCATGTTGCATATTGTAATTATAAAAGAAAATCTATTATATCAAGCTGTAGCCCTCTTTTTTAAAAAGATTGTGCAGTTGAAAGGGGAATGATATAGCTACAGATTTTCATGTTTATGAAAAATGATACTAATAGAAGCAGGATCTATGAAAAAAACTAGGATACTACTCAAGCCTTTGAATTAAGTCGTATTTGGATTTTACAAATTGAGTTGGTCTTGTATAATCATTTAAAGGGATGATTATAAGTATAAATACTAGGATCTTGTAAAGGTGTAACGTAGAAAATTTCAAATAAAATATTCTAATTATCTTTCTTGTTATTTAGAAAGGGACATCATATAGCTAAGTATTTTCACGTTTAAATAACATTTATTAAATTTATATAAGGAGCAAAATATATATGGAAGACGTTCTACAGTTGTTTAGAGATGCATTATCAATAACAGAACCAATTTATAAACAGAACGAGCCATTGTGGCGTAAATGGAATTCATACTATGTAGACGTTGAAGCAGATAATAGTAAAATTGTAACTTCAGAATACCTTTCTCCATCATTTTCAATGCTTGTACAGTGGGTGAAGCAGCAGCAAGGAAAAGGCATTTCAGCTTTAGATATATTCAAAAATATAGATACTCACAAAGTAACAATTCATGAAACAATAGATGTCTTTATAGCCCAAGAGTTTCGTAATGAAGATACAGTTAATACTGTAACACATACACCAGTGATTGAACCTGATGCGAATATAGCGCATGAAAATTATTTAGAAGTAAATAATTCCGCCGTTTATTATAAGTTAAGAGATGGGATAGCAAAGAATCAATTTGAGGAAGATGAAAATACAAAATTAAAATCATATCCCATTGAAACGAAAGATAGTAATGGAGTAGCACAGCTTTCCTCTCATAAAGATGAAGACCTAAGGTTAACGAATATTGAGGAAGCCGCAAGATGGAATACATTAGTAGATGGTGTAATGAGTAATATGGATGATTTAACAGCGGACGTATTAGATACCATCACAATTCAATGGCTAAATGAAGCAAACTCACCTGATGAATTTATTGATTTTTCATATGAACAAGTTTTAGAAATGTGCAGTATTTCAAAAGCAAAAGCAAGTGGTGTTGAATATTATAGAGTGGAAGATAAGATTAAGGTAGCTAAACGTATAGCGGCTCTAGCAAGTATTTTCATATACTTAAATGATGAGAATGAAGTAGTCGTACTAAATGATCGCGCTGAAACAGGTAAACATTATGAAGTAAAGCGTGAAGTAATTAAAAGGTTATTTGTATTAGATTCTGTAGTGCTTTGGAGAGATAAAAATACAAATGAATACATGGGTATAGAATCGTGCCGAATTAAACCGGGAAGTTTCTTATCCAGTTATCTATATGGATCTAATAGCACTACAGCACTATTATCAAAAAAGGCCCTTGAATATAATAGCTATAGACACAAATATCATAAAAGGTTAATTCGTTATTTGACATGGCAGTGGAGAATTCGTCAAATGTTTTCTAACTTAAAAAGGCCCTATTCTATAGGGGGAGATAAAGGGTTATTAGCGGTGATGGGCATAAACCAAAAGCAAAAGCCTAACCGTATTCGTGATCAACTAGAAAATGTTTTGATTGACTTAGAAAAAGAAGGTGTAATTTCCCATTGGGGATATGATAAAGGTTTAGATGAGGAACAATTGACGAAGAAGAATTGGTTTAAAAATTATTATTCACAGTTAGGAATAGTAATACTACCACCTAAAGAATTAATTCATTCAATGGAAAACTTAGCAAAAAAGAAGACTTTAGATGTAATACATGAGGAAAATCAACCAGTAAAAATTGAAGAAAAACCATTAGATATGAATGGAACCGAACAATTAATCAGGGATAGAATAGAATTTATGCATAGGAGAAAGAACATAACTATGCGAGAGCTCTCAGCAGAGATAGGCATATCACAGCCCACTCTATCTAGATTCTATAATAAAAAAACAAAGCGTCTCTCTGGAACTGCGAGAGACAAATTAAACCAATGGTATAAAAGACAAATAATCATCGATAAAATGTAAATTAAAGCTAAAATTAGTATTAAAAAGAGTCCTAGAAATAGGACTCTTTTTAGTGTAGTTATTGAATTTGCCTGTTTTAAAATACATTACAAAAATATAGAAATATCCCTATTTAGAAACAGGGATATTTCTATACTTTGTTAATAATTTAAATTCCCTTTTCTGTTCAAGAGTTAATTCATTTTCTACATAACGATTAATAAGTAAATTAATTATTTCATGAGCATATTGCCTATTAGTGAGTTTCATTAGTGCTTCAGGTTCTTCCTTAGATGGACTAGAAATTTTAAAACTGCCCTGTTGGTTTTTAAATTTCTTTTTCTCTTACACATTCACTTGTCTTTACTCATTTTTAGGTGAAGAAATAGGAGAATCTGCGCTATTTCTGATAACAAAAGTAGGGATATATATAGAAATCTACTTATAGAAATAGGGATATTTCTATATTGGAAAGAAGATTATAGCAATGATATATGGTACATGTAATAGAATCATAGAATTAACGGATAATGCCTAAACCATTGATTTCAAAGGCGATTAACTAAAATGAAAATAAAGGATATTCCAGATTTTGAAGAGATAAAAAGAATGGCGCTACTGGCTTATAAACAATGGAGGGGCTAATACTGATTAGTGGCGTAGTGTTATTGTAGCTAACGAAGTACAAGAAAAATATTAAACAGTTAGCTTTAGAGATAAAACGATTGATGAAGGAATATCATGAGGAAGTTGCAGCGGCGAGAGAAAAGAAAAAGTCGTGGAGGAAGTTCTGGTGACGATATTTTTTAAAATCACAAAAATATAGAAATAGGGATGTTTCTATGCTGTGGGAAAAGAACACAGTGATGATATGTGGTACATGTAATAGAATTAACGGATAATGCCTAAACCATCGATGTCAAAAGAGATTGACTACAATGAAAATGAAACTAAAAGGATACTCCTGATCTTGAAGAGATAAAAAGAATAGCGCTACTAGCACAAAAATAATGGGATGTTACTACTGATTAGTGGCGTAGTGTTATTGTAGCCAAGTGCAAGGAAAATATTAAACAGTTAGCTTTAGAGACAAAACGATTGATTAAGGTGTTAAGTGACAAAAAAGCTGTTTAATTTACAATAAAGTCGTTTGAAAAATAATAAAGTTGTTTAATTCTTATTGGACTAACAGGCAGGTTAGTTAAAGAGTGTTAGTTAACTTGTGTTCAACAATTGGGCCAGATTATTGAGAATCCCTCTCAAAGAGAGGTAGTTATTTATGTTAAAATATTGCAAGTGAAATCAGGTTCTTAACGATTTTATCAAGTATCAGGCAAAGTAATTCAGAAACGAAGAAGGGACAGTACTAACATGGAAAACGTATCAAATGTAGATAAATTGGAAGCAATAAAATCTTTACAATCGACAATCAGTAAACTCGAAAATGCCTTGTCACAGATGAATCAGAAAGGCACAAATACTACCTTAGTAAAGAAACGACTCAAAGCTGTTTGCATCGGCTTAGCAATGCTAGAAAACGTTTAGAATCAAAGGCCCCATCATTACACCCAGGAAGATTTAGCAGAAGCTCGCAATGTTCTTACTGGTTTGCTTCCATCAATTGAGAACATTTATGATAAGTCAAAGGCTGGTAGTCTCCAAAGAACGCTTTTAGAAAGGAGAATAAAAGCATTGAAACTAGCTATCCAAGTGATTGACAATTTTCCTAATAAATAACTTATCTAACTAAATAGAGTAACGAGTGATTTAGTTCCATAAGAATTAAACAACTTTAAAGAGCTTTACTACAAAAAAATGTAGTAAGGCTCTTATATTTTTATATCGAAATTAAATAACTTTATTATCACTTTACATAAGGAATATCATGAGGAAGCTGCAGCGGCAAAAGAGAAGAAAAAGTCGAGGAGGAAGTTCTGGTGACGGTATTTTTTTAAACTACGAAAATATAGAAATATCCCTATTTCTTAATAGGAATATTTCTATATTTCTAGATCTCTGTTAATAATTTAAATTTCTTTTTCTGTTCAGGAGTTAATTGATTTTCTACATAATGATGTATAAGTAAATCAATTATTTCATGAGCATATTTTTTATTAGTGAGTTTCATTAGTGCTCCAAGCTCTTCCTTAGATTGACTAGAAATTTTAATACTGCCCTGTTGGTTTTTAAATTTCTTTTTCTCCGGTGTTACAACTGAATCCTCGTTTGGGATATAAGGATCTGTTGGATTAAAATTGCTCTTTTTTCTGACTAATAATCCAGGAGTTTTTGCCATGTTATACACCAACCTTCAAACTTTCAAAAATATTGATACGAGACAATAATTCATCACTAATCTTTTCGTATAGTTCTATTACATTTAAATCATGTCTATCATTTTCAGTAATACCGTTTACATCAAACCTTTTAATACGTTCCATCTGTGGAACGATATTTTTAAATAGGTTTTCTTCACCAAAAATTTCACGAGCATTTTCCATAATGTATTCATCCACTTTACCATTATTTTTTAATAGCACTGGAAGAATACCTACAACTTCAATATCAAGATCATATTGCTCTTTTAATTTTATTAGTTGGTTAATGTAGTTTTCTGCACCTGTAAGAGAACGTTCTTGTGTTTGTAGAGTTATAAGAACATAATCAGAAGCTACAACTGCATTTTTTGTGACTTCAATTGACATAGGTGGAACATCGATAAATATGTAATCGTATTTATGTTTTATTTTCTCAAGTAATCCCTTAAAGTAGAAATCTTCTTCTGCTTCCGAAGAACACGATTTATATAGAAATTTTGCGAAATCTTGAAAATCAACATAAGAAGGAATTAAATATAAATTTTCCATTATTTCAATTTCTAATCCATCTAAATTCCCATCTTGAATTCCTTTCATTAATGTTTTATTTAAAGTTACCTTTTCATCAGGATTAAGGATAGATTTTGTTAACATTAGAGATTTTGTTGCATTACTCTGCGGATCAAGGTCAACGAGTAAAGTTCGTTTCCCCTTTTTTGCGAATTCATAAGAGTTTAATACAGCATTAGTGGTTTTACCAACGCCCCCTTTGTAATTCCCAACAGTAATAGTAATAGCCATTTATACCACTCCATTTATCTTTTTGAAAAATTCCCTATTTCCCTATTTCTATGTATAGAAATAGGGAAATTTCTATATTATAAAGAAAATTATAGCAAGGATATGTGGTACATGCAATAGAATCAGCTATTTATACCACTCCATTTATTTTTTAACCCCCTCCCTTATACCTCATACCCATATCACCATCAAGCTAAGAAAAGCAAATATCCTAGAACGAGAAAATTGGCATCTCCAGGTGGAAATGTACAGGTTGTTTTAGGAGCGTTATAAAAAACTTTTCCATAATCAACGTTGTATGAGCTTAACTTGGTGGCAATGACCTATTTCAATATTGTTGATAGTAAAAGCAGGGACATAGGGAAATATCCACTTATAGAAATAGGGATATTTTGATATTGTAAAGATGATTATAGTAGTGATATGTGGTACATGCAGTAGAATCAGCAATTTATATTACTCCAGTAATTTTTCAAAATTTCCCCCTATACCTCCATTTCTGATAACAAAAGCAGAGATATTGTCTCATTAAAAAAATGTTTTAGACTATAGAAAAAAGCATTAGACTGTTAAAAAGTAGTTGTAGACTGATAAGGTGTTTTCTGTACATGAAAGCATTTTGTTAAGTGCTAAAAAGTCGTTTAAAAAATAATAGAGTTGTTTAATTCTTATTGGACTAACAGGAGGGTTAGTTGAAGAGTGTTAGTTAACTTGTGTTCAATAATTGGGCCGGATTATTGAGAATCCCTCTCAAAGAAAGTTAGTTATTTATGTTAAAATATTGCGAGTGAAATCAGGTTCTTAGCGATTTTATCAAGTATCAAGCAAAATAATTCAGAAACGAAGAAGGGACAGTGCTAACATGGAAAACGTATCAAATGTAGACAAATTGGAATCAATAAAATCTTTACAATCGACAATCAGTAAACTCGAAAATGCCTTGTCACAAATGACTCAGAAAGGCGCAAATACTACCTTAGTAAAGAAACGACTCAAAGCTATTTGTATCGGCTTAGCAATGCTAGAAAACGTTTGGAATCAAAGAACCTATCATTACACCCAGGAAGATATAGCGGAAGCTCGCAATGTTCTTACTGGTTTGCTTCCATCAATTGAGAACATTTATGATAAGTCAAAGGCTGGTAGTCCCCAAAGAACGCTTTTAGAAAGAAGAATAAAAGCGTTGAAACTAGCTATCCAAGTGATTGACAATTTTTCTAATAAATAACTTATCTAACTAAATAGAGTAACAGGCGCTTTAGTTTAATAGGAATTAAACAATTTTAAAGAGCCTTACTACAAAAAATGTAGCAAAGCTCTTATATTTTTAAATCGAAAATAAATAACTTTATTGTCATTTGACAGATGTTCCGAACGAGAAAGCTCACTACGATACGACAGCGCCCGTTTTGGGGGGAGTGTCCAATCTACCAATCTAGTTACTTTCTAAAAGAATCCTTATATCTATATTTTGGATAACGAAATTAGATAGAAGGTTATAGCAGTGATATGTGGTACATGCAATAGAATCTGTCATTTATACCACTCCATTTATTATTTGAAAAATTTCTTATAGCCCTTTATCTCATGCCCATCAAGCTAAGAAAAGCAAATATCCTAAAACGAGAGAATTGACATCTGCAGGTGGACTGTACATTTTTTTTGTTTAGGGGCGTTATAAAAAAGAAACAAGCTTTCCTATAATCGATGTTGCATGAGCGTAACTTGATGGCAATGATCTATCTCAATATTTTTGATAGCAAAGGTGGGAATGTAGGGAAATATCCACTTATAGAAATAGGGATATTTCTATGTTGTAAAGAGGATTATAGTAGTGATATGTGGTACATACAATAGGATCAGTAATTTATATTACTCTATTAATTTTTCAAAGGCTCCTCCTATACCTCAATTTCTGATAACAACAGTAGGGGAATAGGGAATTATAGTAATGATATCAGGACTATTTCATTGTAAGTCAGACGATCTTTAGGATTTTTTGCATTAGCAAAGTTCAGTATCCATGTTATCCAATTATAGGGCGCTATTTTTTGAGTAAAACCTAGATTGTCAAACGACTTTATTGTCAATTGACAGATGTTCCGAATGAGAAAGCTCACTACGGTGCGACGGAGCCTTCTTTAGGGATAGGAGTGTCAAATATACCACTCTAGTTATTTTCTAACAGAATCCCTATATCAATATTTAGGTTAACGAAATTAGAAATATAGGGAAATATCCACTTATAGAAATAGGGATATTTCTATATTGTAAAGAGATTTATAGCAGTGATATTTAGTACATGCAATAGAATCAGCTGTGGATTTGAAATAAAGTCGCATCGATTAGAAAAAAAGATTAACTATTTATAAAAAATGAATAGTTGTATCCTTTTGTTTTACACATACCAGGAATAACAAGCACTAATCTCAATGGCTGCAGAAAATTTATGAATTTTTATATCCTTATTATTTTCTATTGTATGCAGTGGGTTATCCTCAAAAGATGGAAAATCCCCTAATTTTGCATTACAATGTTTGCAATGATTTAAATAATATTCTCCTCCCATCTTTGTAGAATCTAGATAATAGTTATTTGTGATTTTTTTCATGTTTTGTAATGCATTACGACTGATACAATCTACATAGGTTAATAGTGTGAAAAATTGAATAGGCTCCCCAAAAAATGAACAGTCTTCATCATCTTCGTTTTCAAATTCTAATGAAATGTATCCGCTGGGAAAACAATAAGCAAAAATAGGAGTTTGTTTCCCACATCTCCAGCATGCTCTATGTAATTCTATAATCCAAAATTCAGATGATTGTGCAGTATAAATCCATTTCGAAAAAGGCTTTGTTTCTTTGTAGTTTTTTGCAAAGATGTACCATGTCTTATTCTTCATGTCCCATTTTCCACCAAGGTCTTTTACTGTTTCCTTCTGAGCGTAAGGCACACACAGATTAATTCGTGGCAAGTTAATTCCCCCCAGAAAATTTTATTTTAATCCACTTCAGATCAATTATAACTAAAAATTCTAACTATTTAATTGTAACACTTTCCATAATTTGGTATAATGTGTATTACAAGATAGATCTTTATAACAATGAATATATAAAATAATGATCATACAAGATTTAAGTTAAAGTGATATAATCGCTTATCGCCAAAAACATTTATTAAACGTAGAAACTTCTCTTTTTCTTAAGAATATCTTCATATCAAATTAGACTACCTATGATATCATTCAATACAGGATCCATTCAATATTCATTCACATCCAATCTCAAAATTGAACTCTTGGAATTTATTTATACAAATATACAAGCTCAAAGTTCAAAAATGTAGAAATTCAAATTGTAACATTTGAATTTTGAACGAAATGGGGAATTGAGATATGTTTGATTTATTACAAACTTATACTGCACTATATAAACGGAAGGAACTTGAAAAGGAATATTCTGATTTAGTTGCTTCTGAAAAACCACGTAATGTCATTCCTTCATATTGGACTTTGGGAGTTTTGGGGATTATTGGTTTAATTTTTATTGCTTTAGTTCTTGGATCAGAGTTTTTTCAAACTATATCTACAACTTCTTTATTAGGAAGTATTTTTTATGCTATTGGGTATATTATATTATTTGTAATAGCACTTATTGTATTAGCACTAATCTTATTTGTAGTAGGTATACTTGTAAAACTCTTAAATTATATTTTTGGACTGTTTATTCGAAGAACTACAGCACATCGATTAAAATTAAATGAAATATTGTATAAAAAGAAGGTCCTTCAAGATAAATATAATGAACTAAATCATGTGTTGGTAAATTCATATGTTCCAGCAGAATTTCAAGACTTGGGAATTTTAGAGTTTTTAAATAAAGTGATTAAGCAGAGGAGAGCAAGTACAATACCAGAGGCAATTAATCTTTATGTAGCTGAAATGCATCACCAAGAACAGTTAAATAAAATCACTGCATTAGAGGCTCAATCAAATAAAAAAATTATGGTATTAGAACAAGATTTAGCAAAAGCCCATAAAGCAGCAAAAAAAGCTCAGAAAACGGCAGATTCAGCCTTTTTCATTTCTATATTGAAGTAAACAAAAAGACCTTCAGGATTGCACCTAAAGGTCTTTTTATTAGTTAGAAATCAATCTCTTCGTTATCTTCTTCAGAAATACCACCAAGTACTTCCTTAGCATCAATAATTTTACCTTCTTGGAGTACAGGCTCTTCCATTTTTAAATCTTCTTGTTTCTGTGTGGGAACAAATCCATTAGTAAGTAGAAGATCCAATTTATTTTCAACTGTATCTAAAAGATTTAATCTCTGTTCTACATGATCTAATTTCCGCAGTAGTTGCTCATAACGTTTTTCATTTTGTACCAGTTCAACAACAAATGCTGTTAATTGCCTACTATTAGCTTTTTCATTAAGAATCTTATATACATCGTCAGGCATATTATCAGCACGCAATGCCATTTTTCTATTTTTAGCCATTATCAGCACGTCCCTTTATTCTATGCTAACTGTCCCTTCATTTCATCAATTGCTTTTAATTCTAACGCAGCTAGGTTAATTGTACGTGATGTTGGAGCAAATACTTCTTTCTCGTTATTTTGAATAATATCGTTCAAGAAGAAGTGATTGTTTTTAGCAGCTGTTTCAGACATATGATCCAATAAAGCAAGACGGATGTATGGTTCTAAAACTGGTGCTTCGCCTCCGATATAGATGAATTTCAATACCGTATTCGTACTAGATGGGATGAATACATCAAGAATTTTAGCAATTAAAATTCTTGCATATTCTTTTAGTGCTTCTACAATTTCAACTGTGAAATCATATTCTTCACCAGTATTTTCATTCGATAGTACATACTTTTGTTCTTTATAATTATTAACAATAAATTTCTCTAATGTTCTTAGATCTTTAAAGTATTGAATCAATTTTTCTTTTCTAAAGCGTTCTAGGTATCCTAAGAATGGTTCAATATCGATAACTTGGAAAGAATCTCTGTGCTTAGGTGTAGTGAGCCCTTTACCTAATCGCACAGCATCTGTAGAACCGCCACCAATGTCAGTTAAAACCACTTCATAGTCATCGAATCTCTCGGATTCATATCGCTTTTCAATACTAATTACATTTGTATTCTGATCTTTTGAAACCATTTTATATTTTAAAGAATGTCTAGCAACTTCTGATTCATTTCTACATTTTGCTGAATTAACTGTAATAGTTAGCTCTCTTTCCATTCCTGGTGTTAACACTTTAACTTTATGTTCACCGATAAATCTTTCTTCCATTTTTTTATGGGCAATGCTAAATTTCTCTTCGCGTTTTAAAAGCCAAATTGGAAGCATCATACTCATGTTTTCAATTTCAACTTCATTATCTTCTTGCTCAGCGTTAAGAGCATGATAATATGCAATTGCTCCTAAAAAGCTTATGTAAGGGATAGGACTATTAATTTTATCGTGCATCTTATTTACATGAGAGTTTGCTAATTGATTATCTTCAGCTAATTGTCCAACTAAATAGAAAGATTCTTCACCATCAATTTCAGTAGAAATTAGTAATCTATCTAGTAAATCTTCTGGTCTAGAAATACGATCAACAAGTAAATCCTCAGCTTTTTTCTTTGAAATTTTAACTACATTCGTTGCAAGTTCAATATAATAACCATCAACCATGAAATTATTAAAACTATTTCCGAAATCCGCTACTTTTCTTCCGATTTTCATTTATAATTCCTCCTCCATACATTAAGTACGACTTAAGTGCTACTTTTAATTATATTTTAGCACATTTAACCAAAAATAAGAATACCTTTTATAATAAGTGCGACTTTAATCGTACTTATTATTTAATTAACCTATACACTTAAAAAATTCAAAATAAACAAGGAAATACCTTCTTTCAAACGAATTAGACACATAACAATTAGATGCCGACATGTCGGACATAAATGATGATGAATAACAGTAAAACAACAACACGACCGACATAAATGATGATGAATAACAGTAAAACAACAACATGACCGACATAAATGATGATCAATAACAATGCAATGACAACATGACCGACATCGATAACAACAAATGACGATGAGGCGGTGACAATGAAATGGATAGGGAAGAACCTTACAAGAAAACATATTCCCTTGCAGATATAGCAAGGATGCTTGGGAAGCCACGGACAACTCTTCAGGCATGGCGGGATCAATTCAAACCATATTTACCAACCGTCGCTGGGACGAAGGGGCGAACACTGAGATATGAACAGGAAGCATTAGAGCTTTTTAAATTAATTGCTAATATGAAAGATGCACAAGAGCCACCAGAGATAATAGAACGGATGTTAAAACAAAACGTAGATTATATTGTGGTAGAAGAGAGTGATGAAGACGACGAAATAACGAAGCCAATCATTCAGACAATGTATGAAAGTATGAAAGAGGTTTCTATATATTTTCAAGAACAAAAAGCCATGAACATGGAACTTTTAAAACGTATAGACCATTTAGAACAAACTAATCAAATGTTACTAAATAAGATTGATGAACAACAAAAGAATATTGATGGGAAAATAAATAACAGAGATCAACAGCTATTAGAAGTAGTTCGTGAAATACAAGAAACTAAGAAGCTAGTTGCATCTACTCAACAAGAAAAATCATGGTTCGCTAAATTATTTAAAAAATAACTTAAATAATACGTAAAAAAGTAGGGAAACTTGTATGTTTTTACAAGCTTCCCTACTTTTTTATGAATTTGATATGTCTCCTTAAATAATCACAGAAATAACAACTGATTTATTAAAAGTGATAAAGGTCTAATCCTTGTTGAATATAGAAGTAGTTGTGAATTTGGGATAGAATACTATATTTATTAAATCTTGTTTAAAAAATAAAACTATTATAAACATTAGAATCTATTTTAGGGATGTTAGGCTAACTATACCAAGCGATTCAAGATTTTATCTTAGTAAATTTCAAGGTTAATCTGTGAGTAAATGAGTGAATTTTCAGTTTTATATAAGTGTAAATTTCATAGCTGAATAGTCTAGAAAATGAGAAATAATTATAGGAACTGAGAGGTGTTTTGAATTTCTTTGTATCGAAGAAGGATAAGTTGCTTGGGGGTTATAAGAATACATGACAAATAGCCTTGCTAATTAATTTTTTTTGAGCAAGGCTAAGTTTTAGATGTTTTTTTATTAGGACTTTAGAACGCCCATTTTTTGTAAAACGGAATCCATTTTCTTGCTATTAAGCCAGTCTATAATTGGAAGTTTGCTTTCGTATTTTTGTTCGTGTTCCATATTAGTTAAGGCTTCTTTTGCTATGTAATCGTTACGCTCTTTTCTTTGCTTAGATTTTTCAGCGAACATTTTCATAAAATGAGCGGGATTACTTATTTCAGCTTGATTATATTCAAACCATTCAACGCATCTTTCAAAATCCCATCTTTGATAACGGTCAATTTTTTTCGACATTCTTAAGGCTATAGTATAAGCATCCTGTTCTGTTAAATATGTTACTGGTTGACTTGTTATATAGCGATATGCTTTTTTCTGATCTTTACTTAAATAATCATTTAAATCTTGTGATCTATCAGTAGTGTTTTGTGCAGTGTTATTTGGTTTTTCTAGTTCTTCAAAATTTAAAATATCTATGCCATTAGATAAAATATTCTTTTTCGCATGCTTGGATTCAACAGTTTTTTTAAAGAGCTTTTTCTTTAAAAATTTAGTGAAAGTAGAACATACATCAATTGCTATAGCCCATTTTACCTTGAAATATTCAATGATTTTTAAGTAATTGTTATGTAGAGTTAAAATGTAAATTGAAGGGGCAATTTTACCATGTCTTCGTACTTTAATTTGTTGGCATACTCCCAAGTCTTGTAACCAATTAAACACGTAGTTAATAATTGGTTTTGAAATACCTGATTTTTTGCTGATATGATCTTGCTTTACTTGAGAATACCCTTCTTGTACCAAATAGGATAAAACAGTTTCTAATGCCTCATATTTTCGTTTGGTAAGATAATCCTTTGTAGTAACACCCTCATATTCTAGGACAATATTATCAATATAAGTAGTAACTTTCTTGATTGCTTGATTAATAGCCCCGGGTGTTTTGGATAAGTGTTTGATTCGGGGACTTAATTCGGTTTTTGCTCGACTGAGCAAAAAGTTGTGCAATAACACAGAAAAAACCTCCTATTTTTCCCACCACAAATAAACAGGAAAACAAAGGTTTTATATTCACATCGTATGCACCTTATGATATAATTTTAATATCAAGTATGATACTAAATAAAAACACATACATTTGTAGTGTGAATTAAAACCCTATCTTTTGGAGTTTTTAATTGGATCCGGTCGCCAAACTAGAAACCAATTAAAAACTTGACGGTGGGGTTTTTTTTTGTTTTGGTTTATAAAACCTGCGTACATAGATAAGTTATTTATATTCTACAATTCCGTTTGAAGAATATCAACACTTAAAGTTCATATTTAATACTAAAGAGAAAAATATAGATAAAATTATTATCCATCCGCCTAAAATAAACTGAATATTATGTTAATAAATGAGAAAAATAGGAAGTTTTTAGTTATGATATAATCGCCTTAAACGCACATGTTTCTGAATATTTTATAAACTCAACCGAATACCGCTGAAAAAGAGGTGAATATATATGGAGAATCTAGCTAAAGAAATTGATGATTACATATCATTTAAGAATATGACATACACAGACCTTGCAAAAGAAGTTGGTGTTGCTAAATCAACCATTTCAAATTATCTTAACAAGGATAATGCATTATCAGTGTACACCTTTTCCAAAATTGTATATATTGTTTTTGAAAATGATAAAGATAAACAAGAACAAATGATTATTAATTATTTAAGTACTTTAAAAGATAGAATGAATATAAATGTAAAAGTTGCATTTGCAGTTGCCCATTTAAATGATTACTTGAAATTAATGAAGTTTATTTCGCAATTATGCAAGAAAAGTGACGACATTGAAATGAAGCGATTGGAAAAGGCTTTTAGTTTATATATTGCCCGTTTGGATGGAGAGAATGTTAAAAATATATATTTAGATATCGAGAAGGCGAGAACCATAACCAATAAAAAAAATTACGATATAGAAATCTATTGTGACATACTTAGTATGCTAATTTTATGTGATTTAGGTGATTTTGGATTGATGGAAGGATATAAGATTAGGATTGAAAATAATATGAAATTAGTGACTAATAGTCATTTAAAGAATTTATATTATTTTTGGGTAAAAGAACTATGGAGTTATTCTCTTTTAAGAACAGATATGTGTCAAGATTTTGAAGAACATAATACATACTTAAGAACATATAGAGATCTGAAGTTTTTCCCGGTCATGGAAGCGTTTTTGAATATTAGGCGTGGAGAAAGTTACATGTTCTCTGATTACAATAAGTCTTTAAAATTCTTTTTGGAAGCTTTAGATATATTGAGTGGGGCGAAAGAAAGTTTAAAATTTATGATAGCGTTAAACGATATCAATTTTATAAGAATTGTCTGGTGGAAAGATATAGATAAAATAGAATTTAATAAACTTCATCCAGCTGAGTTTGCGCTTTTTTTAATTAAGGAAGGGAAAAAAAGTGAAGCTATAAGTATACTAGAAAAAATTGAAATCAAAAAAGGGTACTTATCACCAATGCAGACATGCTATATGGGGATGGCCAAGGATGATTTAGCATTAATAAAGAAATCCATTAATATGTTTAAGTCAAATAATGATTTCCTGTACGGGAAATTTGCGGAAGGAGTATATGATAAATATTTAGAAAATGTAATGTAGTTTTTACAGAAAGGAGAGAATTGAGTGAAAAAATTATTTAGATTGATAATAGTTACCTTACTCTTGATAACAATAGTAAATGGTTTATCAGATAAAATGGCATCGTATCAATGTTATTTTAAATTTAAACATGTAGATAATCGATTTGTTTCTTATATGAATGTGGATCCTGGTGGAGGCTCTCCGAGTTTATTCGAATCATATGAATCTAATTTGGAATATACAGTTAATAGATCCATAATGCATAGAATGGTCGATCCCGGTGGTGGAGGCTGATTCTTAATCTTATTTATTTAAAAAAGACATCGTTTAAACGGTGTCTTTTGTGCTTTTATAAAATGTTTTATAAATTTCTAAGTAAGGAATTGCGAAATTTATGTGTCCATATTCACAATCTAAAAATGGAGGGATAGACATGAAATTAAGTATATATGAGCTTACAGAGATTATAAAAGAGATGGATTTACAAACATTTTGCGAAATTATTGAATTATGTTCAGAATATAGCTGTAAAGAAGAATAAGAGAGTCTCAATCATAGGGACCCTCTTATTCTTCTTTATCAATTTGCATTTTTAGTTTGTTTGCATATTTTAGTAACTCTTCTTCAATTCTAGGTTTATGTTTATCTGGAACGCTCATGTACTTTTCATAAAGCAATCGGGCTAGACGTTCAACAGGATCTTCACCCTTTATAGTATTTAATAATTCTTTATCGGGGATTTCACTCTTTAATAAAGAAGCCGTATTAACGTCAAAATAATTTGCGATTTCTTCTAACTTGTTTAGGCGAGGTTTTTTTTCTCCTGTTTCCCAACTAGAAACAGTCCTATACGTAGTTTTAAGATCTTCCGCCATTTCTTTGCGATTTACTCCTTTTAAAGCCCTTAATTTTTTTATGTTTTTTCCTAGTACGTTTTCTTCAATTTTCATATAAGTTATCACTCCAATTTTAAACAAGTAGGTTTTAAGAAGATCATCCCAATTCTCACACTTAAAGTGTTAAAATTATGAACTTTAAGTGTTGACTTTAGGCTTAAAGGCTAATAAACTGTAAATAAGGAGGTGAGACATTTGACAGTTCTAAGAGAAATTCGTGAATCAAAGGGCTATACAATTAATGAGGTTTCAAACGGTTCCAAAATCCCAGTCAGTACTTTGTATGATGTAGAATCAGGGAGAAAAGGCCTGATTTCTAGTCGGGCAAAAAGTATTGCGGATTTTTTTGGAGTACCTATCGAGAGCCTCTTTTTTACAACTTACTATCGAGCAAAGTTGGAATAACCCTTTTTTACAAAAAATAATCATACATTTATATTGTAAATGAACAATGAAGAAAAGATATAGTTTTATTGTTATTTTTTAAGTTTATAAATCTGAAAATTTTAAAAATATAGATCTTTGAAAACTGCATATATGAGGGAGCTGTTAGTATGTTGAAACGATCGTATCAAACGTTACTCATTGCTATGAGTATGCTTCTAGTTGTTCTGAATTTTGTATTTCCGTTGACGAAAGCGAGTGCTGAAGTCATTAATCGTGAGAGATATGAAATGAAATGGAGTTATAGCCCCATGTACGGGAAAGAACTACGGACAGAATTACTGAAGAATACAAATGGTCAAATTGCCTACTGCCTAACGTATGGAAAACTCAGTCCTAATGGAAATGATCTTCCAGAGATGGGGCGCACAGATAATATTGTGTATAGAGTACTTCTAAAGGGATACCCACAAAAGAGTCCAGAAGAGCTAGGAGTTTCTAACTGGAAAGAGGCACATTATGCAACGCAACTTAGTGTTTGGGCGGCATTAGGTCAAATTGACATTAATGAAGTTCAGCATAAGAATGCGAATGTTGCCAAAGCTGTAAAAGCAATTACTGCTGGGGCAGATGTGAGTCAGGAAACACAAGAACTGTACATGAATGTAACACCGACGGACAATCAAGAAGCAAAACTGAAAAATGAGTACTTTGAAACGACATTGTATCAAGTAGAAAGTAATGCAAAGAACGGTGTATTTACAGTCCAATTAACTAATGCGCCAACTGGAACAAAAGTTGTTTCAACAAACGGAGAAGAGAAACAACAGTTCAATCTAGGAGAACAATTCCGTATCCTTGTACCGAAATCCTCTCCAAGTGGCACTTTTTCCTTGAAAGTATCTTCTAATCTTTCTAAGTTGCATGCAGTAGCCTATAAGGGAAATGACAAAGTGCAAGATGCAACAGTCTTATTAGAAAGAACAGAGGAAAAAGTAAGCGCAGATCTACAGGTACACTGGAAATCCCTTGGTGGATTAAAGGTTATAAAAGTAGGAGAGCAAAAAGAAGTGTTACAAGGTGCTGTATTTGAAGTATTCAACCATGCAAACGAAAAAGTAGGCAAGATTACTACCAATGAGGAGGGGACAGCGAGCCTTTCTGGTTTAGAAGCTGGGAAGTATACTTTAAAAGAAGTAAAAGCTCCTACTGGCTATGTATTAAACGACAAACCTCAAATACTTGAAGTGAAGACTGGTGAAGTTGCAACAATCACTGTAGCGAACGCTAAAGTGAAAGGAAACATCGAGATTACAAAGCTAAGTGACAGCGGAAAAACTCTTCCAAAAGTAGAGTTCACTGTATATACAGCGGATGGAAAAGAAGTTAATAAGACCATTACAAATGAGCAAGGGATTGCTCAAGTAAAGGATCTTCCATATGGGCAGTACTATTTTGTTGAGACGAAAGGTGTAGAGGGATACCTTCTTAATAAAACGAAATACCCATTCCAAATTAAAGAACAAGGGGAACTACTCAAATTTACAGTGGAAAACAAAGAAGTAAAAGGAAATGTGCAACTTCTTAAGGTAGATGAAGAGAATCATGATAAGAAGCTAGAAGGAGCAACATTCATCCTTCAGGATAGTAAAGGGAAGAAAATCAGTGAACATAAAACAGATAAAAATGGCATGATTGAAGTCAAGAATGTACCATTTGGGTCATATCAGTTTGTAGAAAAGCAAGCGCCAAAGGGATATGTTCTATCAAAAGACCCAATACCTTTCAATATTTCAAAGAATAGCAAAACTATCACATTAACGGCTAAAAATAAACCAATTAAAGGTACTCTTATCATTACGAAGGTGGACGTGGCAGATGGGAATAATAAACTTCCAGGCGCAGAGTTTACAATTTACAATGAGAAAGGGGAGGAAGTAGTAAAAGGGAAAACAAATGAGCAAGGGATTGCAAAGTTTGAAAAACTTCCAGCAGGAAAATACACATATAAAGAAACATTTGCGCCACAGGGGTATTTGATTAACGGAGAAACCTTCTCTTTTAAAATTAAAGAAGATGGTCAAATTATTAAGCACACGGTGAAGGATCAGAAACAGCCGACACTGCCAACACCAGAGAAACCGCATCAACCGGACCAACCACAGACACCAGAACAACCAAAGGTAACAGAAAAGCCTGTTACTCCACAACCAGAGAAACCACAACAAATTGTTACAAAACCACAACTAGAAAAAACACCAGAGAAATCAGAAACAAGACTTCCAACAACAGGCGGTAAAGCTGAAAATCCATATTTAAAATGGATTGGTTTCGGATGTATCGCACTTGCTCTAATAGGATTGATATTTGCAATGAGAAATCGTAAAAAAGCAGAATAATGCCGAAAAGGAGATGAAATGTAGTGACAGGAGTCTACGTCGGTAAAACGAAAAATTTAGGGAAACTTGGGGAAGAAGTTGGGCAGCGCAAAAGTGCTTGGTTGCCTGAAGAGCTGATGCAAGCACTTTCAATCGCTCAAACTGTCATTAAACCAAGAAAACATGATGATTATTGGATGGAATCCGCTACAAAATTATTAGCAGGTAGTATTTTGTATTTAGATCAAAAACATAAAAATTTGTATTACTTAGATGTAAAAAAAGTAATTGAGTTTACGGGAAAAATATATGAAAGTGAAGCAAACTTGGTAGAAGTAGTAAGGTCGCTAGAAAATGAGCATCCAGCGTATCCAATATTTCACGAACTAGATTTATATTCAAAAGAGACAAGGGATGCGACAATTATTACACTGTTATACATTCTTGAAAAACATCAACGTGAAAAGCATGGAGAAGAAAAAGAGTATTTTTGGTTTCAATATTGAGTAAAGAGTTTCAAAGAATGAAATAAGAAAGGAGAAACAGGCATGCTAGGAGTGATTCAAAAGTGCTCGGGGCTTCTACAGGCGGTTGGAATTTTTGATCGAGGAGAAAAGGGTGTGGATGTGACAAAAGCTTCTCAAGAAGCTTATAGGACAGTGATTGAGGGTGTCAGAAAAGCCAAACAAAAGTTTATCTTTATTTTCGATCCAACGGATCAAGTTTATGAAGATACACATCAACAGAAGCTAGCGCAAGGATATCACATTGTAAAGCACAATTTGTTAAGTGATACAGTGTTCTTAGATTATGAAAATAATCAAAAAGTGATTATGTATGTCAGTATAGATACAGTTACTAGTACGTATGAAGATAGAGGTGAGGCATTATCTCATTTTCTCCACTTTCTAACTGAAAAGAAGAAAATTCGACCGATTCATCTCGTTTTTTATCAATTTGATCTTTATCCTATCCCTCATATAGAGCAGTTTTTAAAAGAAAGTGCTACCTATAATATTCGAACTTCCATCGTAGTAGAATCTCATTCTGTTTTACAGCGTATATACGGAAAACATGGGGCAAAACGAATTGCTACATCGTGTCAGACAACAGTCCTAGCATAGTCTTACCTTTCAAAAATAATCTTTTTTACTTCAGATAAGAGAATTAAACCGAATCGCATAAGGTTTTCGGGATACTACAGTCATTCGCGATATATAGATGACTAGGAAACTATACAAGATGAGAGGGGGGATTTCAAGTCCTTCCCTTTTAGGAGGAGGCGATACACATGGGAAAAGAGCAAAGACTTGCATTCTATGATATATCGTCGTCATGTGCACAAAGTGTCAAAACATTCGATGGCAAAGTGTATCAGTTAAAAGGAGCGGTAGCAGTAGAAGACACAACAGGAAATATTGAGAGGGTTGCAGAGATCTATTACCGTGTCCGTTCAGTCATGGATGAAAAACAAAAGATAATTGCCAAGAGAAGAAACCAGAAGGATGAATTGACAACCGTGTGCCAACGACGGAAATAAGATGATTTTCGAGAACAAACAAGCGGTTTTGGAGTGTGCTGAGATAGAAAAATTTATCCGATAATAATGTAAAAACCAATAATTTCGTAACTATTTTTATAGACGGTCAAAACGAAAGTTTTTCCTTATTGAAGCACAACTGTCCTTTGAAAATTCCACATGCGTGCCCTCTTTCGAAATGGTCACTAGAAGGGTTGGGTATACGATTGATTCATTGTTCGGTGTGTGCGTACGTAAAACACACCTGTGACCACGGGAAAAATACGGTGTATCCATCATCTGTAGGAGTTAGTAATCGTGAGGAATATCCCAGTGTGACATTCTGAAGAAGCGATGAACACAAAAAACAGTAGATACACAAGGTTCTACGTACATGCCAAAACGTTGTGCAGTATTGGGCTTATGGAGGTCAGGTCGGGATGGACTCTCATATGCATGCCAATATAGGGTTTACCATATCAGCCATAAATGGTAATTAATCATTATTTTCCCAATATTCTTGCTATAATAATAACCAGATGTGGAGAAACGATCTGAACTCTCAGTAGACTCCAAAATCGCTTGTTTAATACTAATAGGGAGGTCAAATTATGACTCGAAAATCAAAAATCATAGCCGTTATTGTTGCATTGGTTGCTGTTCTAGGGATTGGTTCCACACTGGTATTTTCTAATAGCAAAAAAGGTGAACTTGCAGAATTAAGCCCTCAAGAGATGAAAAAATTCATGTCACAGGATGGGACCGGATTTGTAGTTTATTCTTTCGATAAGGAAGAAAGAGATTTCTTTACAAATCAAGTGAAAAATGTTTTTGAAAAGAACAATGTAAGTGGCAAGGAGTTAAATAGTTATCATCCTGAATATGACGGAACTAAAGGTCAGTCTTATTATGGGGTAAAACAAAGACCCGATACATTAGCGTATTATCAAAAAGGAGAACTAAAAAAGGAAATACCATTTGAAAAATACAAACCTTCAGAGTTAGAAAAAGAATTGGATGTGTTTGTCCGTAATATGAAGGAAATGTATATCGATAAATAAGAGAAGAGAGGCGGTGTAATAAATTGCCTATTCCAACTGTTACACAACGAGATTTAAAGAAGTCAAGAGACTTGGTAGAAAAGTTACTGAAGGTCAAAGGAGAAAGTTATCAAAATTGGCTACACGCACAACATCAACAGTTCATTGAAGGAAATCAAGAATTAATACTAGAAGCACTCACTCTATTTGTAGGAGAAGAAAAAGATCAAGGTAGGGCACCTGAATGTTCGATAGATCCTTCTCAATCAAGTGAAGTTGTATAACTTAAATATAAGGAGAGTGTAGGGTATGTTTAAATTAAATAACTTAATTTTAGGTGCCGGGGATGGCATGTCTAGTTTAGTTAGCACAGGTGAAGCAGTTTTAACCTGGGCACAACGTTTAGGACTCATTAGTGCGGCAATCGCATTTTGTATCGGTGGTTACTACCTTATCTGGGGTGGAGAAAGAGGGAGGCACCAGAGTAAAGGTTGGTTTATTGGAGCCGCTATAGGATTGGTTGTTGTAATGGGTGCAAAGGGATTAGCAGAAGGCATTAATAGTAATATTAAGTTTGGATCCATTTTATTCTTTTGGATGTGAAGATACAACAAAATACGTTTTGAAAAAGGAGCTATGCAATTGTATAGCTTCTTTTTATATGCCAATGTAGAGCGTTAGAAAGGGGAGGAGGACACAATTTATGTTAGAAGTCATGTTTACCAAAAGTACAATACCAGAGATTAAAAGTTTTCAGA
>NZ_KB895601.1:0-24476 GCF_000374885.1 Bacillus sp. 105MF | reverse complement strand
TTGTACCGTAGGTACCATCTTACCGTTAATAAAATAATATCAGGCTGATAATGCTTCCATTTGAATATATTTTCCTTTTCCATACCAATTACACACCCTCTTTAAATTAGTAGTATCAGTATGTCCAAGATTTATAGATTCATTGCAATTTTCCTATCGTTTTCGCACCAGAACCGTTTTTTGTGTAGCGTAAAATCTTAAAAAATCCCTTCAGATCTACTGAAGGGATTTTTTATTCACATAATTCTCACTAGCGAAGGTAATTTAAGCGTGTTTTAATTGTCGGATCCATAGTAAATATCTAATTTGAAGGAGTAACCAGATAATAAGGCTAACTCCTGAGATACTTAATAATAAGACAGTAATTTCATAGTAATACCCACCAGTAGGGTGATATTGATGGACTATATACCAATCTCCAGCTTCAAGAGCTTCAAATACATAGAAGGTATCAGCCATAATTCCTACTTTTTTCTTTGTTTGCTTGGGATATAAATATTGTGCATGCTTTGGATTTATAGAAGAGATAGTGTCTTTGTCAATAACATGATTTTCTTTTGAATGAATCGCAAGATATTGATAAGTTGGATAATGTTCTTTATGTGATTGTACCATTTGTTCAATTTGTCTTGTTTCTTGTTCTGTTAAGATTTTCTTATCTTGTATAATTTCTTTTATTTTATTAATCATGTTGTCCTGTTCTGTATAGAAATTAGTGTGTATCTTATCTGCTGTTAGAAATGTCCATAGGGATGCTGCGATGAAAAATAGAAATGTTATGAGTAGACCTTTACTAATCCAATTTTGGCCTTTAAACCAACCACACAATCTAATATTTTTCAATGTATCTCCCCTTTTCCATTAAATATTGTTAGTTTCTTTTCTAATGAATAAATATCCTTCATACAAATTCTATTTATATCATTTTCTTTTTTGAAAGCTTTATGCAAGTATGTGTTCTTTAAATTTTCCTTATTTCCTATATAGAAATCGCATATCTACGATTTAGTCTAATACTTTATTTTAATAAAAAAGCATATTTAATTATTTTGAAAGGAGATAGTCTAATACTTATTTATAGAAAGTATAGGTGTTGAAGATAAAGAATGTTAAGTATACCAATGGGCTCGAGTCTAAAACATTTTTTAAATTAAACAGTATCAACTTCTTTATATTGGTAGGTTTCATAATATTGTTTTAAAAAGTGTTCAGCTGTCTTCTGTCCTCCATTTTTGCTAAAAATATTCCACAATCCACTTGCTGACTGACCGTAGATGTAATTACTTTGCTCTTCTAACGGATATTTGTCTAACGGAAGATTAGATGGTCGTCTTTTCATATTTGGCAACAATCCTTGATAAGACATTTCATTTATGCTTCTGTTTTCTTGAGTTGAGAAAAACATTCTTGTTGCCAACACCGCCAATCCTTCATCTAACCACGCATGATAGTAAGGATCATTATTGCTCCATAAAACCATTGATGAGCTATTTCGTGTACAATACGGTTTTCTAATACAATAGTCGGTTGCGAAATGGATCCGACCGTTACAATTCCTGGATATTCCATCCCTTTTTCATCCAAGATAATATCCAATTGTTTAGATGGACACTTCCCTATAACTTGCGGAAAACACCGTGAATAAATGGTGTAATCGTGGAAAGTTCTCTGAGAACGAAGCAAGGAAGAGCGGGAAAGTCTGGTTAGTCACACGTGACGGCATGAATAGACTGACTCGTAAATAAACATGAAAAAGCCCCCACCACCGCTAAGTAGAGAAGGGCTTTTCCAGGTACACTACTATAAAAGAAAGGTTGATTCTAGATGGCAAATACCTATCTAAAAACTCCTAACAGCAAGTATATTTTAACACATTTAACGATAAAAGAAAAAATGAAGCTTACTATAAAAAGCACTTTAAAAAAGCAATATGACGCCATTTGTGAATGGTTTGGTATAGATAATTGTATTGTCTCACAAATCTGGTTCTTCGGTACATTTGGACTATCCATCTTTATGATTGTTGCTACATATTTAATTGCCGGATTTCTCTACGGATTTTAAACAAATTTTGAGGAGGAATAGATGTGATAGCATCAAAACCAAAACGGGGCGAATTCTATATTCATAGAAAAGATGGTCGAGTGTATCAGGTATTAGGATATGCAAGGATGTTTGAACAAGAGAATCAAGATCTCATTAATTTAAAACGTATGTAAGATGGAATGACTGTCACATTAAGTGCAGATCTGTTCGTTTTGTATATAGAAGCACATAAATTTTCAAAGCATAAAGACATAATTAGTAATGTAAAAGTTAATCTATAACATTTCAGTTTAGAAGGCTTTTTTATGGAAAAGACTATTTCAGTTCCAACAATTAAAATTGGTGAATTTTTACAATTTCCGCATCACAAGAACCCTTCAATAAAATTAACTGGTTATATAGTAAATATTTTAACTAATACAATTATCGTGGATATTTCGGAAATACTTAAAACTAAGAAATATAAAGAAATAGATACTCGCCATGTTGTAAAGCATGGTCGTTATAAAAAAGTTCATGTTCATAAAAGACAAGTTTCATAATAAATACTAAAATTATAGTTCCGACCACAATACACTACACCTTCCCAATAAATTTAGAGTGCTCCGTGTCCCTTGTTTTTGGTATGCAGCTATTGCATAGTGGAAAACCATTTAAAGATAATGAAACACTTCGACGACAGAATCTCTTTTGGCAATATAATTAAGAATCTTTAGGAGGTTTATCTGCCTTTAAAATTAGAACATATAATATAGCTCGTGACTCCTATTAACAACTTTCCTTCTTATCATTATTTCTTACAACAAAACCTTATGTTGCACCTTCTTGAATTTAAATAACCTCATTTCTTAAAAGAGTATAAAAAATCTTTCCTTATCAAACAATAAGATTGCTATGTTCGTTTTTAAGTTCCTAGTGAACTGTAATATAATATAGCAAATTAACAATGTTAAAAATAATTAAAAGAAGGTGTAAGAGAATTGGACAAAAATTTGATTAGAGTTTCAGGAAGTGAACGTGTTGCCCTTCCTAGTGCACGAAAAGTAGGGCCGGCTGATCCAAATGAAGAGATGTTGGTAACTGTTGTTGTTCGACGTCCTTCAACTGCTACAGAGCTTACTTCAATGATAGAGAAAACATCTATTCAGCCACTTTCAGCACGGGGTTATCTTAGCCATGAAGAATTCGCTTCCGCTCATGGCGCTAATCCTGATGATATGAAAAAAGTTGAGAAATTTGCGGTTGAACAAGGGCTTGAGGTCAAAGAAATTAACATCGCTGCTGGAACTGTGGTGCTATCAGGCATAGTAGACGCTTTCAGCACAGCATTTGGTGTTGAACTAGCTACCTATGAGCACCCTGATTTTACATATCGTGGACGTACCGGCCATGTACATGTTCCTGAAGAGCTTGCTGACATTATTGAAGCTGTATTAGGGTTAGACAACAGACCTCAAGTTGCTCCACATATTCGTATGTTAGAAGAGGTTGAGACTACAAGTTCAGCTGTAGGAAGAACCTACACGCCCCCTGAAGTGGGGAAATTATACAATTTCCCGTCAATAAATTGTAAAGACCAATGTATTGCAATTGCCGAACTGGGTGGTGGATACAGTGCTGATGATATAGCAGGATACTTTACTCACCTAGGGATTCCTCAGCCAGAAATTATTGACGTACTTGTGGATGGAGCGACAAATCAACCAGGTGTTAACCCTAATAAAGATGGTGAGGTACAGTTAGATATTGAGGTGGCTGCTGCCGTTGCTCCTGGTGCACGAATTGCTGTGTATTTTGCACCAAATACGGATAGTGGATTTACTAATGCTATTTTAAAAGCCATTCACGATACACGTAACAAGCCTTCAGTAATTTCTATTAGTTGGGGGTCCCCTGAACGTAATTGGACAATTCAAGCGATGAAGGTTATGAATCGTGCCTTTCAGGATGCTGCAACATTGGGCGTAACGATATGTTGTGCATCTGGTGATTTTGGCTCATGGGATTATGATCCTAATGATCCTGATCACCCTGTGCCAGATCATCAACTGCATGCGGATTTTCCAGCTTCTAGCCCTTTCGTTCTTGCATGTGGTGGCACCCGATTAGAAGGAACAGGTAATACGATAACCAACGAGGTCGTTTGGAATAGTAGACCAAGACAAAGTGCCACTGGTGGTGGAGTTAGTGATTTTTTTGATTTACCAAGTTGGCAAACAAATGCAAACGTCCCGTCTTCAGCTAATCCAGGAGGACGAACTGGACGAGGAGTTCCTGACGTAGCAGGTAATGCCGATCCAGCTACAGGGTATCAAGTCCAAGTAAATGGACAACAAGCTGTTATTGGTGGGACTAGTGCTGTAGCTCCCCTTTGGGCTGGTTTGATTGCAAATATCAATCAGCAATTAGGTCATTCTGTAGGATTTATCAATCCAGCTTTGTACAAGTTATCTACTCAAGGTGGCATATTTCACGATATTACAATTGGAAATAATAATATAAGTAACTTAAACGGTGCTTATATGGCATCTTCAGGATGGGATGCTTGTACAGGTCTAGGTAGTCCTGATGGAACCAAATTAATGAATGCACTAAGTAATTTCCATAGTTAAGACCATATAACTTCACGAATTCAGATAAGGTGAGATTGTAACCACATAACAAAAAACGCTATCCCTTTTGTATAAATACACAAAAGGGATAGCGTTTTTTAAGAAAGAAAATAGCATAGCTAAATTGGAATGCACTGAGTTCTTCCCACATATGGAGGGTTCCACCATTTATGAATCTCACCTTTATTATTTGCTAAAAATAAAATCCCACTGTTTATGAAAGGGTCAACTAAATACCTATTCGTAATGTTTACCATTATAATTTACAAATCCTACCGGGTGATGCGTGAAGTGTATTACTGGATCCCCTGGATTACCAATTCCTACCTTTGCATGTGTTTTATCAACATACTCCCCTTGTAGTTCGATTTCTTCCCCTTCTTTTAAGTCTGGGATAGGATTTTTTAATCCTAATTTATCCCCATAGCGAATTGCACAAAAAGCTTCATCTTCTACTAGAGATTTTGGTGCACCTTTTATATCAATAACTTGAATATTATTAATTAAAAAATGCTGATGTGTTCCACCTTCTGAATTAGAATCGTCTTCTTCAACTAATTTTATTGTTGCTTTAACATGTACGATGGGAGCATGGAATGAAAGTGGATTTCGATGATGTTCCATAAAATGATCTGCTAACGTATTCCCGAAATGGGGATGGTGTTGTAAATGTTCGCTCATAGTTGTTCCCTCCATAGTCTATATAAATGTTTACTTCCTATATTGTTTACAGATACACAAAATTTATTATTATAAAAAATAATTATATAAACTCTTTTACGTAGATACCAAAGCCATCATATTTTAAATAGAAATGCTACATTTCTCCAATGATACAAGCCAATGAATTGAGACATTTCTTCTCTCAAGGTTCCTTAATATCATGAAGTTTTTGAAAAAGACTGCCAGTTAAGCGATGCTTACCACCTGACCGTAATATTTCTGAAAGTTGCTCTATATTTTCTGATGAAAATGTAGGAATAGATATGTTTTTTAAACTCTTCATATAATCTGGCAGCAACATCCGTAAAGCAATGTCCATTCGAATTTCACCTGCACGCATCAATGTTTGAATTTCAATATCATGAAAACCATCCAAATCCGTACGAAGTCCTGCTAATAAATTTTCTATATTTTCTTCGTCTGAAGGAGGCGAATATAATTGGTAGTCTGGTAAAGAAACATGGTCAGTATAAAAAGGGTTCCCATTTGAATCTAATAAAGTTTGAATAGGAGTACTAAGAATGAGCTGTAATCCTGGATAAATATCTGGATCTAAATTACGCAACATTTTTCTTCTTAATACTACAATTTGGCTATTAGATGTATCTAAAATACGTTTGTTTAATTCAAAATGAGTAGGTTTTTCAGTTTCTTTCCACTCTCTTTCAGCCGCAGAGGCATCTAACACAAAGTATATCTCATCGGAATTTTTGGGAATAAATTTCATAGGTTCTTTTCTATGCTTTGCCAAAGGGGGGGATCTACGTTGATTATTTACTGATTCTTCCCCATCCGGTAATATCAAAGGTTCAGTTCCGATATTATCGAATACTCCTCCATCGGAAAACCACAGGGTGTCATATTTTAACAATGGGTTCCCTTGCATTCGATTTTCCGGATCGCAAAAGATTCTATCTGCTACCGATAAAGAGATAGGGGCAAATAATAATGGAAAAGCGGCAGAAGTAGCCACAGCATAAGAAATGGAAATGTCATCTATATTGGTTGTTTGTCCAATATAAGTTCCGTACATATGATCATTTGAGAAATAAAACATCCTCATAGTGTCTAAACAGGTTGTATTACAATACCAGGTGGTCGAAAGGTTTTGTAATTCCTTCATGTGAATCCCTTCGCAAAGATATTCATCAAGTAATGTTGGTAGTGCATCGCTACATTTCTCTCGAATAGATTTAAAAGACAAGATTTGTTTTGTAAAAGAATTTGTAATCAATTTTGTACGAAGGTCGATTTGTCCTAATTTAACTAGGGGAGTAATAACACGCTCTTCAAAATCAATTACATTTCGAAACTCACCACCTTTATATAGGGCAACCATAATAGCTGCAGCGGTGATACTACCTCCAGAAACAGAGCTGATACTCGTCACATACTGATCTAGTTTACATTCAACTATCCGTTTATACCCCCCCAGCGCATAGAATGAAGCCCGAAACCCACCGCCAGAAAATGCTAATTTCAGATTTTTATTCAAAATTAATTCCCTTCTTTCATTACTCAAATCTGTACATTTGAAATAATCTCCAACTGTAGAAACAAGTATGCAGTGAATTTATTTATAAAATGATGATATCATCGTAGATTTTTATTACTAAAAAAATGCAGTTCTTTTTAAGAACTGCATTAGAATTCTCCTCTTTATTAGGAAACAAAATATGGTTCTGGTGCAAAAATAAAACAAAAAAGAATACAGCACATATATTCCTAACGGAATCATATCTTATACTGCAAGTCCAAATAATTTATGTATGAATCTAACTTCATTTTGGGCAGACTTCACCTGTAAGTGAAGTTGTCCTTTTTTCATCATATGCATGGTTTCAACGCCACTCAATATAGAAGTGGCTGTTGCATATGACTTGAATCCTAACATAGAACGTACACGTTTCTTAATGAAACGGTGATCTTGTTCCACTATATTATTGAGATATTTAACTTGCCTTAGTTGTATGCCTTCAGGTATACGTTTCTCTTCTTTTAACTCTTGAATCGCTACAGCATAGGCAGGGTTTTTATCTACTGTTATTATGCGAGGTTTACAAATATGAGAAGCAGCCACGGCTTTCTTGAAAAAGCGCTTGGCTGCTTGTTTATCTCTTGATTCAATTAGATAAAAATCAATGGTATTTCCTTCTGAATCGACTACGCGATATAAATACATCCATTGCCCTTTTACTTTCACATACGTTTCATCGACTCTCCAGGAATCATTTGTTGTCTTAAGATGACGTCGTACTCTTTCATCTAATTCAGGTCCATATTGATGCACCCAACGCATAATAGTGGTGTGAGCAATAGACAAACCTCGTTCCTCCATCATTTCCACCAAATCACGAAAACTTAGGTTGTACCGTAGGTACCATCTTACCGTTAATAAGATAATATCAGGTTGATAGTGCTTCCATTTGAACAAATTTTCCTTTTTCATACCGATCACACACCTTTTTTAGAGTAATAGTATCAGTATGTCCAAGATTTAGAGATTATTTGCAATTCCCCTGAAGTTTTTGCACCAGAACCGTTTATCGTACATGAAGCATGGCGAAAGGTTTGAAACCCTGTGGATTTGGCAAAATGGTGCTTTACTGTACATGACGATGATTTTATTCCATTGCTACACAGATCTCAAGGAAGGAGTTTTATCAAAAAACAAAAAATCAGATTGGAAATAAAAGTGAGTCTATAACCTATTTTCACAAGTATCCCGGCTGTACCCCGACGTAGAGGAATATGTAGCAATAGAACCAAAAAGGAATAAGCATTAGCGGACATTGTTCTTGCGCAAATAAGAATTTCACTCAAATATTTTTTACTTTTGAGAAAAAGTAAGATAACCTTTGATAGAATTATTAATTTTAATTTAACTCAAAAAAAGATATCAATATAAAATCTGGCCATTTTCTTAACACCTAACGCTTTTAATGGTGGCGTCGCAGCTAATACAATTGAGCCATTTCTATTCACATCACCAACCACAGCTAATTTAGTGTGAAGAGGGTCTAATCCCATTTTGATGCAACTCAACGACGCATAAAAACTACGAAGATCTATACACAAAATAATTGGTTAGGTAATAGAGAATAATCATACAAGGTAACCCCTCCAAAGACAGAACATTCGTTCTTATTATAAACCTTATTTTTCGGTTTATACAATCCTTTTGCAAATAATTTTTAATACAAATATGGTGCGTGAAATTATATGAGATTCTTCAAAATTCGACTACGGAACGCTTTTATATCTCTTAACTTATTAAACTCGTTTTCGTTTCTTTATAAATTAAGAAAAGCTCAAACCCTTATGTACCAATGGATTTAAGCTTTTTATTTTATAGGAATACTCGTTGCAACAAGTTGCCATTAGGCTAGTGTATCAGCAACTTGTAGCTATTACTATGAATGCTAGATTCCTCAAAATTATTACATATTTTTTTAGTTTTTTAATCTTTGTTTTTATACTATGATGTTTTCTCAGCAAATATGCAAATTATGTTGAAGTTTAAAAAGTTTGATTCTTGGACAAGATGTAATAACAAACAACTAATTTTGAGGTGATTTTATGAGTTGGTTCGGAATCGGTAAACCTCGCTCTAAGTTTGGAAGGTTTTTAGACAAACATAATTTAACTCAGCAAGAAGTATCCCGAGAAAGTGGGGTCAATAGAGGAACGATTAGTCGACTGTGTAAAGGTGATGCATTCCATCCATCTTTAAAGAATGGACAAAAGATTATTAGGACATTAAGAAAATTAACTAATAAGAATGTAGACCATCAGGATTTCTGGTTTTAACTAAAAACATCTTCCATCACGAATGTTCTCATAAATACATTTTGCTTTATAGCATATTGCTCTAATTTAGATTGCCGATAGTCTGATAGTGTGAAAAAGAGAATTACTGGAGTTATATCTTTCTGCCTTTTATAGATATCCGTTATATGGCCATATAACTGTATTTTGTGTTCATTTGCTTTCATGTGTTGCATACGATCTACTTCAACAAAATGTGGAACATTCTCCTCGAAATACGTTGCATCTGGGATAATTTGATATCGCTGACCCTTGATTGAAAATTCTATAGGTCTTTCTGTTTTCCATTCGGGAAATCCTAGCCACATCCAGGCTTCGTTTCTCATTAAAATGTGCTGTAATTGACTATTTTTCTTTACTGTCCTTGTGATTCCTAATAAATCACGTCCTTTTTTATTTAAATAATATACATGCTCACGAGCTATTTTTGTGATGTGACAATATGAAGTCAGATCCTTTAATACACGATTTGCATTTCGAATACTACCTAGACAGTGGATGGCTTGTAATTGCCTCCTCGTTGCAAAATCTAACTTACTCAAAGTGGATAAAATCTCGATTTGTCTCGCTTTCTGTTTGAGTGTTTGATGCCTCATTTTGTTTCACCACCTTGTATTGCTTCAGTAATTCCCACATGTCCATATCCTTTAAATAAGGTACCTGAATTTCTTCTGTGCGATCAGTCTTAAATAATGCTCTTCCTGGAAGGGAAGGCAGATCCTCAAGACCTGGTTCATCCAAAGCAACTTGGGAAGCAACCGCTGTTGGTAATCGAAAACCTAGCTTTGCATCAGCATTTTGTTTAATTTGCCTTGGCAATGTGTCAGAGGTTGGATATTGGGTACAAAATATAAGCCGGAATCCTAAACCACCTCCGATTCTTGCGATTTCAGATAACATCTCCTGGCACATAAATAATATATCCCGTTGTTTTTTAGGTAAACCTTGTGTCGGACAAAGATTCGCTCCTTCATCTACTATGATGAAGCAACGTTCTCTAATTGATGTATCTATAACATTGGTAAAATAGGACTTTTTCATCATCTCAATCTGTTTTACCATCTTTTCACGCACTCTCAACAACATCTCTAACGCCTGTTCCGGGTTTTCAGCTACTTCTACTACTTGGGATAGCTCTTTGTAAGGACTAAATTCTAGCCCTTCCTTCAGATCGATAATATAAAAATTCACGTGTTGAGATTGTTGCAAAATTAAACTAGTTATCACGTTTTTTAAGAATACTGTCTTTCCAAAACGAGTCATTCCACTTACACACATATGCGGTGTTTTCTCGAAATCATGATACACGTATTTATCTAATGCTTTCCCCATCATAACTCTCCATGTGTGCGCTTTTAACAGATCCTTAGACCAATTCCACATTTCCGGTATTCGTTGCTTAAATACTCGAATATGAAGCTCTCTTTGATGAAACGATATTTTAACAGGTTTATATAGTCCTTCTTCTAATACTTCAGCTAACTTTTTGATAAGTTGACTAGGTACGCCGAGTGGTAACTTGTAAACATAATTCATACTTATGTCATCTTCTATTTCTTTTATAAAAATAGGGTATTGTAATTCACCTTTATGTTGAACACATATCTTTGCAATTTCAAAAAACGTTGCAATTTTTTTCTTATCACTCATTCCTTTACTTTGATAAAAGTAAGCTACTGTTATAAAGGTTGCTGGTATTAATAAAAGTGATATCATACCCTCCATACCTCCTTAAGGTAGTTGAGCCTGTATGGAAGCTTAGAAAAAGCCTTTTAAGATGCGCTATTATAATCATTTTCAACTGCCAGATGTAATACTAACGTAGAAACACATCTAGTATATCCATTAGCACGTACCAAACACTCCCAATTAATAAGCATTTTAGCCCCGCACGTAGCAACCAGTCTGGAAGGTAAAGACCTTTCCTTTTCATTAATTTAATTCCTAAAACCGAAGCACCTGTCACACCATATACAACCCCTAATTCTCCAATGATTGTCATGTTAACTCCGTCCTTTCAGTTTAATAGACAGATTCCCTTGATTATCTTTGTACAATTGATAATTATCGAGTAATTCATTCCAACTTAATGGATATTCGTCATCATTTAGATATTCCTCAATTTTACGACTTAGATAATAATAACCTCGATACTGTGAATCTAGATATACATTATGCCGTTGCATATGCTCTTGTATAGCGCATATGTTTTCTTCACTTTTAGTACTTTTATACATTTGATTCAATGTTCGAGAGGAATAAAGATACGGTGTACTATACAGCATTTGATATTGATTCATATGTCTCACCATCCATATAAAATTCTAGGTACACTAATACATATGAGTGCTATCCATATTATTGAATTTGTACAAAAAATAAAATATCTACTCACAAAGGACAGTTATGTATATAAGAAGAATGTATGTTGCAACAGGGAAAAAGAGGAAAGAGGTGACGTTGCTTGTTAAAGTCAAAAAAATTCATCATTCCGTTATTAATATTTACCTTGTTGGCTATATTCGTTATCGAAAAAAGAAGAGTTATTTTTCAAGAAGAGAACCCCATACCATTAGCCATAGGAATGTCAAAAATGATCTTTCAAGGGAAAGAAATAGTTGAAATAGAACCAAACGAAGATCGGTATTCAGATGTTTCTCTTTATTTAGTAAAACGTGGGAAAATGGAGCCCTTCATAAAGATGCTGGAGAAAGATGGTTGGACATTCGTTGAGCAATTAGAATATCAAAATGCTTTAATTTTTGAAAAGGGGAATCAGATTCAAAGTATTTCTTATAGATACTATACAAGATATTACACAATACTCGACTCTTATTAAGAAGAGATAAACAGTCTTCAAACCCAAAATACTATGCTATAATATTAAAAGATAATTGTGAAGTTAGGGTGGAGACTATCACTCCTTCTTTCTATTTTGGAAGGGAAGGGGGTGAAAAGCCATGGAAGTACTTCTTGAATTTCTAAAAGAAATTATAAAGGGGATCGTTCGTGAAACGATTGCACACCTCCTTAAGAAAAACATTTTAGAACACAAGAAATCCACCCTATCATCTCGCCGTCGGAAGCGTAAAAAGGGTGGATTTCGTAAGAAAAAATAAGTTATGATAGCCACCACCTTGACGGTAGCAGTTATCCAAAAAGGAGCACATGTTGGTAGCATGTTGCTCTCTTTTTTATTGTATGGCTTTATTGACTGAAGTATACCTCAGTTTGTATCTACATTATAGCATGTACAATGAGATTTGCAATTTCCAAGTTATTTAGCATTACCAGTATTTTTTAAATCACTATTCTTATTTCAGTAGTCTACATAGACATACTTTTAACTTTTTCAAAAAATTCTTTTAAGTGCACAAATCCCTCTTCATCTCCACGTGTTGAAAAAACCTCTCGTTCTTCGTGGGAAACAACGATAACTGGAATTGTTGTGAACTACCCGCCACTTAGTAGCTCTTACGAGCTTACTTGAAGTGGGGGCTTCTCGGTTAGTCGTTACTTTTGATAGCTAACGAATTAGTCCTAAGACAGCCGAGCTAACTCCCTTGTTCCAAGGGTTATTTTGTTGCTATTTACGCTAATGCTACTAGGCGTATTGCTTCATTTTTGATATTGATGGCTGAGTTATAATCTCTATCGAGATTTGCACCACATATGCAAGAATATACTCGTTCAGATAATGGCATATCTTTCACACTTTCACAACTGCTACAACATCAAAGTTATCGACTAATTCTTTTGACTTATGATGAAGGAAGTTCTTACGTTGGTTTGCTACTTTTTCATGCAAATTAGCTACCCGAATACGTTGCTTATTCCAACGCTCTGAACCTTTTGTGCGTCTTGATAATACTCGTTGGGCCTTTGCTAATTGGTTTAACATTTTACGATAGAACTTAGGATAATTGGCTCTCTCATCCTCAGAACTAACGTATAATCCATCCATCGCAAAGTCTAATCCAACAACTGTTTCTACTTCTTTTTGTACAATCTCTTTTTCGTATTCAGTCAAGATGGACACATAGTATTTACCAGTAGGTGTCATGGAGATTGTACACGACTTGATAATATGGTCTTGTGGTATTTCTCTATGTTGTTTGATACGTACCATTTTCAGTTTTGGTAATTTGATATGACCATTTAGCAACATAATATTTCCATTTACTACATTCGTTGTATAAGACTTTCCGTCTTTTTTACTTTTGAATGTTGGGAAGTCATTTTGACTACTAAAGAAATTCTTATAGGCAGTTTGCAAGTTTAGTTGAGCATTTGCCAAAGCTAATGAATCAACTTCTTTCAACCATTCAAACTCTTCTTTGTATTTTGCTGGAGTTGGAAGCTTTTGTTTCTTTAGTTGTTCCTTATCACCTTTGTATTTCTCATATACTTCTTTACGTTCAGCCAACATTCTGTTATATACGAAGCGCACACAACCAAAGGTTTTACGCATAAGATATGCTTGTTCTTCTGTTGGATACAAACGAAATTTATATGCTTTATTATGCTTGGTCATATCATTTCACCTCACTTCTCCCCTTGATTTTCGATATACTTCTTCACCAAGTCTACTGGTGCACCACCAGTAGTTAGCAAATAAAAACTTCTTGCCCAAAACATTTCTTTCCTAAGTTTCTTTTTCACTTGTGGAAACTCTTTCTTTATTAATCGAGAACTCGCACTCTTATAAGCATTAATGAACTTTGTCATTTCTGTATTAGGATGTGCCTTGAACAAGATATGTACGTGGTCAACATCATGATTCCACTCGACTAACGTTATATTGTAATTCTCAGAAAGTCTTACAAACATGTCTTTTGCATAGTCAGACATATCATCATCGAATACATTTCTTCTGTATTTCACAACTAATACAAGATGATAATACAATAAGAACACTGAATGATTATTACTATCTAATTTCACTGATATACCAACCTTTTTATTTCATAAGACATACCATAAAGAAAATAAAAAGCACAGTTACGTGCTTTTTGGCTACACCAAACCGAAATTCATCTCCCACCTACCGTTGGGCTATTGCCCTTCACACGCTTGAGGAAGGAGAATTCTTTTGGGTAATTCGTTAAACAAGATGATCTCTATTCATCTTATTTTTTACGCAATATCAAATAGATTCTAATCACAAATTATCTGTATGTGCAACTTCTAGTCAGTTTCAAAAAAAATTATCATTAAAGACATATCTGAAATTGTTCAAGATGTATTAGTGAATAATAACATAACTAATTTATGATGCATTTAAACAAAAAATGTAGAATTTAGTCGAAAGAAATACATTTACAAAAATTTACCATATATATATATTTTAACTGTTAAGAATATCCAATTTTTAACTTTATATATAACAATTAAAGGGGTGTTTTGTATGAAGAACACAGGAGAAAATTGTGAAAAGGTTGATGAAATTGATTTGACTGTAGGTCAAGGTTCATTATGGTTAGCGAATCAAATGAAATTAACGGAAGGTGCTTATAATGAGCCTATTATGATTCACTTAAAAGGTAATATTAATATAGACTTTTTAAAACAATCATTCATAAAGGTTATACAATCTCATTCAGCTTTACGGACAGTATTTATAAAAAAAGATTCAAAGCCAAAACAATTTATTCAACAAAATATAGAATTCGACATTCCAGTGTATGATTTAACAGAATTCCAAGATGAAGAAAAAAAATTAGTTCTAAAAAAACATCTAGAAGAACCTTTATATAAAAATTTCAATTTAGAAAATGCCCCATTATTTAGAGTACAGTTAGTTAAATTGAATTCGAATGAATATATTTTTCATATGATTTTCCACCATATAATATTTGATGGCTGGAGTCTGGGTATATTGATTCGACAACTATCTGATACTTATTCAAAATTAATTTCTAACCAAAAAATTATTAATCAAGAGGCATCTTATAAAGAACTTGTCCAATATGAAATCAACCAGATTTATGGTGCTTCTTATAATGAGGCATGTTCTTATTGGAAAAAAGCTCTTGATCGTGAATTACCTTACACAGAATTCCCCTCTGATTTTAATAGAAATGGACACGATGAAAGGAAACATTCTGGAGATTGTATCAGTAAAATTATAGATAAAAATGTATTTATTAAAATAAAGGATTTCGCTAAAAAAAATAAAGTAAGTATGTATCGAGTAATGCTAAGTGCTTATTTTAGTTTACTCCACCAAATGACAAATTCACAAGATATGGTTGTTGGTATGCCAATTAACACGAGACCACGATCACAAGAAGCGGATACTTTTGGATACTTTATTAATACTTTACCGATAATAGTATCAATTTCAAAAGAAGACACCTTTCAAAAATTACTTAACAAAGTTAATAACCGTGTTAAAGAAGCTACAGAACACCAAAATTATCCATTTGAGCATTTAGTCCAAAACTTAAAATTAAGTGGAAGTGGAAATTCAAATTTCACATATTCAACTGCATTTAATATGGTAAAGCTGCCAGAAATACTTTTACCAGGTATTGATGCAAAGGTGCTGACAGACAATAAAAGAGTGAGTATCTTTGATATGGTATGGAGGATTATTAGTGATACAACAAATGACGAATATAAAATTGAAATAGACTATAATTCGAGTTTATATAGACCTGAAACTATTAATGATTTAATTGAAAGATTTGAACATTTACTTCAAAAATTAATTCTTCATGCAAATGAACCTATTTATTCATTAGATTTACTTTTAGATAAGGATCATAGTTTGTATAAGAATATTAATTCGAAGATTCAGAAATATCCTGATTATAAAACATTAGACCAGCTCATTGACATTCAGGCAATTGAATCACCTGATAAAGTTGCCATATCAATGGGGGATAAACAAATTACGTATAATGAATTAAAACAACGTTCCAATCAGATTGCAAGCTATCTATGCCAAAATAAGTTTAAAAAAGGGCAACGTGTAGGCATTATGATGGAAAGAGACATTGATACAATTGTTTCAATTATAGGTGTATTAAAATCAGGTGGAGTTTATGTTCCGATTGATCCGAATTTTCCTGAATCTAGAATACATTACATACTAAAAGATAGTAATAGTCGCATTGTCATTACAAGAAAAAAATATAAAGAACTTATTGAAGATAATAATATCCATACAATTAATATAGATGAATTTGTCTATTGTAATTTCAAGGGATATATTGAGCAACAGCATACTAGCGAAGATATCGCTTATATTATTTATACTTCTGGTTCAACAGGCTTACCAAAGGGGGTAGCAGTACCACACAAAAATGTAATTAATTTATCCTACTCATTAAAAAGTAGTTTTTCATTAACAAAAAATGACGTATTCTTACAATTTGCATCTATGATTTTCGATGCTTCAATAATAGAAATCTTTCCAGTTCTTTTATTTGGCGGGAAAATACATATAATTTCTGAAATTGAAAAACGTTCTGCTGAAGATTTTATAAATGTAATTAAAACAAATCATATAAATTATTGCGTATTACCAACTGTATTCTTCAAGTTGTTAGTAAGTATGCCACAGAGACTGTTAGATAAACTGAGTTCTTTAAAATGTATTTTTGTAGGTGGAGAAACTTTACCTACTGAAGCAGTGCGTAAATGGCAAAAAAAAATGGGATTAGACATTCCGATTATCAATGCATATGGACCTACAGAAGCAACTGTATGTACAACCATTTATGAGATTAAACAAGAAATATTAGATGAACAGTCTAGTATCCCTATTGGTAAGCCAATTCATAACAGTGAGGTATTTGTAGTAAGTCCCTTTGGCACGTTATGTCCTCAAAATGTGATTGGAGAACTATACATCGGGGGAGAGGGGGTTGCAAAAGAATATATAAATCAAGAAGAAAAAACAAGAACGGCTTTTCTTTCTGGATCAACATTAAATAATCCTAATAAGAGACTTTATCGCTCGGGTGATTTGGTACGTCTTTTACCAAATGGAAATCTAGGATTTTGGGGAAGAAACGATAATCAGGTAAAATTGCGCGGATATAGAATTGAGCTTGATGAAATTGAGGAAGTACTATTAAAGCATCCAAAAATAAAAGATACAGTAGCAATTGTATATGAAAATGATAAGATTGTTTGTTTTTATTTATCACAGGGGAATGTAGCTATCAAAGAGGACGCTCTAAAAGAATTTTTAAATACAAAATTACCAGATTTCATGATACCTAGTTATTTGTTTCACCTTGAAATATTCCCATTATCACCAAGTGGAAAAATTGATAAGAAGGAATTAAAAGCAGAAATACCATCTTTATTAGAAAAAACAGTTCATCAATACATACCTCCTACAAGTCATACTGAAAAAGTTTTAGTTGGAATTTGGTCGAATATTTTAAATATAGAAAAAGAAATAATTAGTAAAGAGGATGACTTTTTTAGACTTGGTGGACACTCATTAATTGCTGTGCAAGTATTAAATCAAATTCAAAAAAACTTTTATTTAAAATTAGAAGTTAAAGATATTTTTAAGTATCGAACGGTTTCTAGTTTGTCGGCTTATATTGATAAACTAAGTAATACCAAAAACAATAATACTTATCATGAAAAAATTGCAAAGGTAAAAGAGCAACAGCATTATAATCTTTCTAATGCACAGAAACGATTGTGGTTTTTAAACAAATTAAACCCTATAGGCAGAGTGTATGATGTACCAGTACAAATATATATAAAGCCACGTTTACAAAAGGATTTGTTACAAACTAGTTTTGAGTTTCTTGTTAAACGCCATGAAATGTTACGGACAACTTTTATTGAAAAAGACGGGGAACCACAACAAACAATTTTAAAGTCAATGCCTATTGATTTTTACTATGAGGATATCACTCATATTGCTAAAGAAGAACGACAAGTATATGTAAATAGAAAAATACAGTCAAATGACCATACACCATTTGATTTGGAACAAGGACCTCTATTTCGTGTTCAATTGTTTAATACCAATAGGGAAAATTCATATTTATATATAAATTCTCATCATATTATTACAGATGAATGGAGCTTAAAGTACTTATTAGATGAATTAATGAGGGTTTATCATGCTTTAGATAAAGGAAATACTCCAGAGTTATCTATTATATCTAATCGCTATATTGACTACGTTAATTGGCAACAAAATCAGTTAGATACAGGGAAATGGGACAAAGAGAAGGAGTATTGGATTTCTGAATTAAAGACTCCTTTGCCAAAATTAAGTCTTCCTATTGATTTTAATCATACTAATCAACAAGGCAATAGCGGGGATGTATTTCGAATAAAATTAGACAATGAGATTCACAAATCTTTAAGAGTAGTATGTGAACAAGAGAATGTTTCCATGTATATGTTATTTTTTGCAGCCTATATCCAATTATTACATTACTTGACTGATCAAAAAGATATCATTGTTGGTACGCCGATTGCGGGGAGAAATCACGAAGCATTTGAACATATACAAGGATTTTTTGTAAATACTTTAGCAATAAGAACACAATTACATGATGCAAAAAATTTACAACAGTTATTACAAGTGGTTAAAGAGAACTGTTTAAATGCTTTTCAGAATCAATCTTATCCATTTGATAAAGTAATTGAGGCAATAAACCCAGATAGAGGCATTAGCAATAATCCGATTTTCTCTACAATGTTTAGTTACCAACAAGACATGTTACAGAGTGATGGTGAATATAGTCTTCAATTATTACCCTTTAATCAGACTATTAGTAAATTTGATCTTTCTGTGTCCGTTGAAGAAGGTATAGATTCTATTGAAGTAGCGTTTGAATATAAGATTGATTTATTCAAAAAAGAATCTATTGTAAGGTTTACACAAAACTTTTCAAATATACTTCAAGGATTTATCAACCAACGAACAGTACCATATGAAAAACTTGTGTTTTTATCAGAGAAGGAAGAAGCATTATTTTCAAAAGTAAACAATACAGAGAAACCATATCCATATTTTAAAAGCATACAGGAACAATTTTATAAGCAGATAAGCCTATATCCAAATCAAATCGCTTTATCAACTAATGTTTATTCTCTGACTTATGAGCAATTAAATAACCGTTCGAACCAAGTAGCTCAACATCTCTTAGAAAACGGTATAAAGAAAGGAGATAAAGTAGCATTATTTTTAGATAGAAGTATAGATAGTATTATTACAATGATCGGAGTATTAAAAGCTGGTGGAGCTTACATTCCAATTGATGTGAAATACCCTAAAGAACGAATTGAATATATAGTACAAGATAGTGAGGCTTGTAGAGTTATCACAAAGCATGAATATAAAAAATATCTAAATTTAGATGCTGACAAAATTTCTATAGTTGAAGATATCCAGCAAACTAATGTAAATCACGATATTAAAGTTTTGACTGAACCAGATGATTTAGCATATGTTATCTATACTTCCGGATCAACAGGGAAACCGAAAGGTACATTATTAACTCATAAAGGCGTCCTAAACTTAGCTCTATGGAGAAAAGAGGTATTTCATGTATCACACCTAGATAAAGTGACTCAATTCTATTCACATAGTTTTGATTCATCAGTATCAGAAATTTTCTCCACTTTATTAAATGGTGCACAATTACACCTGTTAAATGACGAACAACGGTATTCAACCGCTGCATATACTAAGGCTATTCAAGAGATTCAAGCAACTATATCAGATGTACCAACAGTTTTTTTTAACGAGTTATCTATATCACTGAATCAAACAGAGAGTGAAAAGATAAAATCATTAAAATTTATTATAATGGGAGGGGAAGCCGCATCAGCAAGTGCTATTAGAAGCTGGCAGGAGACTTTACAAGATCAAGTACAAGTTGTAAATGAATATGGTCCTACAGAATCTACTGTTACAGCAATGTACTATCCAATACAAGCATGTATGCGTGACAGTTCTAAGACTGTTCCAATTGGAATGCCTATTTCTAATACAAAGGTTCATATATTAAATTCTCACATGCAGCCTTGTCCAATCGGTGTTGTAGGAGAGTTGTATATTGATAGTATTGGTCTAGCAAAAGGATATTGGAATCAGGAAAGTAAAACAAAACAGGCATTCATATCAAACCCATTTTCATTCGATAGAAATAAGAGACTATATCGAACAGGTGATTTAGCAAGATGGTTAAAAGATGGAAATATAGAATTTATGGGCAGACGCGATAAACAGGTTAAAATAAGAGGCCATCGAATTGAATTAGGAGAAATAGAAGATGCACTTTTACAATTTCCAGAAATAACACAAGCTGTTGTCATTCCAACAAAAGATGGGATGTTATTACGAGCTTATTACAAAACATTAGACAATGAACAAATAAAAAATCAGCATTTAATTTCATATTTATCTGGTGTATTACCAGAGTATATGTTACCTAAAGATTATATTCATTTATTAGAGATACCAGTAACTCCGAATGGTAAGGTTGATTCTAGTAAATTGTTAGAAATAGAAGTTGATAATAGCAATATAAATGAATCTATCATTCTACCCGAAACTACAGTACAAAAAAACATTGCAAAAGTTTGGTCTGAGGCTTTAAGCATTGAAGAAATCAGCATTAAGGATGATTTCTTCAATTTAGGTGGGCATTCTTTAAAAATCATGCCGGTCTTAGTAAAATTAAAACCATTATACCCGAATCTTAAGATTCAAGATTTTTTCAAGTATAGAACTATAGAAAAGCTAGCTCATCATATTGAAGATATGAGTAACTTACAAATAAAAGAAGATACAACATCTAATGATTTAAGGGTGAAAAACGATATAGCTGATATCCAGACCTATAATAAAACTGAACTACACGAATCTTTTAAAGACGTAGTAGAATATCCCAAAACGATACTTCTTACAGGAGCAACTGGATACTTAGGTGCTCATATTCTAGAACGGTTATTAAAACTGCCTTCAACTCTCATATATTGTTTAGCACGTAAAAATGAAAATCAAGAAATTCATAAAAAATTAGAAGAAAGAATGGAATTTTACTTTGGAACCGAAATCCTTTCAAAAATGAAGGGAAGAATTAAGTTTTTAGAAGGAGATCTATCTTTGATAAACCTCGGTCTCACTTCACAAATTATTAATCAGTTAAAAGGGGACCTAGACTCTATAATTCATTGTGGTGGAGATGTAAGACATTATGGAGAACGTGAACATTTTCAAAAAGTAAATGTTCAATCTACAAAATATCTATTACATTTAGCCAAGAAAGCAGATGCACGTTTTCATTATGTATCTACTTTAAGTGTGGTAGGCCATACTGAAAATGATCCAAATAACTTCATATTTTTTGAATCAGATTTCGATAGAGGACAGATCCTAGATAATGTATATCTCGAAAGTAAGTTTCAAGCTGAAAAAATGGTTAGGGAAGCAATTAAAGAGGGAATAGACGGCACCATTTATCGTGTTGGAAATTTAGTAGGGCATTCTATTACAGGAAAATTTCAATATAATATAAATGAAAATGCTTTTTATCGATTACTAAAAGGTATATTTTTATCCAGAACGGCTCCAAAAGTTCATACTTATATTGACCTAACTCCTATTGATTATTGCAGCATGGCTATTACAGAATTATCTTATAGAACAAACACAATAGGTCGGACTATGCATATTTGTAATCCAGTACAACTTAACTGGGATCAATTCATTACTAATCTAAAGTATTTTGGATACGATATATTGTTGGTGGATGAACAAGAGTATATAGATAAGTTCTTTAATAATAATTTAACTCCTCAAAACCAACAAGCATTAGAATTGATAATGCCTTTATTAGAATCTGTAGAGGAGGGATCCATGTCTATCCCTTCTTGTGAATATACTCAAAGGTTTCTAAACAGTATAAATATATATTGCTTAAAACCAAATCAAGAATATATAAACTTATTATTGAAATACGCTATAGAAATAGGATTTTTACCGCCAATTAAAGAACCTATAATGCTGTAAATTAGGTTCTGATTCGAAAACTTCAAAACAGGTACAAGTAATATCTAAATTTTGGCCAGGTGGATTCCACAAATCAATCTGGCTCTTTTTATCATATGTATAATTTTCACCTCACTCAATATAGCCGCTGCTGTTTTAAATGATTTGAATCCCAGCATAGGGCTTTTTTGAACTACTCACCACTTATTCCAATACAGACTATATGCAATTGTTATTTTTTAGGAATCTGTTTACGAAAAGATTTATTTGAACATTCATTCAATTTATCATATAATAAGATATAAAGTAAAACCGTAAACTTTATATACAGTAACTCAACCTTGCTCTATAAAAGTTTATAATTAAAAGCCAACTCAAAATTGAGATTGGCTTTTTTATTTATATGTAAAAGAGGGATTTTTTTATTTGTTCTAAAGTATGAATTTAATTTATATTTTCAATCAATTTTTTTTAAAAACTACATGGTAGTTAATAAAATCTTATATAAATATATATCTTATATATATTAAAAATATAAAGATAAAACTTATATAGGGCTAATAAATAGGATTTTATCCTTACTGTAACAAGGGATTTGAGTATGCGATAGCGTAAAAAATCATAAACAGCAAAATCTAACAGCAGAAAATTAACCATTAGTAAGGTATAAAACCTACAAATAATCATAAATAAGATCACGTATTTCTACATAAAAAATGAAACAAATTGATGCATTGTTAAATATATTTATTCAAGTGCTAAATTTTCAATTCAACCACTGTATGTCCACAATTTTATAATATTTACTCACAAAACATTCACAATCTAGGCTAATTAATCAACATAATTAGAATTTGTCACATTACTCACATAAATATTGATGATTTTTGATAGGTGAAGTACTAAAATCCATTTATTTCGATAATAATTGCATCATATTATTCACATTAGGCTCTAATTATCTACTTACCCACGAAATTTAATGTTTTTCTTATGATTTTTTGTAGGTATTTGTATGCATTTTAGATAAAAATAGCGTGTTTATTGAAACATAGATGTGGAAAATTAGTTAATTGTAGTACAGCTGTGTATAGAAATGCATAAAAAAAGACTCTATTATGAATAGAATCTAGTAAAGGTATCTATGTGAAGAAATCAGTAGAGGGCTTCTTTTGAATGGAACCAACACGAATAGCCCTCTATTTATAATTTTTTCAAAAATAGAGAGCGGAGTATCATTAATTTGTTTCTATTACCTCAAGTACTTGTTCAGCTGTGGTTACTTGAATACCAGTGCGTACTAATTGTTCAAATGCACGCATAAACGTAATCAAATTGAACTCATCCGGTACTTCAATAACGCGAAGCTTTTCTTTAGGTAGTCGATCTATCTTTTCAATGAACAATTCGCGAACATCACTTGGAATAAAGCGATCTTTATGTCCTCTTGTTTTTAGAAGTTCACGTATTTCTATTTCTAAAGCCATATAAGCATTTAGATTTGCACCTTGTTCATAGGCGTACTTTCTAAACAATGTTTCTTCTTGATATTTTAGATAGTTACGATGATATGATTCCTCTGTAACAGGTACAGCAAATTTGGATTTTAGTAACTCATATGTTTTACGGAACAACTTTTTGATGTTTCGAAGAGAGTACATAGAGAAATGCAATCCAAAATCAAATACAGCTTGCTCCTTTTGTTCTTTTGGAACATGTTGTCCAATAAGAGGGTAAATACCTTCTTTTGCCGCTGTATCAAGAATTTGATATTGTGATGTTTGATTCAATAGTTTTTTCAGCGTATACACTAACTTACTTGGATATTCTTCATTACGATCTATCATGTCACGTAAGCCGCGAATGACACTTCGAATTTGTCGATGACAAGTGTACTTAAGTACATGAATAAATTTATTCATGTCTTGTGCAAATTCACCGATATTCAGTTCTTGTAACACAGATTCAATAAAACGAGCTTTTCGTGCATACGTAACCTTTGGCGTGAATGGATCGCGATACTGTACTTCTCCAGCTTCTTTTGTACATAAGAAATCTGTATGTAAGGATAGATATAACGTCGTATATCTTTTTTTATTTTTAACCCCTTTTTGTAATTTGCAAATTTTGAATAGGGGAGTCCCTGTACATGGTAATGCAGTTGTTAATTCTGTCATAACCGCACGGATTTGATGTGGGTATTTCTTATGTAAAAAGCGGTACATCCCTCCAAAATGAGTTGTATTTCCTCTTTCATCTTGTTTATCTAAGGAACGTTT
>NZ_KB895600.1:0-26071 GCF_000374885.1 Bacillus sp. 105MF | reverse complement strand
TTATTGCCACGTCTTTCAGCGGTAGAAAATGTAGAACTTCCGCTTATATATGGCGGCGTGAAGAAAGCGGAGCGCCGTCAGAGAGCTCTTGAAGCACTTGGGAAAGTCGGATTGTCTGACCGCGTGCATCACTTGCCAAGCGAACTTTCAGGTGGGCAAAAGCAGCGTGTAGCCATCGCACGTTCTATTGCAAATGATCCAACGTTTATTATGGCCGATGAACCAACAGGTGCTCTTGATACGAAATCTGGAGAGCAGGTTATGGATATTTTCACAAAGTTAAACGCAGAAGGTACAACGATTGTTATGGTTACGCATGAAGATGAAGTTGCGGCGTATTCTTCGCGCCGAATCGTACTAAGGGATGGGGAAATTACAGAAGATAGAAGGTGTGCGGTATGAGTTTACTAGATAGTATAAAGATTGCCCTATCTTCTATTCTAGCTCATAAACTGCGCTCAGCACTTACAATGCTTGGGATTATTATCGGTGTCGGCTCTATTATTACTGTTGTTGCGATTGGGCAGGGCGGGGAAGCAGCGTTAAAATCACAATTTGTTGGTTCTGGGAATAGTGTGATTTCTATTCACTATACTCCTGACATGAATGATTCATTTGGTATGGAATCCATGGGAAAACCGAAATTGACAGAAGAAGATATTTTTGAAATTAAAAAGCTTCCAGAGATTTCACACGTAATTAAGACGAATTCAAACATGGAAACACTTGATGTCAATGATAAAAAAGATATGGTGAATATTAAAGGGCTAGACAGCGAATATTTCGCTGCGAATAAAGTTAAGGTGTTAAAAGGCCGTTCTTTAAATGATACAGATATCGATTATGGAAATAACGTTGTCATGATTAGTTCCGATGTAGAAGAAAAGATATTTGAAAAAGAAAATCCAGTTGGAAAGATTATTGAAATGAAAGGCCAACCGCTGCAAATTATTGGTGTATATAAAGCCGAGGGCGGATTCATGGGAATGGGAGGTTCAGAAGTTCTAATTCCACTAACGTTATGGCCGTCGTTGTATGGAACAGATGAAATTCAAGAGATTTCTGTCCAAGCGAAAAATGTCGATAATTTAGATGACGCTGGAAAGAAAGCGGCTGATGCATTAAATAGTCGTAAGCCAAGTGAGTTTACAGGTAAATATGAGGTAATGAATTTAAAAGAAATTCAAGATGGTATTTCTAAAATGACAAATATCATGACGATGATTATTGGAGGTATTGCTGGTATTTCATTAGTCGTTGGTGGTATTGGCGTTATGAACATTATGCTCGTATCTGTAACAGAGCGTACACGTGAGATTGGGGTACGTAAAGCACTTGGAGCAACGCGTAGTAAAATTTTACTGCAATTCTTAATTGAGGCTGTTATGTTAACGCTTCTTGGTGGATTAATCGGGATTGGTCTTGGTTACGGGGGCGCATATATTGTTTCCACATTTGCGAAATGGCCACCACTCGTTTCATGGCAAGTAGTTGTTGGCGGCGTATTATTCTCGATGACGCTTGGTATTATCTTCGGGTTAATTCCAGCGAATAAGGCGGCGAAATTAGATCCAATTGAAGCACTTCGTTACGAATAGGTTAAATCGGGGCAGCAACTTAAGCTTATAGAAGCGGATACAATTGTAGAGCTAAATAATCTGTTTTAGAGCACAATCTTTTTTCACTTGTTCGCCTAATTATTTTAAAGCGCTAATGATAAAATAACCATGGTACATTAAACTAATATTTAAAATAAAAAAGACAGTATAATAACTGTCTTTTTTATTTTCATTATTCAATAAAAGAAACAAAAGGTTCATCTTCATTTTTTTCTCTTACAACAACTGCTTCAACTTTTTGCTCTGACTTTATATTCATTTGAACCTTAACATCTTTAGAGAAAACATCTAATATATTTTGGACTATCATTTGTGTAAAAGCAATCAGTTCTGATTTACCATTAAATTTAACTAAAACATTCATATTTACAGTATCCATATGATCATCTTTATAAAAAATTGTAGCATTAACCGGTATATAATCATCTTTATTGAATTTTTTCACTTTAACAGAAAACTTATCTAACTCTTCATTATCTTTATTATATACTTGTTTAAAATCATCAGAAGGATAAGCAAAGGATTTTTCGTTAATATTAGCCCACTGTCCTATACTATTCTCACCTTTTTGTACTGTTACACTAGAAATAAAAGTACCGGCTTTTAAAGAATCAGAAGCTTCCTGTTTAAAAATAGAAAAAGTAATAGGAACTTTTACAAAGTTCTTATTATCATAAAGAACTTTTAAAAGTTGATTAGCAATTTCACTGCCCTTAACATTTGCTTCTTCATTAGAATGATTTGAAGTCATGGCTAAACCGATAACAACACCAGCTAAACTCAATTCACCTGAATTTTTCTTAGTATAATAATCATATTCTATAATATTAGATACATAAGGTATTTCTTGTTTTGTGAGTAATTCGTCTATTGTTTTTTGAGCAATATATTCACTTCTTTGTAATAAATGATTTTTTGTATCAAATTGCTTAGATGCCATATTCATTAAACCTAATTCTAATTTATCTATATCTAATTTAGAATTAGTTTGTATATTAACTGTATTTATTATTTTATGTTCTTTTAAAGGAATAATAGTTTTATAATAATTATCAGAAATAGAATATTTCGGAATAATGCTATTTCCCTTCGTATTTTTTTCTACAACTTTCTCTTCTTTTTTAATAATATTAGTACCATTACAAGCACTTAATAACAAACTAATAATTATCAAAAATAATGATATCTTTTTCACCTATAATAACCACCTTTAACCATTTCTCTCGCTTTATACAACATATAGTGTATCACTAAATATCTAAAAAAAAAGAGATTAATGAAAATAAATATATACATCTAACGATATTCCCTAATGTTAAAGATAAAAATATGATATTTATGTAAAAAAGCTACAAAAAACCCTTGAAACTATCCCTTCTGGATATTCTGTTATGTATTAAATTACTAGTTACGTAGGACCAACATGAATGCAAGCTTAGATTTATTAACATAAAAAAGAAGAGGATTTTTATAATCCTCTTCTTTTTTATATGTTCATTAGCTGTTTTGTTCACTTAAGAGTGCTTTAGAATTTACCTATTCTATTATAACTGTATAAAACACATTTTTAATATGAAATATTGCATATCGGAATGTATCTAAAATGAAGGTATAAGATTTACCACATCTTAATACTCAAACAAGGGGAGGAAATACTATGGCAATCGCAATGGCTGTTTTAAAATTTGTGGGTGGAGTAATTCCATTCGTACAAGAACTTTTAAAATCATTCATGTAAGTTTTTATTTCAAACATGTATGTAAAAATCTCACACAAATGATTTGTATATCTGGGCATAAGTGCTTTGTGAATCAATAGTATGAACAGATTTTAGAAAAGAAAAAGAATTTCATTAGGAATAGCAATCAAAAAGCACTCATTCGAGTGCTTTTTGATTGTACAGTAATACTTTAATACTCTATAATTAACTTTGGGGAAGGTAATCTAAGAGCATTAGACGTAGTCTTAGCATTATCTTTTATTTGATAAACCATAAAATTGAATAATTTTGTGGTTTATTTTTTGTAAATCCACAAGTTTTAAACTACTTTTAATAAACATAATCATGAAATTAACATCGAATTACAGTTCCGGAATAGAGAGTCAGGAAATGGTCACCAATATCAATTATAGTTGTTGCTTGTATATAACCTTTAAAACCATCTGATGAATAATAAATTTCTTTTGGAATACTTTCTTTAACCTGATAACTAGTTTTTGAGTACTTCACATAATGGTTTGTGATTACTTTTGATTCAGGGACAATATTAGCTCTTTGTTCAAAAGTATTTGTGATAGTAGAAGGTGAATTAAATTCAACATTTTCATGAGAAATACGATCCAAACTTTCAGCTTTTACACCTTCTGTTTGAGAAAAGGCACCTAAGCTACCTATTCCTATTAATGTAGCAAGTGTAAACTTTGAAAATCCTGTAAATTTCCCCATTTTATAAGCCTCCTTTAAGTTTTTTGTAAGATAAGGTCCTTACACTTCACAGTCTATATCTAGCAGATAGGAAGTGTACATACATATCATTAGACAAAAATCTACATTATTCTCTATTTTTTTCTAGGTTATGTATAATAATCCGGTGTTCAACAAGTTGTCACAAATAAAAAATGATAATGATAACAAAAAAATGAATAGTATATTCGTTGCTTGTATTATTATTAATTATTTTAATATTCTAAAATAATTGGATAAAATCGGTTCTGGTGCAAATATATGAAGAATAACACGGAGAATAGTAGACTCCTAACGGAATCGTATTTTATGCTATAAGTCTAAACACTTGGTGGATGAACTCTTTTTGGTTTTGGACAGACTGGTTTTCTAAATCAATCTATCCTTTTTTATCATATGCATGGCTTCAACGCCACTCAATATAGAGGTTGCTGTTTTAAATGACTTGAATCCCAACATAGAGCGTATTCGTTTCTTAATAAAACGATGGTCTTGTTCCACATGTTATTCAGATATTTTATCTTCCTGGTTTGGATGCTGGCTGGCCTCTCTTTATCTAATAAAATAGAGATCTAGATTTACCACTAGATATTATGAAAAAACAATCAATTGTATTTAGCGCTGAGAAAAGAGTAGTTGAACAAACTGTGTAGGTTCTATATCTATATTAAATGATTTTGCATCAGAACCGAAAAAATGCCACTCCATTAGGTAAAGGAGTAGCATTAAGTTGTAAAAATAGTAAATCATGAGAAGGTGTTAACTTAATTCTTTCTCATGTACCACAAAAAGTTCGATAAGGGCGGGATGATGGCGCCGGTGGTGTGCAATACTCAGACTGTTCAGGAGAGTGAGCATAAGGATTTGAAAGAACAACAAGCAGTTGTTCCATTACGCTGTAGTTCCCTTGTTTAGCTGCGGCATCTAATGCTTCTTCCACGCGGTGATTTCGTGGGATTATCGCAGGATTGGTGTCTCGCATCAGCTGATGTGAAGAAGATTTCGATTCCTCCTGTCTGCTTAATCTTGCCTGCCATTTTTCATTCCACTTCGTAAATTCTTGACTTTTAAACAAATCGGTATCTTTATGTGTACCAAAAGTTAAAGCAAGGAAGGTATTAGTATAGTCTGCGCGATATTTCTCCATAATTTTAAGGAGCTCATCAATGAGGGCTCTATCTTCTGCTTCTTCGTTAAATATACCTAGCTTGGTCCGCATCCCAGCGAGCCAATGCTTTTCATACAGTGTGCCGAAATCTGAAATCGCATTTTGGGCTATTTGGGCAGCTTGTTCTAGGTCTGTATGTAGAATCGGCAATAGAGATTCTGCAAATCGCGCGAGATTCCACACACCAATATACGGCTGGTTACCATAGGCGTATCGGCCTTGCGTGTCAATGGAACTAAATACTGTTGCTGGGTCATATTCATCCATGAAGGCGCAAGGACCATAATCGATGGTTTCTCCGCTAATGGTCATGTTATCGGTATTCATTACCCCGTGAATAAAGCCAACGAGTTGCCACTTTGCAATTAAGCTGGCCTGTTGCTTCATCACTTCTTGTAGTAACGCTAGGTATGGATTTTCCTGTGATTGAATAGCTGGAAAATGACGCTTAATCGTATAGTCAGCCAAAATTTTTAGCTCCTCAACTGAACCGCTTGCTGCTGCGTATTGAAATGTGCCAACGCGTATATGACTGCTAGCTACACGTGTCAAAATTGCACCTGGTAAAGCAGTTTCGCGTATGATTGACTCACCTGTTGATACTATAGCTAGACTACGGGTAGTAGGAATACCAAGCGCGTGCATTGCTTCACTGATAATATACTCGCGTAGCATTGGTCCAAGTGCGGCGCGGCCATCCCCTCGGCGGGAGTATGGTGTTCTACCAGAGCCTTTTAATTGAATATCAAATCGTTCACCTGAAGGAGTAATCTGCTCACCGATTAGCAGCGCACGGCCGTCTCCTAGCATGTTGAAATGCCCGAATTGATGCCCTGCATAAGCTTGAGCAAGAGGGATAGAACCTTCGGGAATTCGGTTTCCAGCAAGAACCGCTACTCCATCTTCGCTTTGTAGTTCCTCAATGTTTAGCCCTAGGGATGTTGCCACAGGATGATTGAGAATGATTAACTTTGGTAAGCCTACAGGGGTTGGGCTAAGGGTGGAAAAAAATGATTCCGGTAGACGGGCATAACTATTGTCTAAGTTCCATCCGGTTTCTTTTGTTTCTTTTTTCTTTTTCATTGTATCTCCTTCTTTTACGTTTTTTTCTGTTACATAAAGCATAGATATAAATATTCAATGATATTCTCCATTTTATTGAGAATATAGAAGATTGGAATTTAATATTGATTAGTTGGTGCGCATTGTTTTTATAATTCACTTGTAGTTATGTACATTATATCCTTAATCAATGAAAAAAACGTATTAGTACTTGTTTTTTATAAACTATAATATTTTATCATTTTAACCGAGAAGACCTCCACCTCTAAAAGAAGTGAAGGTGGGGGTAGTTCAATTAGCGGCTTATTAGGGTTCTTCGGCATTGGGTGTTTTAGTCTTTTTATGGTTGAAGTTGTTGAAACATCGCGGCAGGATTCAGTAGGAATTACGGTTAGCTTTGCACTTACGCTAAATCAAATTGCTATTATTTTAGCTCCGCCTGTTTTTGGCTTCATAGTGGATATCAAAGGGTATACGTGGGCGTGGGTGTGTATGGCTATATTGCTGTTTGTTTCAGCAATAAGTTTATTGAAAAATTGCAAAAAAAAAGTCATACGAATGACATTTTTTTGCAATATGATGTATAATCAATTTTGGTATGAATTTTAAAATGGTGATATTATGACATATAAATGAATTTGATTCTTATTCTTATTAATATTTGCTTTTCGTTCATTTCCTCTTTTGAAATTCCCTATTATTTTGGCCGTAATGAGCTTCCTCTCTTTTTATTGTTTGCATGATTTATTTTACTTGAAAATTTTTCTGCATCTTTTCTTTTCTTTTGACAATCATAATTTATTTTCCGTAATACTCGATAAATACCATGCTATTTTTGTTTGTTCGATAACTGAACATTTCACTATCTAGTTAATTTTGCTTATCGATGAATGCTAATAGATTACCTTTTTTGGCATTATTGTATATGTTGTTTGCAAGGAATGTTACATAAAAAAACAAAATTATAGTGAGATGAATCGGATTGTTGGGTGGAAATTTTCTAAGAAAGAAATACAATAGTAAGTGATCAAAAATTTGAGTATGGGAAGCTTATCTTGAATAAATTTCCAATAATACAAACTTTTTAGGAAGATATAGATAATCAAGAGACATGCTAATTTATAGTAGTAGAATTGAGGATGAAATAGTAATATGTAGTTCATTTCTCGAATATAGTTCTTCAATAAATTTAAGCAAAAATTAAAGTCTTCTTTTAAATGAGTAGAGATAGAATAAAACAATGAAAAGAGTAACAAGTATAAATTGAATAAAAAGAGGGCTCCTGTATGTTTAAGAGATGTTTAATCGTTTGCTTTATTATCGCGATTTTTTGCTTAAGTGTATATATGTTCATGCAAACAAATAAAGGTAAAACGCAGAATTTAAAGGCATTTTCAGATTCTACTAGTAAACTAGAAACAGATACACCGAAAGTAGATAGAAATCAGCGAAATCGTTATGCTGGGGCAACACAAAAATTAGACCAATATTTAAAAGAAAAGGGATTTAATGGAACGGCACTTGTGACGGATCAAAATAATGTGATTTTGCGAAAAGGGTATGGCTATGCAAATATGCAGGATAAAGTCTTAACAACGCCAAGAACAAAATATCGTATTGGTTCTATCACTAAGACAGTAGTGGCAGTGTCTATATTGCAGTTGCAGGAAAAAGGGGAATTGAATATAGAAGATAATGTAAATAAATATATTCCTTCATTCCCAGCGGATAAAAATATTACTTTAAGACATTTATTGACACATACATCTGGATTACCTGAACAAGGGCAAGGGAAAGTTGATGCGGCATCACGTTTAAAATTAGTGACATGGATTGGTTCACAAAATCTTGAATTCCCTGCTGGAACAGGTTGGAGATATACGGATTATAATTATATGGTACTTGCCTATGTTATAGAAAAAATCTCTAAACAACCATTAGCTGAATATGTAAAAGAACATATTTTCACTCCAGTTGGAATGCATGAATCTGGCATGGGGGCAAAATTCCCTGGAGATATATTTTTCGCAGAAGGTTATACACAGAAAGATAATGAATTCATATCTACTCCTAGGTTAAGAATGAACTGGCTATACGGTTGTGGTGAAATGTATACAACTGTAGAAGATATGAAGAGATTAGATGAGGCGATTATGACTGGCAAACTTCTTTCCAAACAAAGTTTATCAGATATGTTTACTGTATCACCTGCAAGAAAATATGGATTTAGTTTTTACATTTATCCAGATTATTACCATAATCACGGTGTATTAGCTGGGTGGAATACATTTAATAATTTCAATTGGGATAAACGAATTTTTGTTATTCTATTCTCTAATGTTCAAAACGGTATGACCGATGAATTTAATCAGGAATTTCGGAAGATGGCAAAAGATTTATTGGAAGGAAAATGAATTTGAAAAAGCCTCTAGCGTGAGAGGCTTTTTTATTACAGTGACGAAAATTCTTCAATTAGTTTACTAAAGCGTCCTAGTGCACTTTCAATTGGTTTTGGCGTTGTTAAATCTACACCAGTTTTCTTTAAAAGATTGAGCGGATAATCTGAACTTCCACCTTTTAAGAATTCGATATAATTTTGCTGAGCGGTAGGATCGCCACTTAAAAGCTGATCTGCAATTTGAATTGCGGAAGCAAATCCGGTAGCGTATTTATAAACGTAAAATGGTCGGTAAAAATGAGGGATTCTAGCCCATCCATATTTTACATCTTCATCGAATATGAGTGTATCCCCATTGTATTCTCTAAATAATTTTTCATATACATCATTAAATGCTTGGGCGTTTAATGGTTTACCTTGATGCGCCATTTCGTGCGTAATCTTTTCAAATTCAGCAAACATAACTTGTGTAAAGAAAGTTCCTTTAAATTGATCAATAAAGTGATTGATTAAATGGTTGCGTACGTCTATATCTTTTGCTTCTTTTAATAGATGGTGAATTAAGAGTATTTCATTCACTGTAGAAGCGACTTCGGCCACAAAGATTGAATAATGAGCAGAGATTCTCGGCTGAAACTTATGTGAATAATATGTATGCATACCATGCCCACATTCATGAGTAAGTGTAAAGAGACTATTTAAGTCATCATTATGATTTAACAGGATGAAAGGGTGAGCGCCATATACGCCAAAATTATAGGCACCCGAACGTTTTCCAGGTAATTCTCTTACATCTATATAACGTTTATCTTTAAAACCTCGAAGTGTTTGAAGATATTCTTCACCGAGTGGAGAAAGGGATGTAAGCATGATTTCGAATGCTTCATCATAGGGAATCTCTTGCTTTACACCTTTTACTAAATCAACATTTAAGTCATACTGTCTTAATTCATCTAGCTGCAATTTTTCTTTTCGTAAATGATTATATGTATGTAGAGATGCAATGTTCTTTTTAGTTGTATCAATTAAAGTATCATACACTTCTTTTGGAACCATATCACCAAATAAAGACCTTTCTAAAGCAGATGGATAGTTTCTAATTTTTGAAATGGTAACATTGTTTTTTATAGCTGCTGCTAAGGTAGAAGCAATAGAGTTTTTTAATTGCACATAATGTTGATAGTATGCTTTGTAAGCTTCTTTTCTCTTATCTCGACTTTCATCCTTAATTAATTTTGAATACATCCCGCGTGTTAAATTTACTTTATTACCATCCTTGGTTGTAACTTCTCCAAATGTAATATCTGCGTTATTAAGCATTCCGTATGTATGCTGAGGAGAAGAGAGAGCTTCACCCATTTGAGATAAGATTTCTTCTTTATCTTTGTTTAAAACATGTTTCTTATATCGATATAATTCAAATAAGTCTTCTTTAAAATATTGTAAGCCTTCGTTTTCCTCTATATAAGAATGTAATGTTTTCTCATCGATACTAAGTAAAAATGGAGAAAAGAAGGAACGAGCAGCACTTATTTTAACATGTAATTGTGATGCTTTATCTACAAGGGACTGCGCTTCTGTATCACGTGTATCAAGGTCGGATTGAAGTCTTGCATAAGCATAGACTAAATTAAACAAACTTGATATTTCTTCACTTTTCGTAAGATAGGCAAGTAGGCTCTGACCATCATGGATAGTTCCATTAAATTTTTTTAAATCCTCTGTTAAGGTTTCGATTTTTTGATAGTCGTTTTCCCAGTTTTCAATCGTTTTATAAATATCCGTTAAATCCCACTTTTCTTGATCGGATACATCCATTCTATTTTTAAATTCTGTCATAATCATTTCCTTCCTAGGTATGTATTTTGTATACTATAAGACTAATCAAGTAGTATCTCCACAAAATTATACTACTTTCATTTCTTAATCAGGTAATAATTTTCAGTACTCATCTTCAAACAGGCAATTATATATGGTAACTCCTGTTTCTTTTAACTCTAACGAAATTTCCTCCACTTCAGTATTCAACGTGTTAATGTCAAGAACCTTTATTCCATTGATTTGGAATAAAGAAGTGGTTAATTCGATACTCCGCCCCTAAAAAAGCCTTAAGGTAGTTACCTTAAGGCTCATAAATTAAGAAAGTATTTTTTCTATTTTTTTGTCATAATTAGTTACTATATTATTAATTTCAATTAACAAAGTATCCTCATCAGTTATAGGTTCATAACCAATTATAACTTTTGGAATATCATAATTTTTTTTCAAATCAACTAGAAAATGTACTAGCTTTTTCAACCTTAACTTATTATCGTTCTTCTCATCCTTTAATATTTCATTTTCAGGAAAGTTAAATACAATGTCACCATATTGTTCATCAAACGAGAAAACTATTACTACGTTTTTTTTATGAAATACCTAACTTCAATTCTTCTAAAAATATATTTCCTGTTCCTTCCGGTGATAGAATCTCTTTTATGTTTTTCACTTGAGAAAAATCCAAATCTTTTTCTGAAATATTATTATAAAAATGTGATGATTTAAGTTTTAATGTAGATAATTTAAGTTCTCCGTAAATTAATTTATCAATTTTTCTTTTATTAAAATCAGTTAATATAATCTCTAAATTTTCCATTTATAACTCACCCTTTTTACTGGTCAATATACCATTTAAAAGTTCCATCAAGGTTTAATCGAACTCCACTTCCATCTTGTAGTTTTTTCTCCAAAAATTCTATTCCTTTAGGATTTTTAATTTTGATAAAACCTCCCGGTCCATCCATTATTTCTTCAAGATGTTTCAATGCTGTTTGATTTATTTGGTCTGGGCCGCCTTTAACTTTCCCAAAAATGCTTGGATTTCTTTATTTGTAATTTGTTTTTTACTTACTGCAAACCATGTAACATTGTTCATTGTAATACACCATTCTACAGAAGATAATCTTTTAATGCTTCCTCAATTTTTCAGATTAACCATGATTTTAGCTACAAGGGAGCTGTCTCATCCGTGAACTAGCCTACTTTTCGGACAGCCTCTTTTTGTGCGCTATTTTTTCGTACTAGCCAAATACATTAGCATGTGGAATTTTTCGTCTATTACATGATAATCAAAGTAAGGTCCTGGATCTGTACAGTAACCGATATTTTCACTTTGCGTGATTTGAAATCCGTTGACTGATAAATTTTCTTCTAAGTATTTTGGATATAAAATATGCTCGTGGGAATTTGGATATAAGGCTGAAATATTTTTCAAGGATTTGGCCGAGCTATCATAATAGGAGTACCCGCCGACAATTGTTGAACTGCTATGGAAATAGTTTTTTAGAACATGAATTGGAAACTGCGGATTGAGCAGTGAAAAATCAGTTGCTGTAAAACTATCCACAAAAATATCGATGCTAAGCGGTTTCAATGGCAGATTTAAATCAGAATTCAAAATATAAAGGACGTTTGGCTTCGGATTCATACGCTCAATTCTCTTTCTAACCTTCTTGAGCATCGCAAGCGAATAGCCACTGAATACATAGGATGCGCTCGTTTCAAGAACATCGATATATTTGGGTAGTGACACAAAAGCGTCAACGTTTGTTTCCACGATTAATTTGTTTTTCAAATCTACATTTTGTAGAACTTTTTGAAACCAAAAATTACTTTTTTCAAATAAGTTAATCATTTTGGGATTGATCTCTTTAATCGTTTCTTTATCGTAAAAATAAGATGGATAAGGAGACGTCTCGTACAAGTTCGCGGTAATGATAATACCTTCCTCGATAGCTGCCTCGTATCCACAAGTACAAGTTAAACTCCCCGTTTGAATGTAGACTTTTTTAATCGTTACATCTTTCATTTCAAGTGGAATATGGCACTTCGGACAATAGAGCAGATTTACAAAGGAAAGTGGGATCCCTGTAAGGTTCTCTTCTTTGGATGAAGGCGAGCTGGTTTGAACCGCTTTTTCAATCAATTGGATAGCTTTTGATATGTCTTCTTTTTTCTTGGTCAGCTGGTTCTTTTTATCAATGAGCAAGTTGTTGTAGTAGTCGATATCCTCATGGTCCGAGAAGTTTGTGACACGCTGATACGATAAAATTTGTTGAATTTCTAGCAGTGAAAAATGAAGTTTTTTCAGCTCAGTAATAAAAGTCATGTCGTCGAGACACATTTGGTTCATTTGATACTGGGTGTTTTTTTTGTCTGGTATTAATAATCCCAGTTCAATGTAATAACGAACGGTATCAGTTGTAACATGAAAAAGCTTTGCAAATGTACCAATTTTCATAGATGCCCCCCAACGAAAAAAGTGGAGTTACTCCACTTTTTTCACAAAAATGAATTCAAAAAACTCTCAAATGGCTATTGACTTGGAGGAAACTCCAAGTCATATGATAGACTCGAGAAGTTTGAATATTTTGAATAATTTTTGACTGTATTGTAACATACATGTCACAAAAGGAGAAGAATTAGCTATGGATAAGATGGATCGAATGGATACTCTCTCACTGTGGACAGCGACTGCAAACGGCTATGAAAAAGGAAAACTTCTTGAAGGAAATGAAGAGGCGGATGTTGTCATTATTGGCGCAGGTTTCACAGGTCTTTCTTCTGCATATCATTTGCAAAAATTAGGGAAGAGTGTCATTGTCCTTGAGCAAGAAACGATCGGATATGGCGCAAGCGGTCGTAACGGCGGGATGGTATTGCCAGGCTATAAGCCAACGATGCAGGAGCTTGCCAAAAAGTATGGTGCCGACGAGGCGAGACAGCTTAACGATCTCTCCCTATTTAGTGTTGAACTGGTTAAAAACATCATCGACGAGCATCAAATCAACTGTAACTTTAGAAAGACAGGTCACATTGTGGCGGCTTACAAAGCCAAGCATTTTGAAGGATTGAAACATGAAAGCGAATACTTAAACGAAAATTTCGGGTACGAATCAAGCGTGCTTGATCGAAGTCAGTTGCATCAAGAGATCGATTCTCCACATTATTATGGCTGCTTAGTCGACAACTCGAGTTACTCGTTCCAGCCACTGAACTATGCAATTGGTTTGGGAGAAGCAGCTAAATCGATCGGTGCAAAAATCTTTGAGCATTCGAAAGCACTATCTATTGAGTACGGTCGAAACAGTGTGAAAGTTGTAACAGAAAAAGGTGCTGTTACTGCGAAAGACATTATTGTGGCTACAGATGGTTACTCTGGAAAAATCATGAATGAACTGAACAAAGGCGTACTGCCAATTTCGGCACGTATTATTGCTACTGAACAGCTTCCAGAATCACTGGTGAGTACCGTCATTCCTAAAGATCGCATGGTTTTTGATACAAGCAGTTTCCTTTACTATTTCCGACGTACACCAGATAATCGGATCGTATTTGGCGGTGGCGATGTTCGTCCAAACTTAGGCGATGCTGTTTATCAAAGTGTTTACGATGCCATGGTTAAAATAATGCCAAAACTAGCAGGAAGCAAGATTGATTTCCGTTGGGGTGGATTTATCGGGGTTACAATTGATACGTTCCCGGTTATCGGCAGATCCAAAGAAGGCGCATATTTCGCAACGGGTTATACGGGACACGGTGCGTCTCTCTCGACATTGTTTGGTAAGTTATTGGCACAATGGATCGTTACGGGGAGTGCAGGTGGATATCGATTTGAAAAGGAACGCCTCAAATCATTCCCGTTCTATAATCAGAAAACGATGCTGGTCAATCTAGCACATATTGGTTTCAAACTGTTAGATATTATTGCGTAAAGGAGAGTTGTTTATGAAAATTAACATGTTCATTGACGGGAAATGGATAGAAGCGTTATCCGGTGCTAGACGAAACATTATCAATCCTGCAACCGGAGAGGTGATCGCAACGTCTGCTTATGGATCAGCAGACGATGCGAAGATAGCAATCAAGGCGGCTCGTAAAGCGTTTGACAGCGGAATCTGGTCGGATTTATCGGCTGATGAAAGAGCTGACTATCTCTATAAGATTGCAGACCGTCTTGAAGAGAAGGCAGCTGAAATTGCACGCTTGGAAACTGCAAATAACGGTAAGGTTATTCGTGCAACCACTTATGTGGATATTCCGGTATCGATTCAATGCTTCCGCTATTATGCTGACTTGATCAAAGGCATGAAAAAGGAATCTTACACTCGTGCTGATTCTTCGGAAACAATTATTATTCATGAACCGATTGGTGTTTGTGGACTTATTGTACCTTGGAACTTCCCGCTTATGTTAGCTGTTTGGCAAATTGCTCCTGCACTCGCCGCAGGGAATACAATTGTACTTAAGCCTGCTGATGGTACTCCTGTGAGCGCATTCAAACTTTTTGAAATTATCGAAGAGATTGGGCTTCCGGACGGAGTGGCAAACTTGGTATTGGGACCTGGATCAAAGGTTGGGAATGAGCTTGCCGAGAGCCATGATGTTGACAAGATCACCTTTACCGGTGGAACAAAAACAGGTCAAAGCATTATGCGCGCAGCTGCGGGCAATATGAAAAAAATCACACTTGAACTGGGTGGTAAATCTCCACTTATTGTGTTCGACGATGTGGATTTTGAAACTGCAGTCGAGAATGCGATGTTTGGTATTTTCCATAATGCTGGGCAAGTTTGTTCAGCTGCATCTCGTTTGCTTGTACAAGAGACCATTTACGATAAGTTTGTTGAAAGATTGGCCGAGCGTGCAAGCAAAATTGTAGTTGGCAACGGGGAAAGCGAGAACATTGAAATGGGAGCCCTCACACACGAGCCTCATATGAATGAAGTTTTACATTACATCAAGAGCGGAATCGAAGAAGGTGCAAAATTAGTTTGTGGTGGTAAGCGCTTAATAGAAAATGGGCTTGATCGAGGATTTTTTATTGCGCCAACGATCTTTGCTGATGTAAATGCGAATATGCGTATTGTTAAGGAAGAGATTTTTGGTCCAGTCCTTGTTGTACAGAAATTTAAAGATGAGGAAGATGCCATCCAAAAAGCGAATGATTCCATTTATGGATTAGCCGGTGCTGTATTTACTGAAGATATGGATCGAGCAAAACGTGTCATTAGTAAATTGCGTGCGGGAATTACTTGGATTAATAGTTATCATCTCGCTTATGTTGAAGGTCCTTGGGGAGGGTATAAGCAAAGTGGAATCGGCAGAGCGTTAGGTGCTGTTGGGCTGGAGCACTTTATGGAAACGAAGCAAATCAATATCCACCAGCATGCCCAGCCTGTAGGTTGGTATGCGAATTAATTGAGCTTAACTTGCTATATGAATTATTTATAAGGGGACATGCTCATGAAAATAGTAGACAACCGTCCGTCATCGAAGATAGAGCAACTAGAAGTAATGAATAAGCCGGCGTATGATTCAGTGCTGGGAACCAAAAGTATTCCGTTACTATATTTACGGTTTGCTTTGGCAGGAATTATGGCTAACGTGATTCTAGGAGTTGTAGCGGTTGTCGATGGGTATTTCGTCAGTGGCTTTCAGGAGCTGGAAATCGAAGGGATCGGAATTGGATTTACGGTCATGGTTATTACCCGTATGCTTGGCGTTCTTTTGGGTGTGGGAGCCGGAGCGGTCATTTCACTTCGACTTGGAAAAGGGAAGATCGAAGAAGCTAGAGGTATTATGGGACAAACTTTATGGTTTACTCTTTTCCTCTCCATTTTGTTAGCTGTACTTGGAGTGGTCTTTGAAAATAATATTATGACCTTATTCGGAGCAAGTGATGAAGCGCTTCCATATGCGGTACAATATAGCCGTCTGCTATGGATTTCATTGCCATTAACGATATTGGCCGTTGTATTAAGTATTTTAACCAATATCGATGAAAAACCTGTATTATCAATGAACAGTTGGTTAGTCGCAGCAGTTGTTGCTGGGATTACAGAATGGATTATGGTAACGAAGTATGACATGGGGATGATGGGTTCCTCATGGGCCAATACGATTTCGCAATCGATCCCTGTTTTCCTAATCTTTTATTTCTGGTTTGGTAAAACAAAACTTAAGCCAAAAATGAAAGATATGATGATTAATCTCAAGACGATCGGTGAAGTGGCTTGGACGGGCTTTGCATCTTTCTCGAGTCAGTTCATGATGTTTATTGCAATTATTTTCTTCAACAACTTACTGCAAAGCTACGGTGGTGGGCTGCACGTTGCCGCTTTCACGATTCAAAACGGTTACATTACAAATCTGCTTGCCTTAGCAGCGCTCGGTGGGATGACAGGACTTCAACCGATCATTAGTTATAATTACGGTGCGGGCAACCTTGATCGTGTTAAACAAGCAATTAAGATGGGACTCATTTTTACGGTTGCCTTCTTTGTGATTGTGACAGCCATACTAATCATTTTTGCAGATCCAATTGTGTCATTTTTTTCCGGTGGTAATCCTGAATTGCAGAAACTGGGTATTTGGACGACAGTTGTATTCAATTCTTTGTTTACGCTTAATGCAGTCAGCTTGCTTATCTCAGGTTATTTCGAATCACAAGAGAGAAACTGGTCCGCAACGTTTATTAGTGTTAGCAAAATACTGTTGTTCATGGTACCGTTTCTATTTATTTTCCCGAAATTCTGGGGTGTAGAAGGTATATGGTACACAGGTCCCGCTGCAGAAATTCCAGGCGTTCTCATTGCCATATACTTTATGAAAAAAGAGCTCAAACGTTTAAAAGATACAAATGGTAAGACAGTACGTTTATAGAACCTATTCCTTCAAAATTACCAATAAGAAAGAGAGAGGATCATCATGTTTTTTGCGAAAAAACTTACAGCAGAAGAAGCACAACAACTAGGTGTTGACACGTGGGAACTATGGGTAGGCGAACCAGATAAAGGAACGTGGCATCTAGAAGAACAGGAGGTTTTCTATGTGACAGACGGTGAAGTGTTTATTACTGTTGATGGAAAAAAGTATCATATTACAAAGGACTGGGTCGTTTCCTTGGCTAAGGACCTTGTCTGTGAATGGGATTGTCCAGTATTTTTGAAAAAGAATTATAAAATGAACCATGAGATCAATCTGAAATAATGTGAAATGAGAAGTGGGCAAATGCTAAGCAGACGACTGCTCCTGCGTATTTAATGGATAAGAAATTCAGAATAGTAAAGCGAAATGGAGATAAAGCCTAATGAACCAAAAAGCCGATATTGTTCTCTCAAGTAATGTTGACGAAATGTAGTGAAATTTATGCAGGTATGCTTGGGGTCAATCTTGGAGTTCCTGCTTTAATGGCATTCTTCTCATTCTCAGGTTATAAGAAATCCTTCTATGGTGATCTCCATGCAAATGGAAAAGATGGCGTAGCATTCTATACTCGCAAGAAAATGCTTACGGCTCGTTATTGAAAGAGTGATGTAAAATCATAAAAGGATAGAATGGAGTTGGTGATTGTGCAAACGACAGAACAAACACAAAATTTGCAAAAAGCAGATGAAAAGTACCTTTGGCATGCAATGAGAGGAGCAGCCCCTAGTCCAACGAATTTAATTATCACAAAAGCAGAAGGGGCATGGGTGACGGATATTGATGGAAACCGTTATTTAGACGGTATGTCCGGTCTTTGGTGCGTGAATGTTGGGTATGGTCGAAAAGAGCTTGCAAGAGCGGCTTTTGAACAGCTTGAAGAAATGCCGTACTTCCCTCTCACACAAAGTCATGCTCCTGCCATTAAATTAGCAGAAAAATTGAATGAATGGCTTGGTGACGAATACGTCATTTTCTTTTCTAACAGTGGATCGGAAGCGAATGAAACAGCGTTTAAAATTGCTCGTCAATATCATCAGCAAAAAGGTGATCATGGACGCTATAAGTTTATTTCACGCTATCGTGCTTACCACGGTAATTCAATGGGGGCTCTTGCAGCAACAGGGCAAGCACAACGAAAGTACAAATATGAACCATTGGGGCAAGGATTTCTGCATGTAGCACCGCCTGATACGTATCGCAATCCAGATGATGTTCATACACTGGCAAGTGCTGATGAAATCGATCGTGTCATGACATGGGAGTTAAGCCAAACAGTAGCCGGCGTGATTATGGAGCCAATTATTACCGGGGGCGGAATTTTAATGCCTCCTGATGGATATATGGCAAAAGTAAAAGAAATTTGCGAGAAGCATGGTGCGTTGCTCATTTGTGATGAAGTTATATGTGGATTTGGCCGGACAGGGAAGCCGTTTGGATTTATGAACTATGGCGTCAAACCAGATATCATTACAATGGCAAAAGGTATTACAAGTGCGTATCTTCCTTTGTCAGCAACAGCAGTCAGACGAGAGGTTTATGAGGCATACATAGGCAGTGAAGATTATGATCGCTTCCGCCATGTGAATACGTTCGGAGGAAATCCTGCTGCTTGTGCCTTGGCTTTGAAGAATTTAGAAATTATGGAGAATGAGAAACTCATTGAACGTTCCAAAGAATTGGGTGAACGACTGTTATATGAACTAGAGGATGTAAAAGAGCATCCAAACGTAGGAGATGTTCGCGGAAAAGGCCTTCTTTTAGGTATTGAACTAGTGGAAGATAAGCAAATAAAAGAACCGGCTGCTATTGAAAAGGTGAACAAAGTCATAAATGCTTGTAAAGAAAAGGGTCTAATTATTGGTAAAAATGGTGACACTGTTGCAGGTTACAATAATATTTTGCAGCTTGCTCCTCCATTAAGCATCACAGAAGAAGACTTTACTTTTATTGTTAAAACAATTAAAGAATGTTTATCTCAACTTTAACTAATTATTGATAAATCTTGTTAAAAAGCGGAATAGTATATCGAGAGATATAGCTTTAAATACTGAACGAATCACTCTAAAAGAGTAATTCCGAAAGGGCTGAGTTTATGAAAGCTGATGTTGTATTGATAAATGGAGAAGTTATTACAGTAGACCAAAAGAATACAGTAGTCGAAGCTGTAGCAATAAAAGATAATCGTATCGTAGTTGTTGGTTCAAATCAGGAGGTTAAGAGTTTTATAGGAGAAAAAACGGATGTAATTGACCTGCAAGGAAAAACGCTTCTTCCTGGATTCATTGATTCTCATATTCACCTCATTTCTCATGGGGTGAATCAGTTGGCGGTAAGTTGTAAAGCTGAACATATTGATTCTATCGTGGCTTTGTTAGATGACCTGAAAAAGAAAGCCATAGAAACGCCTAAAGGTGAATGGATACGTGCTTGGGGCTTTAATGAGACCGCTGTGAAGGAAAAGCGTTATCCAACAATCGCTGAGCTGGATGAAATTTCAGTTGAACACCCGATTATTGTATCCCGTACTTGCAGCCATATAAGTGTGGTGAACAGCAAAGCATTAGAAATTGCGCAAATTAACGAGAACACACCGGATTCTAATGGGGGAGTTATTGAAAAGAATCAGGCAGGAAGGCTTACAGGAAAGTTAATTGAAGCAGCAAATATGGGGATGAGTGAGGTTGCAAATTATACAGAAAGTGAACTGATGAAGGCTGTGAAAATTGCATCAGATCATTTCGTTGCAGCGGGCATAACAAGTATACATGAGGCAGGTGGATATGGCCCTGAGAGTTACCGTTTACTACAACAAGCTGTGAAGAGTAAGGATATTCGTGTCCGAATATATGCAATGATATGTCAGTTAAATAACTCCCATGAATTTGTTAATAAAATGGTCGAAGCTGGTGTGGTAACTGGTACCGGAGATGAGAGGTTCAAAGTTGGACCAGCTAAATTGTTTACAGATGGAAGTAGCACCGGGCCTACAATTGCAACCCGTGAGTCGTACTCCAGTGACTCTAACAATTATGGCATTCTTTATTATAGTGAGGAAGAAATCTACCAGGTTTTAGGTGAAGCGCATAAAAAAGGCTATCAAATCACTGTACATGCACAAGGTGATAAAGCCATTGAAATGTATTTAAATTGTGTAGAAAAGGCGTTGGAGGAATCACCAAGAAAAAACCACCGTCATCGGATTGAGCATGCGGGAATTTCTTCACCAGATTTACAAGAGAGAATGAAAAAACTCGAGATGGTTCCTATTCCAAATCCTCCATTTCCATATGAATTCGGAGAGATATATGTCCAACACTATGGTGATCGTGTTAATCACATGTACGCTGTTCGTGATTTTATTGATCGTGGCATCATGGCAGCAGGTGGATCGGACGCGCCAGTTACTGACTATAATCCTTTATTAGGAATTCATGTTGCTGTCAATAGAAAAAGCCAGTCTGGAATGGAGTTTGGTGCTAATCAATCTATAAGCGTAATGGAAGCTATTAAACTATACACCTGGAATGGCGCTTATGCGAGTTTTGAAGAAGAGATAAAAGGAAGCATAGAGGTTGGAAAGCTGGCGGATTTAGTTATATTAAATGACAGCATTTTAAGTGTTAATCCAAACCAAATTAAAGATTTAAAAGTAGAAACAACTATTATTGATGGTGAAATTATCTATCAAGAAGAACAATCAGTGAAAATTTAATATATCATAGTTTGCATACCACGTAACCCTTGTAATGTTACGTGGTGTTTGTAGGAACTGTAGATGCAGGATTAGGATTTACAATCGATGCGAAGGTTATGATGGATGGTTCACCGCAATACAAAGTACGCAACAGCAAAGGTGCAACGTATTATGCAACTGCAAACGAAGCACATGTATATGCAAAGTTAGAATTACAAAAGAGCATCCACTTAAAGGATGCTCTTTTGTATAATATATTTTTTACTGTTTGTTTACTCAGAAAGCTTGAAAGGTATTTAGCAAATTAAGGTTATTTGAGAATGATTTATTTTCTTATCTAGTGACAGCCAATAAAAATTTTATTTCCACAACGTAGAGGTAATTTGTTTTAAATGAAATTCAATATATTCAATAAATTTTTTATAATTATCAGATGTAAATTCGTGAATAGGTTTTTCCCAATCCATGTTTTTCATTTGAAAAGTGCCTTGATTGGTGAGTACTATCTTCCATAATTACTTGAGATGGAGAGGGGAAGGGCACTTCACATCGCTGTTGACTTTTTTTATTGGGCATGTGGTTTTATCAGTGCCCGAGGAACTTACAAAATAGCAAATCAAAACTCAATTAACTTCACCCATACCACTGATTCTCCACATTCTGAAAAAATTAATTTTTAATATTTTTCAAAAAGTCTTCTAGAATTCTTTGGACAGGTAAACTAGCTTTTTCCAATAATTCTTGTGCTTTATCAACTACGCGATTATTTAATACTATCATATTTTTGTATTCTTCAGAATTGAAAGACCTTAAAGAATCTATCGTAGTTTCAGCAACTTCATCACTTTCATCAAGCATATTCAGTAGTAGTTCTAATCCGTTTATTCCTAAATCATCATCAATACAATAAGCTAGTCTTATCTTCCATTTATCACTTTTATCATTAATACTTTGAAACATTTTTTTCCAATCTTCATCAGTAAAATCGACTAGTAGTTCTTGAGCATACATAAATCCATCATCATACCAAGAATCTTCTGAGCTATTTTCAGATAATATTTCATCTAATTCCTCATACATTTTTATCTCTCCTCTATTTCTTGAATCCAGATGGTGGCAAGGCGTTAGTCTTCCCTGTCGGATAAGCACTAATAACACTGTCCCCTTTTTTATCACATCTATTTCTACACCATCAATAGTTCCTCGATGCCAAGTTGCTCCATCCCTAGCTCTAGTGCTTATTGCTTTAGAATTTCCAATGTTTTCAACACTGTTTACTATTTTTGTGTCATTCCAACTATCAGGGAACACTGTACTGCTTTTTATTTTTGATAAATTACCATCGGAAAATTGAGTGGTATACTTAATATTTTTTGTTCCATCTGGATTGATTTTAATTTCCTCAACAGCATAGTTTGGATGGCTATTATTTATTCCAGACGAATGCCCTCCAATAATCTCATTTTTGTTAGGGTTTTTTCTTTGCCCCCACATAATTTTTTCTTCCATCTCTGGAGAAATTACTGTGTTAGGTCCGCTGATTTTCTTACTAGTATTATCCATCCCCTTAGTAACATTTCCCTCTTTATCAAGCCTATCAGTATCTTTAACTGTATTAGCACGCCTACCAGAAGACGAAGAAGACTGGAATTTTTGAAGAGTATCAATACTATTTTGAATTGTATTATATCAAATGAATCCACCATGTGTAATTTTGTTCTTTTCAAGTGATTACTGTAATTGGAGATTGGCGAGTGCTACCTTCCATAATTACTGGAGAAGGAGAGGGGAAGGGCACTTTTGTATTAGAAGAAGAACATGTGAAAGAAGAAGAGAAGGGGGAGGTATAATATTTCTCAAGGCATCTAACGAAAAAACAGAGGTAGGGTAGATTCTCTCGCTTATATAATACTTTAAAAATCAGTTCACTTATTAAAAGGTGATGTAGGGGAAGGAGATGAGAAACAATGTTGTTGATACTTTAGATGCAGGATTAGGATTTACAATCGATGAAAAGGTAACTGTTAATGGATCACCACAGTACAAAGTACAAAATAGCAAGGGCAAAACATACTATGTAACTGCAAATGAAGCCTATGTATATGTGAAGTAAGAGTTGCAAAGGAGCATCCACTTAAATAATAATTTTTAATTTAAATCAACAAAAGAGACCTCAAATGTGAGGTCTCTTTTGTTGATTATTCTCCATTTGTAACTTTCTCTTCACTTACTCCAAGCCAGGTAACATGGTTCATTGAAATATCCAATCCTAAAGAAGACTTGTTCTTCAAAAAGTTCTTTTCTTGCCCTCAGAATCTAGCAAAATAGCTAGTCAATAAATTTTTTCTCTGAATCTAAAAATTTATAAAATCTATTTAGTAAATCTTTCTTCGTAGTTGGGGTATCTTGGGGCATATAAGTAATAAAACTTGTCATATCTTCAGGATAATCATGTCTATCATAAAACTCTGCAATTCTATTTAATAGTTCATCTTCATCAGTAATCTTTTCTTTTAACTTAGATAAGAAAACGAATCTTAGTTTCCTATTCTCATTCTGTAATTCTTCACTATTTTCTTCTAAATTAGGAAAATAGGAATCTTTAATTTCAAACAAAATTTTATCTAAATCATTAGAATCTATTCCCCAAGCTAGTTCATTAACAAAAGCATCACCAGCTTCCATTAGTTCCACCGCATAATCAGAAATGACATCCGGTTCAAAATATTTTTTATTTACACCAGTATAAATAGTTTTCCAATCATACTTAAGACCTTTGTTCTTAAAATCTATTAAATCCATATAATTCTCCTTTTACTTTTTTGGAACTTGATTTGGTTTCCCTGTAACAATTCCATTTTCAATAAATCTTCTATGACTTACATTTCCATTTGGTTTAACAATCCACTCAAAGACACCTTTTTTACCAGTTTAGCTTCCCTCTATTTGGAAGAAATTTCTGTTAATACCATCTCCTCCTACTAGTGGAAATTCATCAGCAAATCTTGAGTAATTATCAACAATATCAGAAAAGCCATGTTCCTTAGGGACATGAGGAAACTCTTTTTCTATGATGGATTTTCCATTTTTATCTCTTCCCCAAATAGGTTTTACTTTATCAATCTTTGTTCCACTTCCAACTCGTTTTCCATCAATAACAGGCCCCTCTAATTCCTCAATTACTTTTGGATTAGCTCCGCTGGCTTTCTCGGGGCGGGAAACCAGATTATGGCACTATTCAAACAGAAAAAAATATCAAGCATCGCGAAAAATCTTAAAGACTATAGATTACAAGAAGGTATGACACAAAAAGATTTTGTCAGTCTCTTAGAAATGAATCCCCAAAATTATTCTAAATTAGAACGAGGTGTCTACACACCTTCTTTAGAAAAACTATTAGAGATTTGCGATATTTTACACCTAACACCAAATGATTTACTGATGGACGGTAGAGAGTATGAAGAGTTTAAGGCAGAAGTGTTTGATTCTTTTGATGATTCCATTATAGATTTGGTAGGAACGATAAAAACTGTTGAAGAACAAAGAGTCAAAGCAATTTTTGCTAAAAATAGGAGAAACGAAAAAGAAGAAAGAATTCATCTAGATTTTATTATTGGCATGTTTGCTTGGAAAAATGAGCATTATTGGGATATTGCAGACTATCTATATCGTAAACACATCAAAAAAGATTTAGACAACGCATCAAAGAAAATATCAAATAGGCTTGTCGAGAAAATGGAAGAGGATTATTTTAACGAATAACACTATAAAAAAAGTCAACAGACCACTACGTTCTCATAACGTCGCTGTTGACTTTTTTTATTAGGCATGTCTCTTTGTCAGTGCCCGAGGAACTTACAAAATAGATGATTCCTTAGTTAGTTCCTCGAATACGACAAGCTTAACATGTCCACCGTTTGCTTTAACAGTTTACCTTGTACTTTTAAAATCTTCTTTCTTTACCTTCCAGAATCTAGAAAAATAATATTTCATATTAGCTATAAATGATATTACTTTTCAAACTGGGATATTTTTCATTAAACTTATTTAACATATTTTTCAGCAAGTTGGCATCTTCTGATAGTTTCCTTTCAAATTCTCCCCAATTTTTGAATACAATAGTTTCAGGTAATTCAACCAATCCGGTTATTGTGTCCCAAAAAGCATTCCAATTTTCTCCATAAAAATTTGGGGAATCTAATTTTTCTTTCAATAACTTCTGCAATTCTTGCTCATTACTCACATTTCCTACATTTATTAAGATCTCTTCTTTTCTCGAATTATCCATAATTCTCCCTAACTTACTTTAATAATTTCCAATAAAATGAATTGTTCTATAATGGTCTGTTGTTACATAAAGTAATCCATCATTAGAATATAACAACCTTGTACCTGGTTGTTTTGCTCTTGACATATTTCCTACAAGTCCCACATCCGCTTCACGCCATACTCTTCCTGGACTTTCAGGCAAAACTGGGGGGATATTATCAAAAATATCTCCTCCTATTTGTCCACCTGGAACATAATTTTCTAAAGCTTTACCTGGTTTCCAACCATTTTGAATTGCTGTACTATAGTTATTGCTAGATGTTTGATTAAATTCATGTAGATGATCTAACTTTTCTTGCAGTTTGTGCCTCATGGCAGTAAAAAGATTCGCCATAGCGTCCATACCCGGGAGTGGCATAGCTTGACTGACAGCTTCCATACTTGTTTTCATTCGGTCAATTTCTTGAATTTGTTCTAATATTTCTTGTTCGATTACATCCGTTGAAGCTACTTGTGATTGAAATTGACTTGGAAAGGCATTATTCTGACGGATTAATTCTTCACATAAGTAAATGATTCCTTGTGCTAAAGGACGAAAGGTTTGTACAAAAAATGATTTTGCACTGCTATATGTTTGTCCTTGTAGAAC
>NZ_KB895599.1:0-29122 GCF_000374885.1 Bacillus sp. 105MF | reverse complement strand
TCCAACCCGTTGCTTCTGTTACTTCTTGCGTCGCAACTACTTGGCCATTTTGTAGTAAGTCTACTTTGATCATTTTCGGACGATCTTTCGCATTCTCATCTTTCCATGTCTTCGTTCCTTCTACTTTTGTTTGACTTACTTTTGTATTTGTAATGTCATACCCTTTTACTTCTGTTTTATATCCATCTACTGGCTGTTCTTTCACTTCGTACTTATATGCCTTGCCTTCGGCATCATAACCAGCTAAATCTTTAAATTCATATTTCCAACCCGTTGCTTCTGTTACTTCTTGCATCGCAACCACTTGGCCATTTTGTAGTAAGTCTACTTTAATCATTTTCGGACGATCTTTTGCGTTATCGTCTTTCCATGTTTTCGTTCCTGTAACTGAAACCTTTGGTATTTCTTTTTTAGTATTTGTAATTGTAAACCCTTCATTAGGAGTACCTGTTACAACTGATTCATACCCATCAGGTATACTATTTTCTATGACATCATATTGAATTTCCTCACCTTGTTCATTGTATTTAGGTAAATTTTCAAATGTATAAGATGTCTCACCATTATTTAAATTAATAGTCTGTAAAACAGATGCATTCGCGTCTGAATGATGACCACTCAACAACTGAATTTGAATGTTAGGTTTAATTTCAGTTGCATTGACCCATTTTTTTAATACTGGAATATTAATAGTTTTAATTTTATTAGGAATCGGCAATTTAACTCCAGCTGTAGCATTTGAATCAATCTTAAAACTTATTTTTGCCTGTGGATCAAAATCAATATACTTCGGAGCTGAAATCTCTTGTACATAATAATTACCTGGATGTAAATCAGTGATTTCAACCATACCTTGTCCATCTGTTGTAAACACATCACCAACTTGTTGGCTCGATTCTGTATATAACTTAAATGAGACATTTGATATTACTTTTTCTTCATCCCCTTCAAGATGCTTAATAATTCTTAAAGTTCCTTTTGGAGGTAAGTCACCCTCAGCACCACCACCAAAAGCAATGTTTTTGACTGAGGCACTATCTGAATTAGAAACCGGTTCTTCGTTCATAACCTGGTAATTAATCGTATAATTATTTTTAAAGAATTCTTGTTTTTTTCCACTTTCATTTATAGTAGCCTTATAACTAATAGTAAAAGATTTTCCATTTGCAGAATTCTTATAAATAATGACTTCAAATAAGTTATCACCAGTAAACTTAATCACTCCATAACCTTGACTTTGAAATTCTTCAATTGATAAAGGTCTATTTCCATTAATTTCTATTCCGAAACTATTTTTATTAAGCGTTTGACCTTCTTGCAAACTATCAGACAAAACAATATCAGAATTTAACTGTTCTTTTTTTAAATTCATATTCAAGAACCAGCGTACTTCATCCGCTTTGTCTGGTTGAATATCACCTGATTTATAGAAAAACTGTCCAGGTTCTGTACCACCACCATTTGAATTAACAATAGTTACAGTTTGATATTCTAAATTTGTCCCTAAATTTGTTTGGACTTTTTTCTCTTCACCCACTGCTATATTAGAAGCTTGAACTGTAAAATTAAAATGCCCTCTAATATTCTGAAGTTTCTCAACTGTATCATTAAATGTACATACCACATTACTGTCATTTACTTCACAAGTACCAAAATTACGATTTTGATCATTATTTAACGGAATTGACACCTTAAATCCGCGTAATTCTGTAGGTAAGCTTAATGTTAACGTATCTCCAGACTTCATATTGTTTCCAGATTTATCACTGAAATTCACTCTTATTCCGGTCGGTTCCCCATACTGTAGTGTCGTTTTGTCAATTTTAAAACTATCAACAAATCCTGTTGAATTTAATTCTTGTGCGTTTACTATATGTCCTATTATTGGTACAAGATTTTGACCTATGGTAAACATAAAAATTATACAAGTTAAAAAAAGAGAAGTTACTCTTTTTAAATATATAGCCATGTTATCCCCCTATAAATTAAATTGAAATGGCTGCTGTTACAAATATGCTGTAGCTTTGAAAAAGTCATTCAAACTCCTAACATATAACGGAACAGATTTTTAATACATCAATAATCTTTTTCTATTATGTTATTAAGATATTTCACTTAGTTTGAGTAATTATTGCTAGCATCTTTTTCTCTTTCTTCAACTCTTCTATGTCATTGGATAAATCAGATTCTGACTGTTATGATATGAGACTAAGAAACTTGAAAAGAACCGAAAGCTTTCTTGAAGAAATCACTCGTATTTTCTTCAGAGTCTACTGCATGTTGTAAATACCTCCATTTGCTATGCAAACAAACTATCATAAAACAAAATAATACCTCTCATTAAGCATGAAGTTCTACTTAAGCTATCACTTCCTCTCTTAAAATATTAAATATTTTTAATTATTTATGTAATCCTCTTTCCTAAATCATATACTAAATTTTTTGTTGAAAATTTAGTATATGATTTAGGAAAGAAGTTATTTTAAAAAATACTAACATTCAATCTATTCGATATAAGAACTTGATTCAAAATCTATTCTTTCTTTTATGATTTCATAAAAACATGTCAATTAATTATTTCTTTCGACAGATTTAGATTATATATTTAGTTTTAATCATTGTCAAAATATAATTATTCTAATTTAAAAATAATTATCAAATTACATTATGTTTATTAATAACCTAATTGAATGTACACCTACAAAAATAAATTTATTCTCGCTCCTAACTTCAGCACTGCGAAATGTTTTTCAGACTTAGTAACAGAGTTCCTACTCTACTTCGTAGGGGGATTTTGAACTAAAACATATTTGTTTAATCCCTATATACACTCAATAGTGGGATTAATTTTAACCGTCATAAACATAAATTAAATTTCTACAGAAGAAAACAACTTGTCTTTATCGGTTCTGGTGCAAATACTTAGGAAAGACATGTGTAGCATACGAAAACGATACACATATTTTAGAAATGGTATAACTTTCTTTAATTAAAAAGTTAAACCGTTTTCAAAAAAATTGCACCTCTTTATGCCTTTTCGATTGAAGAATTCTAAATGTATTTTGATCAAACTTATATATAGGTTAATTTATATTAAATAAAACAACCAGGAAAACTCCCGACTCACAGGTGTCCCTTTTAAATAAAGTCACGGTGTTTATAATAAAGTCGCGACGTTTATAAATTAAACAAAGTTGCGATGTTTTGTCCCTTTGGATCTGTTTATCTAAAGGGATGTTTTTATAGTGAAAAGAAGATCTGAACTGAAAGTCGGATTAAGGAACTGTTGAGTAGCAATAAAGTTACCCCACTAAAGGACCATATTCTGGAATATGTAATTGTATAAATAATTAAATTTTGAGATAATTGTTATTAAGGAAAGGGAGCTAAATGGAATAAGATTGCTTAATAAAAGAAGTAATGAAAATATGACTTATAAGGGGTAGAGTTATGAAGCATAAAACATCAGAAAGATTATTTAGAATAGATTGCGGAGATATCTATCTCCAAGAGTTTTCCATTAAAGATGCAGATAGTATATACAGAATTTCAAATCAACCCGAAATATTTAATTTCTTGCCAGACTGGAAATCAACAAAAGAACAAAGGGTAGATTGGGTTACCAATTATGAAATACCAGCAAATAAAGCATTTCTTGATGCCGCTGTAAATACATCAAACATAGATGGTCATTTTTTAAAACTAGGGGTATTTATTAAGGAAACAGATGAATTTATTGGCTGGTGCTGTACAGGCATTAAAGATGAGCTATCTTCACCGAATAGAGAAATTATGTATGCCATTTCAAGTGAATTTCAAAAGAAAGGATACGCTACTAAAGCGTCTAAAGGATTGATTAACTATTTGTTTACAAATACAAATTTAGATGTCATTAACGCAGTAGCTTTAATTAACAACGTTTCATCAAATAAAGTTATTGAAAAATGCGGATTTACTTATCTGAGTCAACAGACGATAGAAAACGAATTATACAATCACTATATATTGAATAAATCAGAGTGGATGAAAAATCATTAAATGAAAATGTTGTTGTTCCAGAAAAGGGCGCGATTGTTGAACAAGAATTACAAGGGTGATACATATTATACATGACTAATATGTATCACCCTTTATTTTTTATGACTTTTTACGTTTTAGGTATTGATAACTTTAAAACAGTACAGCTTTTTTATAAAAGGTACGACTTTGTTTCAAATCTACAATAAGGGGTCCAGCCGAGATACGTGTAAAAATAGGTCATAGACTTACTTTTATTTCCAATCTGATTTTAAATCGAATTTTTTGTTGTTTATAAAACTCCTTCATGCGTCTAAACTTTCATTTTCATTTGTCACGTAAACAAACGTTTACGTGACAAATGAGAACCAGGATAAAATAATCATATAACTGTCTTAACTAGATATGGCATGCTTTATTCTTTAGACGGTTTGCCTAGTTATACCATTTCTTTTACAATATGAGAAATGGCTTTGCCATCATTTAACATTTCAATCACTCGATTGTATATTTTTGTTATTCCCCCTTTTCGAGGGAATGGGCAAAAACACTCGATTTCCAATCGTTATAAATTCCCTTGTAATTTCAACTAGAGGACACCCTAAACGTTTCCCCCTGTTTTTGGGTAGGAGCAATCCCGTCAGCCTGCCGTTCCTTTTCCACAAAAGAGAACAAAATGTTTACAAACATCCTAACGTTATTTCAAAGTAACAATTGAACAGATTGTTTTGGCTCTATGTCTCTATTAAATAACTTTTTATACCATAACACAAAAAAGACATGAGTCTATACTTCTCAATGACTCATGTCTTTTCTTTTTAAAGTTAATTCTATCGTTTTTATTAAAAGCAAATACTTCTACTTTGTGCTATTATAGCGAAACACATACTTTAATTTATAAAAAGTATTATTTTAATTTTGTCAATTCCCAACGTTGGGCATCTGTACCATTATCTGGCCATTGTTGAATATTAGCACCATTGTTTTGCATACTACTCTTCAGATCGAGTAATTGGCCGCTATGCTTAGCAATCAATTTAAACGTTCCATCCGAATTTTTTTCGATTTTCCATTTTTGATTGTCACCACCAATGTCTTCCCATTGCTCTACATTCGCACCATCACTGTTTGAAACTCCAGACACAGTAAGCAGTTTTCCACTATGAACTGCTTTGATTTTATAATATCCATCTGCCAGCTTCTCTAGTTCCCATTTTTGATGATCTCCACCGTTATAATCCCATTGTTGCACGTTTGCACTATTATCCTTTGAGGCGCTAGATATATCTAATACTTTTTGACTTCCTCTATTTTTGATGATATAGACACCACTGTAGTCAAGTCCAACAATACCATCGCAACAAAGTATTTTGGCTTTTTGCAATGTGTCTTGTTGCAGCTTTTCGTCTAAAATGATTTTTGTTAGTTTGTGGGTCAACTGTTTATTCACATTGAGTAATTCCTCTGCGGTCTGCTTCCCTTCGTTGAAGGCCCGAATTGCATCTTGTATTTTTAATTTTTCTGCTACGATTACTCCTGCAGCCACTAACTCAGCTTCTCCAATACCAGTCACGATTTTCTTCTGTGCTTCTTCACAATTGCTTTCGTGAATAGCTGTGACTTCATTCGTCATTTCTTCTTTACGATAAATTTGTCCATCAGGAATAAGCTTATATTTATAATTAACTTTTGCTTTGTTTGTCACTTTCTTAGGAACTGGGTCACCAATCAACACTTGGAAGGTGACTCTTGTCGTCGTCCCAGGCCCTACCGTACCAATATTCACACCACTTTCTATATTGCCTGAGAGTGGGCGCCCATCTATCTGTAAACTACCTGGAACCAACTTCGTTCCATTTGGAACTTGATCCTCAATTACGACATCGGTCAGTGGTGTATCACCTGTATTAGCAACTTCAATGGTATAAGTTATAATGTTACCTGCCTTGACATAAACCGACATGTCTTGCTGTTTAACTACCTCTACCTCTACTTTTCGAATGACCGTAATGGCTTCATTACTATTTGCCGTACCTGCCGAGACCGGTAAACCTGGGGCACTTTGGAAATCATACACGACAGTAGCTTTATTCACCGCTTGATTGTCTGGTGGCACTTTTAATACTAAAGCTTGAAAGGTAACTTCCGTCGGGCCTTCGATAGATATGGAACCAATGTCAACTCCTTTTGTCGGATCCCCACCAGGTATAGGCACGCCATCAACCTGTAAGCTGTTTTCAACAAACTTTAATTCTGGTGGAAGAGTGTCTTTTAAAATAGTTTTTTGTGCTTCAGTCATTCCACTGTTTTCAATCAATAGAGTGTAAGTAAGAATTTCACCCACGATAGCTGCTTCTTTATCTACTTCTTTATTAATTTTGATTTCTGGACTATTCACATCAATTTGGACACCCAGACCTGTCACGATATAACCATCTGATTTCGAAGTCAATTGAACCAATGCCTCCGTTTGTGAATTCTCCATAGCTGTAGAAGCGTCCACATTGGTAATATCCCAATTATAACGAACTGCTGGTTCGGCACTTCCTGGTGTGACATTTACATTCCCATAGGTACCACTCGTATCTAGATTCCCTGCATCATCATTAATTTGTGAAGCAAAGAAGTTGTCAATCGGATTATTGGGACCTGAGATGGGATTCAAAGAAGAGACATCTTTTCCAAAAAGTAACTGATCCCCTGGAATCTTAGAATCTCCTTCCATTGCGGTTAGCAACAATCTTGCTTTGACATCCCCAAGTTGAGGCGTAGAGAAGCCAGCAATTTTCTGACTTATTGATCCAGTCTTCTCAATCGATGCAGTTCCGACATGAACATTCATATTTCGAAGAGGCAGTGTAGGATCTTTATAAACCACAGATAAAGTCCACCCAGCCACGTTGTTCCCTTTATATCTTTGTACTGTCGCTGGTACACCACTAACAGTATACTTACCAGTCCCACCTGCATCTATAAGATTAGTAACATTGGCAGAGCGAACATAAAATATTTGGTTCGCCTGGGCTACTTGCTGACTCGTAGTCGGATCTGGTGTAATGAGGGTGCTCCCTTTTGGCGAGATTAACGTTATGGCCCGATCTATTTCACTCGTCACATCCTCGGTACTCGTTTTTGTTGATCCACCCCAAATTAGCTCTGCATATAATACTATGCTTCCCGTTGGTAAGCGAAGCTGTGCAGCAGAAGCATTTTCTTTCCAATCCAGTGTGGTACCTGCAGGATATCCTGGTACCTGCTTAGATAAATCTAATGTGATAAATGCACCAATATCTGTATAACTGATATTGGTATTACTTAGACCCAATGTGTTGCCAGTAAAAGTAATTGCTCCGTTAGTCGTGGTTGAATATCGCTGAATAAACGCCATGATTCTCACCCTTTCTCTATTTATCTATTTCTATCCCTACTTACAACCACAACATAGGTCTTTAACTTGATCTAACTTTTTCTTCAACTCTTTTTCCAGATTAGCAATCTGCTGAACTGCTTCCTTTGCACTCTTGTTAATTTCTAGCAAATTCGTCACTTTAATCCGCCCACCTCGGAATGAATTAATCGCTGCTTGAATCTTTTCACCTTCCATGTGAAGAATCGTAGCCAGGCCTTTTTCCTCTTGTCCGATGGAATGAATGATCAAGTCACGTGACCATTCACAGGTTGTTCGTCCTGCTGGCACATTGGTTTGTACTTCGTTACTGACGGTATCTACATAACCACCTGAATACTGAGAGCCCATGTAAGCTTTATTCCTAATCACTCCACTAGAAGGAGGTTTAATCACTTCAACTTTAAATGTAATAATGATAGGCCCTTCAATGGATAGATTATCAAGTACAATCGTTTTCGTTGGATCTTCACCAGGTTTTGATTCGCCGTCAATTTCCACACTATTCGGAACAAACTTCAACTCTTCTGATAGAAAGTCTTTAAAATGACAATTAGTAACATCAATTAGACTATCATTGGAAATGGTAAACGTATATGTTAGAATATCTCCTACCACCGCATCAATTTTGTCTACTTCCTTTTCTATACTCACTTTCGGAACATTAGACATGTGCCTCTTCCTTTCTTTTCTGTAATTCATACCTTATTAGTGATGAATCAGATTCCCTATTTTTCAAGAACATCTGAGGAAAAGTGAGACATCCTCTTCCCCTTCTTCTCTACTTACAACCACTACATAAATCCTGAATTGTATTTCTCTTGTTCTGTAGTTCTTGTTTCAATGTAGATAATGCTTGAGAAACACCATTTTCACTCTGAATAATCAAATTATGTTCATCTTTTGTAATTCTGCCATTATTTAGGGATTGATTAGCCGCCTGTATTTTTTCTGCTTCTGCATCCAGTAACTCCGCAATGGCCTTCTCTTCCTGTTTAATCGAAAATTCAATGTTACTTTGGTTGTTCTCACAGTTAGTAGGAGGGCGCACAATCACTTTTGTCTCTGTTATATTACTAGCTACTTCTCCTTTTTTGATAGGTAATCCAGGAGCACTCTCAAATTCATAATTTAAGGTTGCTTTATTTTTCACTAGCTCATCTGGAGGAATATTGATTACTTGCGCTTGGAATGTCACTTCAATCAGCTCTCCCGTTCCTACCATTCCTAGCTTGATCCCATGATTTACATTCACACTAGATTGAGGCACACCATCCACAAAGACACTGCCTGGAACAAACTTCAACTCTTTGGGGAGGATATCTTTCAAGATAGTGTTTTGTGCGTCAACTGGATCCATATTTGTTACAAGGACGGTATAGGTCAAATTATCTTTCACTTTTGCCTCAGTTTTGTTTACTTTTTTATTGATTTCTATCTTCAGACTATCCCCCGTTAATCTATTCGCCTCAGTTTTCATATTTACATACCCTCGAACTTGAGACATATTTCATCACCCTTTCCGTCATCGAATCAAATTATATATGGATGTTATGAGCAAAAATCACAAATTTCTTGAGTAACAGCGAGTTTATCTTTAAGCACCGATTCTAGTATGATTAGACTGTCTAACATATCCGCTACACTTTCATTGACAGCGATGAGATCTTGGGCTTCTATTTTCTTATCCCCAAACGCACGAGCAGCTACTTCAATTTTTTCTGCTTCTGCCCGCATAATCCTAGCAATGCTTTGTTCCGCCTCAGCAATTGTTTGGATGATCTGATTTTTCCCTTCTTCACAGGTAGGTGGCTCAATCACTTCTATCCCAGGTTTATTACTAATACTCGTCGCCGTCGAAATAGGTAAGTCTGGTCTACTCTGAAAATCAAAAATCATCGATGCTTGATTATGCACCACTTTATCTTCAGGTTCTTTCATGATTTTTGCTTGATACGTGATGAGGACTGTTTCTCCTACAGCCAAAGTACCAATGTTCACACCCTTAGCAATATCTTGCCCTGGCCATGCCGCACCTCTAATTCGTAAACTATCTGGTAAATATTCAAGCTCTGGATCTAAGTAGTCCTGAAAAATCACATTAGTCGCATCTACATAGCCATCATTTTTTACTTCCAAGGTGTAAGTTACTATTTCACCTACTACAGCTTGTTTTTTATCCGCCGACTTATTCATTTTTATGATCGGGCTATTGGCGTCAATCTGTACCCCATATCCACTCACCAAATAGGTATCTTGTGCTGTCGCAATACGGGCGATCGCTTCGGTTTGACTATGATGCAACGTGTGAGAAATATCTACATTTGTGATATCCCAACCAGATCGTACGCCAAATCCGTCTGATCCAAGAGGCTTATTGAGCGTTCCAGCAGTTCCACTAGTATCTAAATTTCCTAAATCATCGTTAATCTGCGACGCAAAAAAATTATTTCCAGGATTATTCGGCCCAGATATCACCGAAAGCGACGAACGATCGGGACCAAATTCAAAGCGATCGCCAGGAAGATTAGAGTTTCCTTCCAGCGCGGTAAGCATGACACGTCCCTGGATATCCCCACCTTCTGGGGTTTTAAAATTATAAATCAACTCATCCACTGGAGGATTAGACATAGAAATCACTTGAGACCCAACATAAATATTCATATTTCGAATTTTAAATAATGGATGTTTATAAGCAACGGCCAACGTCCATCCCACCGTATTAGTAGAAGCTAGAAAAGTACAATCTCTTACCGTTCCGGGAACACCACCTACTATATAAGTTCCGACTCCACCTTTTTGTACAAAGTCAGTTACATTCGCAGAGCGAACATAGAAAACTTGACCGCCAAAGACAGACTCTTCTCGTGCAGTGAGGGCATCTGGTGCGATGGATACAGTAGCAGCTGGCGTGGTAAAAGAGATCGAATTATTGATAGCTGAACGAACATCAGTATATTGATCTTTAGTCGATCCACCCCAGATCAACTCGGCATACAGTACTTCACTGTCTGTAGGGATTTTCAGCATCGCCAAAGAGGAATTTTCTTGCCAGTTCAATGTACTTCCAGCTGGATATCCTGAAACTTGTTTAGAGCTATCAGTTGTCAAAAAAGCCCCGATATCTGTACTTCCATCTGCATAACCTAATGTATTTCCTGTAAATGTAATTGCACCATTGGTTGTTTGGGTGAAACGATGAATAAATGGCATATTCTTCCCCCTTTTCAATCTAAATAAAGCTAAAAATTCTTGTGCTTCTTTCTCACTAATCTACTAACAACAAATTTGCTTAGCAATTTCTAATTTATCTTTTAATAATTTCTCTAACTGTGCAGCTTTTTGGACTACTTTTTCGACACTCTGATTAATCCTAGCGAGTTCTTGGGCAGAGATTTTCTCTTCTTCAAACGCGGTTACCGCTTCTTGTACCTTTACACTTTCTGCTTGAAGGATTTTCATCAAACCTAGCTCTTGTTGTGCTACTGATTCAAAAATCTGATTTTGTGCTTTTTGACATTCGGTCTCCAACCACGCCGTAATTAGGTTACTTGTTACTATTTCCTCACGCACATCGCTACCCGGTTTCAACTGAAATTGATAAGTTGCCTCTGCTTGGTTATCTACTTTCACTGGCAACGGACTTTGCACCGCTACTTGAAATGTAATCACAGCTGTTTGGTCAGGAATTAATGCACCAAGAGGAATTCCTGTTGTTAAATCATCAAACACCGGTGCACCATTTACTTTTACACTCCCTGGAACAAGTACAGTTCCTATAGGGATGACGTCTTTAATAGAAAGTGCATTTACTGAAGTATCTCCATTATTGGTAATATCGAGCGTGTAGGTGATGATGTCTCCCTTTTTATCGTAAACCGAGCGATCTTCACTTTTCACCAGATCGACTTGTACATGCTTAATGATAGTATTTACTTCATTTGAGCTACTAGATCCTGATGTGAGAGGCAAACCCGCTGCACTTTGGAACTCGTAATCCAGCTTACCCGTATTAGTTACCTTTCCACCTGGAGGGACTGCGATCACTTTCACTTTAAATATGATCTCGACGGGCCCTTCTATGCTTACAGATCCTATATTGACTCCTTTAGCTGGATTTTCTCCGGGTTTGGCTTGCCCATCGATAGTTAAGCTATTCTGCACAAATTCCAACTCATCTGGAAGAATATCTTTAAAAATGGAATTCTGTGCTTCCACTAGTCCACTATTTTCTACTAAAATCGTGTAAGTTAACTCGTCTCCGACTATTGCTATATCTTTATCCACTTGTTTGTCCATCTTGATTTCCGGACTATTCACATCAATTTGAATCCCTAATCCAGAAAGGATGAATCCGTCCATATCCGTTTTGAACCGAGCAGTCGCTTCAGTTTGTGAGATTTCCATGGCGTTTGAAATATCCACATTCGTAATATCCCAACCATAACGCTGTGTAGACTGTTTTTGCCCTGGGGATACATTACTATTTCCCACTGTCCCACTAGTATCTAAATTTCCACCATCATCATTGATCTGTGAAGCGAAAAAGTTATCCACTAAGTTATTCGGTCCAGAAATGGCTTGTAATTGGCTTGGGGATGGACCAAATAAAAATTGATCCTTAGAAATGAAACTGTCGCCTTCGATAGCAGTCAATAAAGCTCTTGCCTGAAACGGTTTGGATCCAGGTGTCCCAAAACCTTTGATTTTTTGATCCACTACATTCCCTCTTTCAACAGATGCCAAACCAACATATAAGTTCATATTGCGTGAAGGTAAAGAAGGATTTTTATATATAACAGCAAGCGTCCATCCTGCTGCATTACTTTTACTTGGTCGTTGGATTATGGCAGGTACCCCACTTACAGTATAAGAACCTGCTCCACTCGCCTTTACTAATTTAGTAACATCAGCTGTACGAATATAAAATGTGTGATTTTCATGCACTACTACTTGGGCCGTTGTAGCATCAGGAGATATTGTTTGTATTGAACCTTGTGGGTTAGTTAAGGAAATGGGAACGTTAATATCTCCAGTAACATCCACTGCGTTAAATTTTGAGGTACCTCCCCAAATCAACTCTGCATACAGCACTTCACTAGCTACAGGAAATTTCAGAACTGCCTGAGAAGCATTCAATTTCCAATTCAATGTACTACCTATTGGATAACCTGGAACTTGTTGGGTAAGATCCAACGTAATGAATGCTCCAATGTCGTTATAGCTAGGATTATTCGAACCAAATCCTAGTGTATTACCTGTAAACGTCATCGCACCATTTGTAGTCGTTGTATAACGCTGAACTATTGACATTCTCTTCGTCCTTTCTATAACAAATAGAATAATAACTATTATTTTACTTTTTAATAAAACTTACGCAGGGCAGGGATTTTAATTCATATAATTGCCTCCTATGTAAATATTTGATAATAAAAATTATATTTCACTCACTGAAAAACTATATCTATAATTAAATGTTCTTTATATTTATCATTTTTTATCTGATTTTTCAGAAAAATACACCCCAAATCCGGTTCTGCTGTGAAAATCATTTAATAGGAATAACAGCACATCTCTATTAGGGGTTCAGCCGAGATACGTGTAAAACTAGGTCATAGTAATACATTTTTTACCAAACTTTGTTTTTCGGTGATATTTGTAACATAAACGTTCATTATTGTTACGGTACAAATACCTTAACGTGGGTTTTATGTTAGTGCGTTGGCTGTACCTCTAATAGGGGTCACTATATATATCCATCAACTTAAGAGAAGTAAACACCCCATGCCCATCAACTTAAGAATTCAGAATTACCCCAAAACGAAAAAATGAGCTTTTTTGTTACAAGTTAGCACAAAATTTCGTTCTGGGGGTACTATAAAATTTTAGCTTGATAGCGATGTGGTGGGACCCTATATTATGTAGCAATTAATTGTGAGGAAATTAAACAAACGTTTGTTTAAGATATTCGGCTCTAAAAGGATGTTACGTCTAATTTGTTCAATTTCATATTTATTATATAGATTTTATATAACAAGGGAAAAAGTAGGGGGAAGAGACACGGAAATCTCTTTGGAATCTACCGTTGACATATATCACAATATAATTCTAATTATTATATTGAATTTTTTCTTGCTATTTTATCTTATTGTTTTGTCGTGTTTCGTAAATAACAAAAAAAAGACTTAATCCTTATGGGGGATAAAGTCTTTTTATCATATGTAGACTCACACAAATGATCTGCATATCAAATTACTTTTGATAAACAGATCATTTGTATGATAATTTTTATAAATAATTGCTGAATAATAAACTTACATTACTGCTTTTAAAAGCTCTGTTACTAATGGAAGTACTCCACCTAAGAATGATAAAACTGCCATTGCGATTGTCATATTATTTCCTCCTCTTATATTGTTGCTAAGATGTGATTTATCTTTATGCTTTCATTATAGTAAGCGCTTATAATTATATCAATATATTTTTATATATAATATTACATATTAGAATAAGGTCAACGTGTTGCTTTAAATAAAAGTTTGTTCAAAAGTACTTACCAAGCCCTTATTTTGTGGTAAATAGGGGTACAGCCCATGCCCATCAACTTAAGAAATTGGTTGTTCCCCAAAACGAAAAAAATAAGTTAAATTCTCATAAATAACTGTAAAATAATAAAATTTTACGTTTTTTGGAGACTTCAAAGTATTAGCTTGATGGACATTGGTACTAACCCTAGAAAGAATGAGTTTTTTGTTTTACTACTGATAATGAGACGTTATGTTAATTAAAATTGTATGAGTGATATATCATAAGTATTTGTATTTCAAGTTATATATTGTTATGATAACCTGGTTAATTTAGGAAAATAAAGGGGGAGGAACATGGATTTAATCAAAGAAGTGACTTTATTAAGATATCAATTTAGACTTATGCAACGCATGATTCAGTCAGACGAATTCCCGTTTTATGGATTTGTTATAGATTATGAATTTGAAGAAGAACAAGTAAAGGCTTTAACAAAAATTTTAATTACATTTCATGATCGATTAACTAGAGAAGAAGTTTCGATTTTTGCCCAAAATGATTATTTATTTTCTAAATTTAAACTTCCTTTAGATATGCTATACAGCTCAGAAAAACCTAATTTAGATGAGTTTAAACTATATATCACTAAGATTTTTTATCAAGAATTTGAATTGAAATACTTGTTATTAAATTTTAAAAAACAATGTATTTTTGTGGATGTCTGTGATTATCTTTTAGAGCAATTACAAATTAGTAATAACGTTTGATTATGTAAACGAAAAGTCCCTTCAGATATCTAAAGGGACTTTAATAGGATTTTAGATAGATTGACTGCTGATAAGTGGTTTTATGTAAACCTTACATGTATGGAATATACATCCAATTTTTATGACAAATCGTTTCTTCCGAATGGTACAATCAAGGAAGAGAAGGGGTATTATGAAGAAACATCGTTTTAGAAATCTATTTTTCTGCTTTACAGCTCTTTTAGTGTTATCTGCTTGTCAAAAGTACAACGGTAAGTTAGAACAGTGGGGTAGCACTGTTGACACTGTCGATACAGCCAAACTAAAAAGAAATAACATTCCGTATGAAATAAAAGATGGTAAAGTATATATTCCCGAAGATGCCTTTAGCGATGCTACACTGTGTTGTACATAAGCAGTGATGTAAGCTCCTTTCTAAAGGGGCGGGGTTTATTTTACATGGGGTAAGCACCACATGCCCATCAACCTAACAGAGCAGGTTAACCCCAAAACGAAAAAAATGAACTTTGTTGCTATAAAAGGCACAAAATTTTCGTTTTGGAGGTATTATGTGATCTTAAGTTGATGGAGATGTGGCGGTACACCTTTTTTAACGATCCCTTTTCAGGGATGGTTTTTTAATAAGCGATGCCCACACGGCTATTCTCATATACTTCTTTATTTATCAAAGACCAGGAAAAATGAGCAGTATCCCCCACTGTAATTTTCGATCCGTTCAATGGTAACATATCTGCCTCCGTTCGGTACATACCCGTTTCTTCGCCATCGATTAAATGGGTAGGACAAATAATCGTCCAGCATAGCCCACTATTTTTTAAGGCTAGATAAGCAGCTAAATGATCTTCGGCAGCTGTGGTACTTCTTCTTTTTGATTCTTCCGATTGAAACCGATAGATCTTCGGATTTGTGCGAGCTTGTAAAATACTCGCTGTTCCAATTGTAACGATTCGTCCTATCCCCTCTTCTTTCATATGTTTAATAATGTTTGGCATACTTTTCGACAACGTGCCATTCCCATCTGTTCCAATAGCACTTATAACGATATCAACTTCCTTTAACACCTTCTTCACATCATTTTCATCTAATACATTTCCTTCGATGATATGTAGATTCCTATGCGAAACTGCAAGCTTATTCTGATCACGTACTAATACTGTAATATCATTTAAATCTTGTAATGCTAGTTTCAGTAGCTCTGATCCAACTCTTCCTGTTGATCCAAATATACATATTTTCATTTTTTCTTCTCCTTCCTCTCTATTTTTTCTCAAAAACAGGAAATATACAACTAAAAAAGCTTCCGTAACGTACGAGGAAGCCCTAACACTCAAAATATTATTTTTTTCCCTTTGAATCTGAAGAACTATTATCCTTCCTCGTTTCCTGATCTTTCTATACAATAAGGGATACTTCATTTTCTTAATTTGATAGGTATGTAACGTGACCCTATGTTCAGCAAATTAAGAAATTCTTTGTTCCCCAAAACGAAAAAGTGAGCTTTTTTGTTACAGGTTAGCACAAAATTTCATTCTGGGGGTACTATAAAATGTTAGCTTGATGGGCATGTGGCGATACCCCTAGGGAAAGAAAGAAGCATCCATAACAGTGATTTTTTATTTGTTATATATGAATTATCCTTCTGCCGAGAAGAGTAGTCTACCATAAAAAAATAAATAACTAACTAACATGAAAAACAAAATGATTAGTATTGTACGAAAATTAAACATAGTATTCCTCCTTATGGTATAAGGGGAGTTTAATACATACTGTACCCTTTACATATATTGCAGTGTAGGACAAACTAACCACTTATATCTTATTCATTACTCCTAATCACGTTGAAGAGCATTTGTCTTATTGGTTCTAGTACAAATATGAATAAAAAGAACAAATGGGTTGTAAATTTCTAACGGGATCTTATCTTATGCAATGAGTCCAAACAAGTGGTTGATGCAGATATTTTGATTTTGAACAGACTAGTCCCCTAAATCTATCTGTCCCATTTTGACCATATTCATGGTTTCTATCCCAGTGATTGTCTTTTTAGCAGTTTAAAACGATTTTAACCATAACATGTTCCAATTCCATTTTTTAATATACCAATGATATTGTTTAAAATTTTTCACACGAAGTGGCATATCTTGAGGTATGCTATTTACTTGTTTTAACAACAAGATGGGCTTTATCGTCATCTGCGCAGTTATCATACGAAGTTTATAGTATGAAAGGCAGCAAAGGCTTTGTTAAAAAAGCGCTTAGCTGCCTTTGTCATCGTCATACACGTCCTTTATTTATAAATATTATCAGTGTACACAATGAAAATATTTTTCGAGCCAGAGCCTGATTTTGTCAATTCACCTTAATTTTGTTATTCTTGAATTGCTACTTCTTCCTTTGTTATTGTTCCAGTAGACGCACTTGCTGCTGAAGAATAACCTATTGAAAAAGTGCTATCGCACAAATTGGTAATAGTTTTTTCATTCCACTCCCCTCTTCTTATATTTTTTCACATCACATTGGATGTATTTATAGGATATATCCGTTATATAAATATGAAATGCAGTTTAGATGTATTTCATTTAAAGATTTAATCACGACAAAAAAGAATTATTCCCTACAGGATAGATGCTACGGTTCTGACAACAGATAAGGCGCCAGCGTTACTTTGTGCATTTAAAAAGTTAAAGGTGAAAGGATTTTACAAAAGTACCGTTCATTGTACCGTTAAACATATGAATAATCGTATAGAACAAGACCACCGACATGTGAAACGTCGTTTTGCTAGTTCATCGGGATTTCAAAATCTCCGGCATGCTTCTCGTACAATAAAAGGCATTGAAACCATTCATGCCCTATACAAACAAAGGCGAAGTCTTCAAATAGGCTCCGCCTTTTCGGTGTATAACGAATTACAGGAATTATTAATGGTTGCATAACCATTTAACGATGCAACCCTAGATTCTCTATGTTTTGGGTAACTTTGCAACAGAACCCAATAAAGTTTAATCAAAACTAAAAATGTTGATTTTTCAATAAAATAATCCCTGCACTTTGAAAAATATTTGAGAAAAATGCAGGGATTATCTTTTATATGGATGTTACGATTTGAAAAAGGTTAATTTGAAGTAATATCGTTCATTTAAAGGGTGTTAAAATGATACCTCTGTATTATAATCACTATTTATTCATAACTAATTTTCACCTTCCATTTTTCGAAATAGTAACCATTCAACTAGTACATAGAGCGCAACAGGCAAAATAATGCTAAGAACGACAAAAGTTGGGTTTTTACCATCCTGGAAAAATTCTTTCGTTTGTGGAATCCTTAATAATAAACCGAAGATTCCTAAAGTGATAACGAAAGTAAGACCTCCAAAGAATTCTCGTTTCTTTTTGAATATAACATAAACGATAGACACGATTAAAATAACAAGAATAGCAATCCAATCAAATGGGGTACCAATTTTTACAATTCCCTGTTTCGGTGTATAAAGATGAATAATGAAAAATACACCAAATGCAATCATTGCCATTATCCATACTACGAAAAATCTAATTAACCTTGGTAATTTCGTTTTTATATAAATACTCAGATGTAACAATTTAAAAACACCATAAATGAATGCAACTGAGAATATCCCATTCAACAATATAACAAAAACATTTATTTGTAATGATGGAGCTGTAAAACTACCGACAATGACGTAAAACGTACTGATTAAAAAAAGCCAACCACTTATTTTAAAAATCGATTTCCATGAAGGTTGATCAAATTGCTTTGTTAGTTGATCTACGACTTCTTTCGGATTTTTACCGAAATACTCTTCTGCAGATTCACCATGCTTTTGCGCTTCTAAAATATCTTGTAATATCGCCATTAAATGTCGTTCTGTTTCTAATTCTTCATAGAAAAAGCCAAATGTTCGCATATACAGTAAGATATCTTCATAATACGTTTTATTTTCTGGAGATAACTGTTCTCTAAGCTCATTATTTTGCTCCACTAATTGTTTAGCTGAATTATTTTTCATCCGATTCACTCCCCACTTTTTTTCAAGATCCGATTCACTTTTACAATCAATGAACTCCATTGTTCTTCAAAACCCTCTAATTGTTCTTCTCCTTCATGTGTAATAATGAAGTATTTCCTATTCGGTCCATCTGGTGAAGCGAGCTCCTTACTTTTAATTAACCCTTGTTTTTCTAACTTTTGTAATAGAGGATAAATCGTTCCACCTACTATTGTTGTAAACCCATAATTACGCATTATTTGTACAAGTTCATAACCGTATACTTGTTGTTGTTTAATAATAGATAGCACACAACCTTCAAGTACACCCTTTAGTAGTTGTGTTTCCTTCATTTACTCACCTCACTAGTTTGCAAAACATATTAGTTGAATATACTGTATCATACAATAACTAGTTTGTAAAACATACTAGTTAGATGATAACTTTTTTGGACTAAAGTAAAGTTTAGTCCAAAGCATGCTACAAACGTTGTTTTTGGATAAATGTCTAGAGTTTTTTCTTCAATTAAAGGACGTAAGATTTTTTAACGACTTTATCTTATTTTTTTCGTTCGGTGAAGTATTTTTCATCCAAAATAAAGCTGTTTTATATGCAATTTATCATTTAAAAACTACGCAAATTATCTCCTAAAGTTACAATGGTACTTCGGAGTGTCCCGTATGACTTGTTTCAAAATAGGAAAGTAGAATATGAGAAAAATAGGTTATGTACGTGTAAGTTCTGTTGATCAGAATCCTAAGAGACAAAAAAATTGTACGTTTAGACAAAATTTGAACACAAATTAACCGGTACCTTATACGTTAAGGAACCGGTAATATTCGTATATTTACTAAAGAAATAAAATCCCTCCAAGTATCAAACCTTTTTTTGAAACTTTGTTGTTCTTTGTTTTGCCCAATTGATACATTTCTTTTCAATTAAATGATACGATAATATAGAACAAAGTATTGTCATTGCAATACATAAGATAAGAAGGAACAGGATAGGTATCTTTGCATACAAAAGTTTAAATAGTACCATCATGATTGGAAAATGACATAAATAGATACTATATGAAATTTCTCCTAAGTATACAAATACACTCTTATTTAAAATTGCTTTTACCTTTAGGTTATTCATGGCCATTATAATCAGTATACTAACGCCAATTACGACACCCCAATCTTTTAATAGGAAAGCAGTATCACTACGAGAAATCAACAAAATTCCAGTAGAGTATACATATAGAAAGATTCCTAGTGTGATAAGAAGATTTCTTTTTAAGTTTTTCATATTTCTATATAAGTGGGTAAGTTCTTCCTGGTGCTTAAAAAGTAACATTCCGACCATAAACATAGATGTGAAATGCAGTGTATCGGCATAACCATTATAAAACCCCTCAGCTTTCCCAATATGCAACATATTAAGGAAAATACTAATTAAAGAAAAGCTCATAGCAAACAGTATCGTTTTCTTCCAACTCTGTTTATAAAACAGAAGGAATAACAAGGGAAACACGATAGATATACGCATTTCTTGAGCTAATGACCAGATAACCGGATTATAATTATCCGTAAAAAAGTTATTAAGAAGTACAAAGTGATTAATAATATCTAATTTTGTTATAGGCCCTTGCCACTTATCATAGAACCAATCTCGTAGTCCCGTAACTTCATATGGTGAAAATAAAATAAATACAGCAAAGGTGATGAATATCCAGAAATAATAAGGGATATAGATTCGTACAAATCGCTTAATTAAATATCCCCAATAATTTGTTTTTGAATGATAAAGTGCCATAGATAGCACAAAACCACTGAGTACAAAAAAATGATTACAGCTTCCCCACCAGCCCATAAAAACCTAAGAGGGGATAGTTTTATAGAATTAGGCAATGATGGTAGCATTAAACAAAAATGTCCAAATACCACTGTGATAGCCGCTAGTCCTCGTATTGAATCTAATTCGTTTATTCTCTTACTCATAAAGTGTTCTCCTTGTAAATTGTAGTTTTTGCTGTTAATAAAGACCACTATACTAGTGCAGTGGGAGAATTATACATATTGTGCTTATGTTTCTTTAAATTCCTGATATAAGCAGTACAAAGTCAATCTGTGTATCTTTTGAAGGGAATTTTCGTATTTAAGCATAAATTATATAATAATAATCGTTAAAAATTTCATTCTAGAAAATCGTATTGTCGTTTAGAAAACATTTTAAAACTGTTTTCTAAACCCTTGTTATAGTTTGTCTGTTTCTCTGTCCATTGAACACCCTTATTTCCAGGCCAACCTGAGGTATTAGCAACATGTTTTAATAGATCTGGTCCTTTTAAACTTTTCTGTAAACCACGGTTATATGCACTTGTCATATTAGATATTGCAATTCGAGTATTGGTTTCTGCATTTTTCAAATCTTCGTTCGTTAAATCTCTGGGTGCTAATCCACCTCGATGGAGTTGAAACAGTCCAAGAGATGTGCCCTGATCTCCAACTGCATTTGGATTAAACTTGCTTTCAAGGTGCATATCCAACCATAATTAGTGATTGAATATGCAACTTCAATTTTTTTGTTATCTTTTTTATAATTATATTTTTGTACACATGCGTTTTATATAGTGATTTCTAATAATAAGGAAATAAATAATTTGCATACAAATAAAGCTTACTAATACAACAATTGAGCTTTGAATAACGGACATTTCCCTACTTACTGTTTGTCCTAATTGGTGAAAAGTTAGAAATGCAAAACTGCTGTGAACCATAGCCACTACAATCGGTAAGAAAAATAGGATCATCATTTGTCTTGTCACAATTTGCTTTAACTCTTTTTGGCTTAAACCTAATTTTGAAATCATCTGATATTGCTCTTTATCATGTTCTAAATCAGTAAATAGACGGAAATATAAAAAACTTAGCGTAAATACGAAAAATAAAATTCCCACCAATACACTTGTAATAGAAAGTAATCCGTTTTGTTGTTTCAGTTCAAGCCATTTTAAATTCAAAGATGAAAAGGCATAATAAGCATCTTGACTCGTACCAATGAACTTCATAAGTTTTGTAGAAACTGCAGTTGTTTCAGACCAAATTTTTATGATAAAACCGTATATGGTGTAATCTCGGAGTACACTTTCATGTTGAATATTTAGGACCTTACTGTAAACAGCATCAGAGACAATAACAGGTTCATCAATCGTGGCGAATTCTGGGATAGAAATTGTTTTTTGAACAGAAAGTGGTACTTCTAGTTCACCATGTTTTAATTCAAATGTTTTTCGATCCTCTGCACTTGTGTGGTTTTTCTTTGGTAGTATAGCGATACTTTCATTTTCATTTGTTAATTTTTCTATTTCATACCCTAATTTTTTAGCGTATTCATTATACGTAGAAAGATTAATTAACACCAACCCGTTTTGTGCCCTTTTAAATTTTGTTGCTACAAGTTTATAAGAAAATCCAGATTCTTTTAATTGTTTTTTTATCTCTTCAATATGGGATTTTTCTCGTGTATTCCCCTTATCCGATTGGTAGGTAAATGCATATGGGGTCTCATGTTTTGCCAATTCAGGATTTGCGATAGCCGTACAAACTCCAATTGCTGTAAAAGATACAGCTGATATAATTGTAACTATAAAGAACGTTCTCGCATTATCTTTCATTCGATACATTAATTCTGAGATAACAAGTAGATTGGTTCTTTTAAAGAATGTAGTCTCTCTGTTTTTTAAAGTGTATATCACATATACACACAATTGAGTGAAGAAAAAATAGGTTCCAAATACGACAAGCGTGACACCTACTCCTACGAGTAATAATAATTGATTCAAACTCATGTAATTCACCGCGACGATACTGTGGTGGATGGCGGAGTAACCTGCTCCAATTAAGATAATTGCCAACAAGGATATCCAAACGGACGCTTTCGGCTCAGGTTTTGGCTTTTCCTCTGATTTTATTAGTTCTACAAGCTCATTCATTTTCACCATTTTTGATGTAAACAATGAAATGAGTAGGAATAAAACAAAAAAGGAAATAGCTGTTACTCCCATAGACTTTAATGGAAAGTAAAATGCTAACGCATGCTCTATTGCCAATAAAGACCCACTAATTAGTAAAACTAATTTAGAAAAAATCATCCCAATCCCAATGCCTGCTATTATAGAAGGGATTCCAATCAACATGTTTTCGAGAAAAATTAATCGATGAAGCTGTTGATAAGACATTCCATGTAACATTAATAATCCAAACTCTTTTTTTCTATTTTTTAAAAATGCACTAACAGAATAGAAAATCAAAAAGAAGGAGAAAAAAAAGATTAAGTAATACGATAGTAGAAATCCTATTTTCCCAAATGTACTCATTATGGTGCTTGCGTTAGTCAGTTCGCCTTGTAGGTTCGGATGAAAGACAAGTAGCCCATAAGTAAAAAAAATCATTACCGCAAATGTGCTACTAAAAAAATGGCCGAGGTATATTCGTTTATTCCGTATAACATTATTAAATGCGAGCTGCCGAAAAATCATTTTTGTTCCCTCCTAACATAGAAAGACTGTCCATAATATTTTGATAAAATAACGAACGATTGTCATTGTAGAAACTTTCATTATATAACTGTCCATCTTTAATAAAAATAACGCGGTCACAGTAACTTGCAGCAACTGGATCGTGCGTTACTAACATCATTGTTGCCTTTTCCTCTTTATTTAATTGTGTTAATATCTCCATTACATCTTGGGAAGCTTTAGAATCTAAGTTTCCTGTTGGCTCATCGGCAAGAACCAATTTAGGATAATGAATGAGTGCACGGGCAATAGCTGTTCGCTGTGCTTGTCCTCCTGATATTTCATATGTTCGTTTATTTAAAATTTCACTGATTCCTAATTTTTTTGAAATAGATTCTACTCGTTTATTCATTCTTTTCACATTCATGCCATCTAATACGAGCGGAAGAACCATATTCTCTTTTACTGTTAATGTATGCAACAGGTTAAAGGATTGAAAGACGAATCCTAATTCCTGTCTGCGAAATAAGGCCAAATCATTGGGTGAAAGTTGATAAGGATTTTTATTATTAATGAATATACTGCCTGATGTTGGTGAGTCAATAGTAGAAACCATATTCAATAACGTTGTTTTCCCACTACCAGAAGGGCCCATAATCCCAACAAATTCTCCCTCTGTAATTGTTAAATTAATATTTGAAAGTGCTGTATGTGAAACCTTTCCTGTGTATTCTTTACTAAGATCTTTTACTTTTACTATTTTCATATGAGAAATCCCCTCCAAATTTACAAACTAAGAATGAAAGTTGATAGATGATGCCTGCCGACATTTTTACTTTTTTTAAAATACGAATAATTTCCCATTAATTGGTGGTCTAGTTTCGTATTTCCTTATTTAAACTGTAATTCTTAATCGAATGTTTTAAGCACTAAAATAACTTGATATCGTACCACAAGTTTTTCATGAATGTTTCTGTTATTCATTGTAGTAGTAAAATTATTTTTCTCATATTGAATTGCCTTACATTTTACTTACACGCTTGTAATATTTCTGAAAAGACAGTTTATAAGGTCCTCGGCAATGATTCTTTTTTGGGGAGATAGCAAAGAGGAATTTTTTATATGCACTTTACTATACCGAACTAGATTTCGGTATAGTTTTTTTTTGCAATTCATTGTGTCTTCTTTACCAAACACGTATAAAAATCAATATTATGAAAGTAAACTACTAGGTAAAAGTTTACTTTCGGTTTTTTAAACATTTACAACTAATTTTGTAATAAATTTCTCAATATAGATATAAATATTATCTATGGTTTTGATATTAAAAAATATAATATAATAACAATAAGATGGTTATTCCCTTTTGTTTTACTCCTTATGCTGAAGATAAGATCGCATTCCCCGATCTTATCTCTTTTCTTTCTAGAAATTTAATGTAAAAAAAGAATCCTTATCATATTATCAAGACCTAAATCGTAAAAAATCATAAAAAATAAGGAGTGAAACATATTAGTCATGTATAATATGTTTCACTCCTTTTACTTTTTGTTCAACAATCGCGCCCTTTAGCTTAATAAGAAAACCCCTTATTCAAATACAACCATTTCTCCGACATCCATAAATCCAAATCGCTTATAGATATTTTTCCCATCATCTGAAGCCTGTAATACAACTGGTTTTTGTTTATCCTTTGTTTGATTTAGAAGAAATTGAAACATTTCACTGCCATTTCCTTTACCTCTAAATGTTTCTTTTGTCATCACATCATAAATACCATAACTATCTTTGCTTTCTATTAATAAACCAGTAGTTACAGCCATTTCGTCTATGCATCCAATAAACATTTGAACTTCTGAACCTAATTTTATGTGTGAAAACTTATTAAAATAACTTTCTAATGCATCTTTTTCTGGTGTACCTTCAAATAAGCTCATAAATACCTCTATATATTTTAAAAGTTCTTCATTATTTTTCACATTAGTAATCATAAGCTGATGGGAAATTCTTTGACCAACATTAAGAGTATTTTCAAGTTTCATCATTACATTACGTTCCGTTTCTTTTAGGTCATATTCTTGCATAAGTTTTTTCCAATCATCGTTTAAATACTGAGCATCAATCCAAATACTAAAGGGATATTCTTTATAAGAAAAATTATCGATTCCATGTCTAATCTTAACTGCATTTTTGATATTTGGAGATTTCGGCAATAATACATTGAATGTATCAGTAGGAATTTCTGTATTTGCTATGACGAAATCTTCTTCCTTTGTAAGTTCTCCACTAACTGCATGAGTAAATACTTTTAATTTTTCTTCAAAATTGTTTATTACTAATTGTTGATTTGTAATCATGTTTTTGCACCTTTCAATTTAATTTAGCGCGCTCTTTTTTATTATAAGGTCAATTAAATTCTAAAAAAACTGTGTTCACCGTATTTATATCCTCCCATAATTTTCAGAAAACATTGAAGTGATTCATTTTCTTTTCTTAATAATCTGGCCCGTTTGTTGAATGAACAGGGAAGAAGAACAATGTTCTCCTCATACCCTAAATTTTTTTGTATACATCTGCATAAGCAACTTTCAATTGCTCCTGCAATTGCTTGTTCTCATCTTCTAATTTTTTGATTCTTCGCTTCAACGACTCAAGGATGGCATCTTTGTTACTGTCATTTATCTCCCCTTTGATCTGTTTTGGTATAGGCGCTTGTGCTTGTTGTTGGCGTAATGTCTCAATCCGACCACGCAACTCCCGGTTGTTGTACAGCGTTGCTTTCGCCACACCAGCTTCACTCGCTACACTGTTGAAATTAATAGTCTCATTGGCTCGTACGAGTCGCTGAATAGCTACGTTGACCTTTTGGTGCGTGGAGGCCTTCCTTAAGTTATGACACCAATCCCCCGAATTTTGAAATTTGTCCCCTCCCCCATGCCCATCAAGCTAGTAATTTAAAGTGTCCCCAAAGCGAAAATTTTATTAATTTACAGTAATTTATGAATGGATGGATATTTTTTAATAAACTTTGATAAATTTATGACTGAATATCCCTAATAATTAGACAAACATTTCTATAAATTCTAAATATTAACTTTTTTGTAAAAGATGATACATTTAGGGTGTGAGTTACAAAACTATTAAAGGGGATTTTTTATGTTTAAGAAATTAGTAGTCGGGGCATTAGCGACAGGTATTGCATTAACTGGGGGGATTGGTGCAGCATCAGCTGATACAGTAAAACCTGTGAGTTCTCCGAATAAAGCAACTGAAACAGCTTATTCAGAAAACCAACAATATATTTCAGATAGAATTGAAAGTATAGTTGAAAATACAAGTGAAGTAGAAAGACCATTTGTACCAAATTTTTCTGATAAAAATAATCTTATTGGAGAAAAAGCAGCTGCAGCATTTGATTGGAGATATTCCGGTAATTATAATTTTTCTACATCAATTCAAGTGAAAAAAACTATATCTGTAGCAAACAATGGAAATATTGGAGTAGGTATTCAAAACAATAAAAATTTTAATTTTAAAGTTGTAGTAAAAAGTTTATCATCAGGAAACACTGTAACCCATACTGTAAAAGGAGGACCAATGAGCGGTGGCGATTATGTTACAGACTTCTTTGGTCCTATGAAAGCAGGAGACTATGTTGTAACCTTAGTGAATACAGATGGTTCATGGCACCAAGGCCTTGTTTGGCTTGGATGGTAATTACTTGAATTTATTTATTTTTGAGCAGACTTTTCAAAAAAGAAAAGTCTGTTCTTTTTAATTCTGCGCGTCTCCTTGTTTTTGAGATGCTGATTTAGGGGTCCCGCCACATCGCTATCAAGTTAAGAAACACATTCTTCCCCAAAACGATAAAAATGAACTTCGGTCCTACAAAAAACACAAAATTTCCATTTAGGGGGTACTTTAAAATCTTAGCTTGATGGCAATGGGGTACAGCCGAGATACTTGTAAAAATAGGTCATAGACTTACTTTTATTTCCAATTTCATTTGAAATCGGATTTTTTGTTTTTTATAAAAAGGAGTAAAATGGTGAGGGTTAAAGAGAATAGAAAATTTAAAAAGTACTGCCTTCTTTCAGGAGACAGTACTTTTTTCGTGACTTATTATTAAAACGCCCAGTTTCCTTTACGGAAAATTGGTTCATGTGTGCCATCTGCTGTAATGCCGTCAATATTAAGCTTGGCAGAACCAATCATAAAGTCTTCGTGTGTAATACTAGAGTTTGCCCCATTTTCTGCAAGTTCTTCTTTTGTCATTGTCTTACCACCGATTAAGTTAGTTGCATGAGCATGCCCAATTGCTAAATGGCAAGATGCATTTTCATCAAATAACGTATTATAGAATAAAATATTTGTATTAGAAATTGGTGAATCATGAGGCACTAATGCAACCTCTCCTAAGAAATGAGAACCCTCATCTGTCTCAACTAAATGCTTTAATGCTTCTTCACCAACATCAGCTTTATATTCTACAATGCGTCCATTTTCAAATGTAAGTGTAAAGTTATCGATAATGTTACCTGCAAATGCTAATGGTTTTGTACTTGATACTTGCCCATTTACACCTGTTTTTAATGGCATTGTAAATACTTCTTCTGTTGGAATGTTAGCCATAAATGGTACATTTTTCTCATTTAAGCTACTAGCTCCAGCCCATACATGTTTTTCTGGAAGTTCCATTGTTAAATCTGTTCCAGGACCTGTATAATGAAGCGCCTTATAATGTTTTTCATTTAAATAATCTACTTTTTTATGTAATGTTTCATCATGTTTTTTCCATGCTTCCACAGGATTCTCTAGATTTGCACGAGTTGCTTGGAAAATTGCATCCCATAGCTTTTCTTCTTGCTTTTCTGATTTAACATCAGGGAACACTTTTGCTGCCCATTCTTTCGTAGGAACAGAGATAACGCACCAACTTACTTTATCTGCTTGTAAATAATCGCGGTATACTTTCATTGCTTCTCCAGCAACCTTATGAGCACTTGCAATTCGTTTTGCATCTACACCTTTTAATAGATCTGGATTTTCTGCATAGATAGACATAAATGCAGCGCCTTCTTTTGCTAATTCTTCACGTGCATGCGCCTTCCAAGCAGGGAATTCTGAGAATGCTTCTTCAGGAGCTAAATCAAATTTTAAGCGTGTTAGGATTTCATCGTTCCAATCTACATATACATGTTTTGCACCTGACTTATATGCTTTTTCTGTAACAAGACGGACAAATGGGGCTGCCTCAAGTGGCGCATTAATAGATAATATTTGTCCAGGCTGAATATTAACACCGACATTTACTGCAAGAGCAGCATACTTTTCTAATGTTTGTTCAAACGACATAGGTATAATCTCCTTTGTGTGAAAGAATTTATTATAAACATAATACACGAAATATTCAAAAATACACCCTGTAATCTCTAATCTTACAAAAATGTAAGATTTCTGGTTAGATAGTTAGATAGAAGTCATTAACTTATAAAAAAATCTGGCTCTGGTGCAAAAATAAAATAAAAGAGAATAAGGCGCATATATTCCTAACGGAATCGTATCTTATGCTGCAAGTCCAAACAATTGATGGATAAATTCTTTCTGATTTTGGACAGACTGGTTGGTCTTACCCCCGTCAAGTGGACAGCTGTAAAAAAAGACTATGTAGCCATCGAGATTCGATATTCAATCGGAGCTCGATGGTTAAGCCTTTTTTGGAATCGTTTGTAGTTGTAATGATAGATGTATGTTTCAATAGCTTGAATTAGTTCTTCCTTTGTTTGATAATAATTAAGATAAAACATTTCAGATTTAAAATGAGAGAAGAATGATTCAATGCAAGCATTGTCATGGCAGTTTCCTTTGCGGGAGTGGCTGCCGATGGCGCCTA
>NZ_KB895598.1:0-31139 GCF_000374885.1 Bacillus sp. 105MF | reverse complement strand
TGTGTTAATACCGTAATCAGGAGCGTATTTTGAATAAGCCTTGAACCATTGAACATCAACATTTTTTTGTGGAACCCATTGCTCATTGCCAAGGCAAAGCATATTTTCATCTCCCCCCAACCAATAACCAGCAAGAATTAAATATGGAGTTTTATCTTTGATGCTACCTCTTACTAATCCATTAACTGGTTTTGTGAAAAGGTTAACTCCATATCCGACAGGATACTTAGAAACTGCAATGCCTATACCCTCTGGTTGCAGCGTACCGCCACCAGTTCCTTCATCAAAATTCACATATTGTTTAACAATTTCAGCATAGAAAAAATTCCCACCATTTTTATATCGATAGCCACCATTGTATGCCACAGCGATAGGTTGACTATACCGAACCATAGCACCAGTTGTATTTCCAAGAGATGGTGCAACAACAGTTTTAGAATACTGATCTGCCACCGGTAGTGAGTGCTGTTTATTGTTAGAAGCTAACCAACGGATGTAAGCACGTCCAAAATTATATGTTTGAACAATAGCACTTAAATCATTAATACCGTACTTCTTTGCATCTGCAAAGGATCCTTTTAAGTGCATTACTCCGTAATGAATTGACTCCTTAGGGTTGTCAATTGAGTTCATAGGCCTTCCTTGGGATTCGCTTGACTGCATAATATCGGGGGTCTGTTCGGAATTCCCACCACTTTCCACCATAATAATTCCAAGCACATAAGGCACTAACTCAGGTACACCTTGTGCAGTACATTCTTGTTCTACCATTGTCTGCCATCTTAAAACCGCTTGCGGCAGATTCACTGTTTTAGCTGAAGCAACTAATTGATCCATTACTAAACATCTCCTTATCCTTCTTATTATTTTCCGTCTAAAAACCTACTTCTTTACTGAGTACATCTAACTGCTAAATGCTCCTTGTTCTGTAAAACTAGTTCCTAGTACTCATCTTGGTTCATAAGAAAAAGAGCAACCATAAAATAGTTGCCCTTTCGTGAAAACCTTATATTACTACTATAAATCATTTTTTCAATGGTTTCTGTACACCACATGTAATCTACATAAAGGTAACATTAAAATTCATCTAGAAACTTGACAATCTTTTTTATTTCAGCATGCTTACGTCGGATATAGCCTGTACTATAATGCAAATCAAAAGCTATTTGTTCTAAAGTCATTCCGTCCACATATTTCATTTTTAGTATTCGATTTTCTAATCCTGTAAACTTACTAATCAAATACTTTAAATCGTACATAGCATTCATCTTATGAGCTAATTCATATTCAATTGCTTCAATATGTCCTTCTACTTTCGCACCGTCCGATTCAGCAGTTAAACGAACATCCCGTAAATCACCACTAATCCAGCGTTTTAATTCAGCTTTTGTTTTATCTAAATTGTAGTCCAAATAAGCAATATCTTCTTCTAATTTCTGATAGTCTTTCATCCATTCAAACAAATGATGATTCACCTACTTTCTATGTGAAAAACAACAAATCTCATAAAACATGTTTATTTTTTTCGTTCTAAGACGTTTTACCACGCTGAAGACCAATGGCATTCAGAAAGAAAAACAACTTCAATAATTTATAGATGTTTTTCTCATACAATTCATCTGCTAATTCCTTACTCATTTTCCCCATCTCCTTTTAATAGATCCAAAAGTTCTTGCTCGCTCATTTCATAAAGCTGCCGTCCTGTATCTTCTTCCGTATAAACCTCTTTATGTAATAACACATCGATATAAATTTATTTCCTGTCCATTACCTAAATCATACCTTTCACATAGTCTTCCTTCAGATCTCGCACCAACATAATTTCCTTCGGCCCCACTTCATGCCCTAGCGAATTCACCTTCCTCGCATGTGCCTCGCCATACAGCGTCACACGCGATATAGCGATACGCTGCCCTGTCTTCTTATGCGTCCAAAAACCGTGTAGTCTTGCCCGTTCCTTTGCTGTCATGGCTTATCCTCCTAGCTAATTTGTTTTCTCTTTCTTTTCCTCTTATTCGCTTGTAATGTAGCCGCCAAATCCATATCCCATTTCCCCTCCATTTGCATTTGATAAGCTATTCCCAACGTCATGACGTCTTTCATCCACTTCTTCAGGACTCTGATTACCTGCTGTGCAAATACATGGCGCAAATTGATAACAGCCATTCCCCATGTCGTTCCTAATAACTCCCGTTTCTTTACATGCACACATTGTTATTCCCCCTTTTTGAAGTTTCGCAATCTATAATTATCGCCAAACATTTCTAGCATTTCTGCGTTTTCCATCATTCTGCTAAAATCTCGTTCTCCGTACATTTCTGCTAATTGGCCTACGTTGAAATTTGTTGTAAATAAAGTACTTTTTCCTATACGACTATCTACAATTTCATTTGTCTTCGTTTGCTTCCAGGTAACGCCCTCTTTATCTTTTTCTGTAAACTCTGCTCCAAAATCATCGATAATAAGTAGGTCTACTTTAGCAAGGAGAGACATAAGCTTGTCCTCTGTTAATTCACTATTTTTATTCCATGTAGATTTGATTTTGGTAAACAGCTTATTCATTTGGATGAACATTGCACTATATCCACGCTTCATTAATTCCTTTGTAGCTGCTACGCACAAATGACTTTTACCCACTCCGTAATCTCCAGTTATAATCATGCTCGTTGGATCTTCTTTGCTATATGTAAAAACGAAGTTCATGATTGTCTCTTTAGCATCTGCTAATTCCTTTGTAGGTGGTGCATAGTTATCAAAAGTAGCCTTCTTTAATTTGTCATTGATTAGGCTATTATCTGCGAATGAATCGTATAAACTAATGACTTGGTTCCTCTTTTGTATTACAAGCGTTTCCTGAGCTAACTGGACGTCCTGAGGAGCGATTTCTTTGCAATGCCAGCAATAAGTTTTGTTATTTTCATCAAGAAACTTTTTCCTTCTACATAAATCACATCTTTCATTTGCGACCTTTGGTAAAGTCATATTTACTGATGAATCTACTATCTTTGCCACTACTTGCATTCGAACTCGCTCCTTTTTTAGGTTGTTGGTTTAAGTATTCTTCAAATTTCGTTCCGAATAATGTTGATGGTCTTAAATATTGGTTATACTCTTCATCTGTTAACCAATGAGAAGCTTTTATATCAATTACTTTCTTGAAATCTTCTATAGTAAAACCTTGATTAAATCTCGCTTTAATTAGGTCTTTTGTTTTGGCTGTTTTGTATTTATAAGATTTACCTGCTTTTTCATTAAGATAAGAAACAATATCTTCATAAGGGATGCAGTCTTTTGACCGTTCTTTTTGGTCAGAAGACATATTATCTTCTAATGTAGTACTCTTTGTTGTAGTCTCTGTAGTAATCTCTGTTAAAGAATTTACTGTTTCGGTAAGTTCCATTTCACCCAAAGGGGAATTTGGAATTTCCCCAAAGGTTAAAATCCATTTCACCCTTTCGGTAACTTCGGAAATATTTAATTTAATGTGATTTGTAGGAGCACCATTAAATTTGAACTTTTGAACTTCTACAAATCCTTTATCGATTAAGATTTTAATTGCTCGATCATATTGTTTAGGAGTAATCCTTATCTCGTTACGCCAATCTTCACGACCTTTAGCAAGCCAAAACTCTCCGTTATTCTTAACCCTTAATTTGCTCTTTCCTTGTTCATTAGGCATGTACCAGTAAACAATTTGACCCAATAAAATCCCTGCAATTAAATCCCCAGTGATATCAACATAAGCGAGTCGCACCATATAACCGCTTCTTGCAAATGTTTCTAGTTGAAATATGTTGCTACTCATTTAGTTCACCATCTTCATCATCACGCATTCTCCCTTTCACATACCGCTATGTCGCCTTTAACACTGATTACTCTGTATCCTGGATAGCAATCGGGAGTAGTGTACTCAATCGCCCTTTCTTTTCAACATGTTCCGAACAATCTATTTGAGCTAACTTAGAAAAATAATTTTCAGTAGTCATATGAATCTCTCTCTTTTAAAATGGTGTTACTTCCGTTTGTTTGCTAACTTCATACACTTCTATCAGTGCCTGTAATCCGTATTCATAAGCCACAACCATCGATGCAGTGTTATCTTCATCACTTTGCTTATATCTTTCAACTAAACTCCTAAGAATTTGAATTTCAGCTTCGATTTTGTTTTGTAAATTCATCTTATTCACCTGCGACTTTCTTCATGGAATGGCCTACAACATATTCCTCAACGCATTCTGTTGAATTGTGTATAAAATCGCCTTCAAAATCCAAGTACTCTTCACCAAAATAAATCTCTTGAGAGCAACCTTCGCAATTCCCAATAGAATCATTCACTGATGAATCATGAGGATTTCCAATTAACATCGGATTTTCAATCATTTCCACATTCCTCCTTATTTAAGAAGAGAAACAAAATATGTTATAATATAAGTACTAATACTTTTATCTTGTTTCTCCAAAACCGTCTTAGGGGTAGGACGGTTTTTTATTTCTCAACATATAGACTGAATATTCTGTATTATTGTTGTATTAATCTTGATAAGTCTCTGATAAAATATGAAGTGCATATCGAAATATCTCTTTCTTCAAGCCTGTGCCTCCCCGTACAGGTTTTTTTATATGTTCTTAAAATCGTCAAAATCACTTTGATGTTTCATAAAAAGTTCGTGATATTATATTGGTACAAAGTCATGTGTTCCCTTAACCCAAAACCTTAGTGATGCCCTGTAACCCTTGACAGGGCTTTTTATGTATCTTTTTTAGCTAGAGTTATATAATAATTGCCACACTGTTATGTAACCCTCTAGCCTTTAATGCGTTTACTATTTCAATGATTTTCTTCGTATTTGTCACGCTGCTCTTTGGTCATTACTCCTCATCCTTCATGAACAATTTGGCTATCCGCTCCATCACATACCCTAGTCCAGCAAAACAAGCTATAACCACCACTACCATGAATAGTGAGAATGTACTTTCTTCCACTACTTAGATCGCCTCCTGACTAAGAAACTTATTAATAAAGTAAAACTGGCCTTTTCCTGTAACTTTTGGTGTGAATGATGTTACGAATTCACCTTCACTATTTGTTCTTACAAATTCTTGTGACTCGAATAATCCTAAATCCATTGCATACTGAGTAGGTGTGTTGTACATGCTTCCTCTTTTCTTGCAAAGGTAGCCGTTTTCTCTCAACCATTCGAAGAGTCTGTTTTGACCTGTTTCTATTCCTTTTTGTTTCATTAGAATCGCTAACTGCTTTATGCTGATTAGATTCGTTGAAACTTGGACTGCTTGAGCAAATGTTACTAAAGGTTGTTGCTGTAATACTTTTCGTTCAGCATCAAAGCGCCTCTCTTTTTCTTCTTTTAAATTAGTGAGAAGACCGATCATGAAGTCTGGATTAGTTACCACTTGTTCTAGTACTTGATCTGTCATGTATGCTCCGTGTTTACGGATTGTTGGAAGAACTTCTTCAAATACCCATTTTTCAAATTGCTCCGCTTGTGGAAGTTTTGATTTTACGATTAAGCGGTATAAATTGGATTCATTGATGAATTTTTTTCTTTGTTGTCCACTATTAGTAGAGACTAACGTTTCGTTCACCCCTTCAGATTTGCAATGATCTTTAATTGCTTTGTGTGGATTTGAATACCCTAATGCTTTAGCGACATCTGTTGCCGGAAAGTATTCTTTTCCATCTTTAATAAGAATTCCTAAGTTCCCGAACATACTGTGTGAAAATTTTTTGAGTTCATTCATTTGGTTTACTCCTTTTCTATTTTATAAACCATAGGTTTACTTCGATTGTTAAAAAAAAGTTCTTTAGGATTTTCCTCAAGAGCTATTGCGATTTTTAGCGCTAAGTCTATTTTTAATGTTCTTTTGTTGTTTTCGATATACCAGTAGTGCATTTTAGTAATTCCGACTTTATTGGCAACATCTTGGCAAGACATTCCTTTTTCTAGTCGTTTTTGTTTTAACTGATGCAAGTTATTTCCTCCCTTCGTTGCCTGTAATTTCATTATAAGTAAACTTAAGGTTTATTTCAAGTTCTTTTTTCAAAAAACTATATGATTTTCAACTTGTGGTAAACACTATGTTTACTTTATACTTTATTTATCGCAAACACTTTATAAAAGGGGGCGTTAATATTGATCGGGGAAAAGATTAAAGAACTTAGGAAGAATAATAAGATAACGCAAGAGCAACTTGGTAATGCTATTGGTGTATCTAAAATGGCTATTTCTTATTTTGAAAAGGGAAAAAAGTCACCTGGGCGAGAATCATTAGAAAAGATTGCTGATTATTTCGGTGTAACTACTGATTATTTATTAGGTAGATCAGAAGATCCAGAATTGAGCGAAGAAGAAAATAAGATTGTTACTGAAGAAGGAAAAAACATACTAGCTTTAATTGAAAGTCTTCCAGAAGATGAGAGAAAGAAAGCTTGGGAACAGTTAGAGATGTATGTTACTTATATGCAAAATAAAAAGAATGGCTAATCAAAGAAGACTACTTAATGTGACAGTCTTCTTTTTTATGTATTTGGTTTTCCTTATAAGATTCGTCTAGACACATTTTTAAAATATCTTCTGCTTTAATCGGAGTTCCATGTTTCAAACACAATTTTACCGCTTCCCTAACCAATTGCTCTTTTTTCATATCTACTTCCCCCTATATCCTCTTTAATATATGTAGACTTTCTTAAAATGATGAGCTTTTGTCACTTTGGGTCAAGAACTCTCCATTTCCTTTAGAGCAGAAATGACACTATCGATTTGATAGTGTCAATTAATTGGAAAGCGGTGATAGAAAAACAAACTACAGTAGCAATTGTCAAAATGGCTTTAATAACCTTACCTTTCAAGTGCTTCACCAACTTTTATGTATAATTTATCTATAACGTTTTAAGGCTTTTTTCGGTAGAATACTGTGAAAAACTCTCGATTGATTGTTCTATATATTCTCTTCCCTCTTCACCATCTTTCGCTATCTCCATGTAATATAGTTAAAAATTACTTAATCTATCATTTTTGAGGGATTTTAAAAATCCTTATATAACAGTTTTTCTTGAATTTCATAGAAAGAAGTATGCATTTTTACATTTTTTCATTTAAAGACATCTATATGAATATTTTACCATAAAAAGCGAACTTTTGTTCTTTTTATTTCTTATAAACAGAAATACGACCTAAATATAACAAAAAAGTCAGAATAACTACCAATTATGGTATAGTAATAGAGTGATTATTATACTCAAACTATGAAAACTACAGTCGGTCAAAACATTAAAAATTTCAGAAAGTCTTTCGGTTTAACGCAAGAACAATTATCTGATAGAACAGGGTTGTCACGTGGACAAATCAAAAATTGGGAAGTGGATCGCCATGAACCTGATCTTGAAAGTTTGAAAGTACTTGCGTCGTTTTTTAACACCTCCATAGACCGTCTTCTTAGCTTCGAAAACGAGAAAGAAGATGCGTTACTAGAATTACTGTTTAATGATGTCCAAAGGGCTTATGAGGAACTCGATGGACGTCAGCAAGGTCGTTTTGCAAAGCAAGTTTCATTGTACGTGAAAATGTTGCAAAACAACAAAGATATATTGTGATTTGATTTCAAAATAAAAGAAATCTTTTCCATTGAACAGTGGTAAGGGAGCAATTTGCTCTCTTTTTTATTTGTCCGAATTCTATAGAAAATAAATAACCTACTTATTTATATTTAGAAATTCTGTTATATTATGGATTTTTATAGTAAAATATTATTAATATTCCGAACTATAAAATATTAAAGTTAAGGGGAAATTCAATATGGAGTTCAGAAATGATATAAACAAAATAGCTAACCAAATTTTAGAACGAAAAGAATACATAACTAACGAAGAGATGACTAAACAATCATTAATCATTCCTTTTTTACAAAAATTAGGTTATGACGTTTTTAATCCTTTAGAAGTTAGACCCGAGTACATTGCAGATTTTGGAGCTAAAAAAGGGGAAAAGGTGGATTACGCTGTTTTTAAAAATGGAGTTCCTATTATTTTAATTGAGGCAAAATCTGTAACTGAGAATCTACTTAAACATGACGCTCAATTGTCTAGGTATTTCAACGCTTTACCAGATGTCAAAGTAGGGGTACTTACTAATGGTGTAGAGTACAAGTTTTACACTGATCTAACTAATGACAATGTTATGGATGAACAACCTTTCTTTACATTTAACATGGATAATTTAAGTAATGTGGATATAGAAACAATTGAAACTTTTACAAAAGAAAATTTTGAAGCTGAGGGAATTGTTAAATATGCTGAAGAGCTTATCTATATGACTAATTTAAATTCCACAATTAAAGAATTATTTAAGAATCCTTCAGATGATTTCCTTCGTTTTCTAATTAAAGATTTTACCTCAACTAGAATCACAAACAATGTTTTAGATCGATTCAGACCAATTGTAAAAAAAGCAATTAACCAAACGTTATTAGAGATAATCAGTGACGGCTTGACTCCAAAAGAGCCAACAGTAACTGAGACAATCGAAAAAAGTGTAGCTGAAGTTGCTTCTTCAACTGAAATAGTTGAAGAAATTATTAAGGAAAACAAAAACGATAGAATTATTACTACTGATGATGAACTAATTGCTTTTGATATCGTTAAAGAAATTTTAGTTAAAAATCAAAGAGACATTAGTGACGTTAAATATAAAGATACTATTAGTTATTTCGGAATTATGAATCGTGTAATTACAAAATGGTTTATACGTCTATTCCTTGAAAGTGAATCAAAATCCTTAGTTGTAAGATTAGACTTAGAAACTACTAAACAATTGTGTCCTAATTTTGTAGTTGAACAAGCACCTAAGTCTCAGGGAGTGAGTAGAATTTTTATTAACGATGTTCACGATCTAAAAAAATTAGAAGCATTAATCCTATCTTGTTATGACCAAATTGTAACTAGTGCGTAAAAAAGAGGGTTTCGGCTCTCTTTTTTTTTATTTCCCTCGACAGAATCTGACAAAATAGTTGTAACAAAAAAGCTTATTTTTTCGTTTTAGGATATTCGCTTTTCTTAGCTTGATTGTGATGTGGCAGTACCCCAATATGAGATTATAGATATATCTAACAATAATATTTCAACACGTCCATATTACAGATGTTTCCATGCTGTATTTTACGAAAAGTTAAAATTGCATATTTTCACAAAAAATGAGGTATAATTTTTGTTGAAGAGCAAACTGTAAGTCCCATTAAAATATGTGGTAATTTTACATGGGATATACCATATATATTCGAAAAGAGATAATGCACGTAATTAAAGTGTTCTTATCTCTTTTTTACTTATATAATGAAGAAATTTATTGGGAAAAAGTAAACAAACAATTATTTGAAGAATATGATGTACTAATCTTTCAGACTGATATTTTATTCCTTACAGTATCAGAATAAGGTACTTTATCAAAAGCTAGCTATAGGGGGAATATTTAATTAATGTCTACTTTATTGAATTTTATTTTTATTATGTAGTTTCTATACAACAGAGAAAAAAGCAACCTATTTGGATGCTTACATGAGTGTTTAGGTTCTGTATCGTAGATTAAAAGAACTTGAATAAAGTTCTTTTTTAATTTGTAATTAAATCCCAGGGTGACCCCTCATACCCAGAATGGTTTCCGTTCCCCTACAAGAAAAGGAATTCTTTATTTACACAAAAATATTGACGGTACCTGAAGTTGTTACATCTCTATAAAAAAACGTACAACCTTGCCAACAAATACAAGGTTGTATGTTTTTAATATTATTTACATGTATTCAGGTGCAATCCGGTCCTTTTTGTACAATCCCTTCTATTGGTTGTCCTATTTGTACAATCTCTCCATTTTGTACAATCTTAGCACCTTCATATAATTTATCTGCATAATTTTTAAGGTCCTGCCAGCTATCCTTCGCTATCTTCAAATCTATTTTTAATAAAGCATGCTGGTCTGGGTTAATGTTATTAACATTTTTTAGTAAAGAATCATATTTTGATCCTATTGTATACCACTGATTTGATATATTTTGAAGAGCAGTAATAGCTGTATCAATTGTTGCAGTCATATGTTCCGATTTATTTTTGGCATCTGTCAAAATAACTAATTCTGCCTCTGCTCCAGAAATTCTGGACTTTAATTGTTCTATTTCTTGTTGTGCAGATGCGATATTCTTGTCAGCAGTGACAATCAATGGTATACCAACTGGAGGTATAAATACAGATAAAGCTATATAGCCACCACGCTTATCATAGTTTTCTTTAATTATATTATTATAATTACTGATTTGTTGTTGTAGAAGTGGAATACCGGCGTTCGTACTTTCTAAAATAGACTTCAATTGATTAGAATCGTCTTTAAAACTTCTTGTATCTTCAGCCATTGTATTTCGAAATGTTTTCAACTTTTCTAGTAGTCCATCCACTTCTTGGCTATTTTTCAAAATACTATTATATAATTTCTCCAGTTCATTTTTAAATGCCACTGTATCTTTTTGATCTAAAGCAGCTAGTAATTGATCATAACTCGCTTGAAAGGTATCATTATAACTTACACTATTCTGATTCGTTTTCATAATATCAGGCTTTAGATTATCTAACCAATATGTTGCATTCCTTTGCGCATCCTTTTGATGCTTAATCATGTTTGCTTGTAAATTACCATTTATAGAACTTATTTTACTTAAATCTGTCTGTTCTTGATTACGAATTGTTTGAGCATATGAATCCATTGTAAGGATACTTGCCCCCATTTTCTCCATTACTTCTTTATATTTATCAGGACCAAGAGAATAGCTCTTAATATCTTCTTGCTGTTGGGACACACTATTTTGCACAGCTTGTTCTGCTGCAAAGGTATGAAGTGGGATTACATTACTCGCTGCCATTCCAGTAATGATCGTTGATAAAATAACTTTCTTATACAATTTTTTATTCACCTTTTTTCACCTATTCTCTCAAATGTATCACGTATTTTTTTAAATTCATAAGCTTCTATTCTTTACTTCTAATGAATTACGATCATTGCAAATAAAACAACATATTAAAATAGGGGTTTTCATACTTTCTTATTCTATAATCTTTATCAAGTTTCATAACTATATAGGAAATCTCCTGTTCAAACTTGAACAGGAGACTCACATTATGTGTTCTTCAAAAGGGAAAGTCAGTATATTATATTTTTCATTACTTCGGCAATTTCTTGAAGTAATATTATTTTTTCTCTTCTACGAATGAAATCTCAGCCTTTTGAATATTTTCAGCATACTTGTTAACCTGTTCCCAGCTACCTTTAGCTATCTTCAGATCTACTTTTATAATAGTAGCAAGCTTGTCTGGGTTAATTCTGTCAACATTGTCATTCAATGATTTATATTTTGCCCCCATTGTCTGCCACTGATTCTTTACATTTTCAAGGGCAGTAATAGCTGCATCAATTGTTTCTGTTAAATTATTAGTATTATTTTTCAAGATCGTTAACTTAGCTACCTGTTGTTTTGCAGTGGAAATATTTTCTGTTAGATTTTTAATCTCTTCTTGTGCTTTCTTTATCTGCTGCTGCGATGTAACAACTCCGTATATCCCGCCTCCTAATGCACCTGCACCAATAGGCGCAAAGATAACTGTAGCAGTTAAGTATGCACCGAGAGCAGTTGCAACCGAAGATCCAATATAAACCTTGTTATTCTCATCAATTAATGTTTGATTTGTTTCGATTTGTTTCTGCATCAATGGAATTCCAGCATCTTGACCAGATAAAATATCTGTGATTTTGTTAGCATCAGTTTTTAAATTTTGTGTATCCAGTTCTAATTTGCCGCGAAAGGCTTTCAAATCTTGCACTAACCTGTCCACTGCACCTTTATTCTCTGAAATACTATCATCTAAACTTGTAAGCACAGCTTTTAGCGTTTCTTTGTCATTATTATTTACAGCTTCTACCAAAACATCATAATAATTTTGAAATTGTGTATTATAATTGATAATATTTTGATTCGTCTGGATTATTTGCGGTTTCAAACCATCTAACCATTGATTTGCATTTTTTTTAGAAGCATCGTGGTTGTCCTTAATGCTTTTTTGTAAATCATTGTTAATTACAGTTAAACCATCAAAATTAACATTTGCTTGTTTAACAATAGTTAAAGCATACAGATCCATTACCAACATATTGGATCCAGTTTTCTCTAACGCATCTTTAAGCCCTTCTGGTCCAAGTGAATACTCAGGGTACTCAGGGGAGTTATTTTCTGCGCCTGCATAAATAGGTGCTGATTTTGTTGTATTTTCCGCTGCCGAAACATATGATGGCGTAATGCTACCCGCTGCGATTGTTGCAATTAATGTAGATAAAGCCATTACTTTATAAGGTTTTTTCATAATATTCCTATCTCCTTATATTATATTATTAAGAATTTTTTTCTTCATTCTACTATTTTGCCTCTGTTACTTTTATGTTTGTAACACTATTTTCATATTCCGTTGTTTGTTTATTCAATTCATCCGTAAACGTTTTGAGTTCTTTTAATTGTGCTTGTAATGCATTAGAATCTATTTTCGCATCAGTACTAAGACTTCTCTTCATTTGAATCATTGTGTCATTAAAGATGTCCCAACTACTTACTAGCTTGTCAAAACTCTCAATTTGCTTTTTAACTACTCTTGTAAAGTTATTTAACTGTAGATCAATAAGTGTCATTTGAGTTGCTTGCACTTCAATTTTCGATAATTTTTGTAGCAATAGAATTTTTTGTTGTTGCTTCTGACGAACATCATTATTCAGTTTTGTTACTTCATCATTTTGGACTTGTCCAACTTGGTTATAAATCACTTCCAAATTAGATGTGTCTAAAGTTTGATCCTTACCTGCGTCTATCCAAATATCAATAACCGTCTTTCCAATATTTATAGAACCTTTTACATTTTCTTTTGGTAGAGCTAGAAGTTTTGTATAATCATCTTGAATGTTTTCATCAAGTTGTCTAATTTCCGTTCTGAATTTTTCAATGTCTCCGCCTGATCCCTTATAAAGTTCAATCGCTCTGCTAACTTTACTAGAAAAGCTCTTACTATCTTCAACCAAGTCATTTTTATAATTGTTTAAGTCTACTGAAGCTCCTTTCATATCATACTGAATTGCTTGCATTTGATCTTGAAGTGCATTAAAAATACTTACAAAGTCTTCTTTTGCTTGCGAATCGTCATTCATTTTTCCAGCTAGTTCAACCAATATATCATAATAATTTGTAAATCTTGTCCCAAAATCCTGCAGGTCTTGATTTATATTGAATAGTTTTGGATTATATTTATCCAGCCAGTCTTGAACATGGTTTCTTGCAGTACCTTGATCAGTTGTTATTCCAGGTATAGCAGTTACTTCAAGGTTTGGTTGCTTTAATATGATTAGCCCATATCCTTGAATTAATGGCGTCTGTGATCCTAATGTCTTAATCGAATCTGATAACCTATTCATAGCAACTTGATTTGTACTACTTGTTAGTTGTGAATAAGTTGTTTTACTTTCTGCAAAAGTATTTACAGGTAAGAAGCAACTTGTAGATACTGCTGTAACTAATAACCCTGCGACTAACGCTTTTTTCATGGTAATTCCTCCTATTAATTGGTGTTTTTTGATAAAATAGTTGGACTAAATTTTAAAGGTTTAATTTTTATTAATATAAAATCTAGCCTTACAACCGTTAATCGTTATAGATTGTTATAAAGATATATATTATGGGAACCTAAATATAGATTATAAATATTTGTACATTATTCCCCCCTAGTTTTGTCTGCATGGTCTCTACAAGATTACAAAAGATGAAATTATATTGTACATTGCTTATACTTTCATCTCGGAATAAAATAAGATCCTAATTGCTATGTAGAGACTTAGAATGCTATTTTTTACAAATGTGATAATTTTGTGATTCTAGATCGTTTCCAAACGCAATTAACTGAGTGTTCCGAAAATTAACTTGACATAATGTTACTTGCAACTTTACTGCACTTTTATTCGTATAATCTTCTCCTCTCCCCAGTGGTCATACCAATTACACCTTTATTAAAACATTAAATTTCCAATGCGTAAATAGTAGAATTTTGTCGAATACATTTATTAATTCGATTATTACGTATTAATATTAGTAAAAATATTATATTTCTAAAATTATTGCTTAATTTCATTTCAGTAATTATAATAGTTACAACTTGATATATTCAGCAAAAAAATAACTATTATAATCTACAGAAAAATTTAAATAGAATTTAAATAGAATTTAAATATTATTAATATAATTTAATCACACAATGTATAGATATTCCCTTTATTTGGGTATGCATAATTACATCTTCTTTGGTGATTTGCTCCAAAAGTCTTTCATCAAATTACCGAAACTTAGGATATTTCCAATTATGTAGAAACCTAAAAAAGTCCCTTTAAATATATAAAGGGACTTTGCTCATACAAATGATCTGCAAATCAATTCATCTTTGATATACAGATCATTTGTATGATAATTTTTATAAATAAATAATTGCGGAATAATGAACTTACATTACTGCTTTTAAAAGTTCTGATACTAAAGGAAGTACTCCACCTAAAAATGATAAAACTGCCATTGTGATTGCCATATTATTTCCTCCTCTTTTGTTGTTGCTAAGATATAATTTATCTTTGGGGTACCACCCCATCGCCATCAAGCTAAAATTTTGAAGTACCCCCAAAACAAAAATTTCATCTCACTTTTTTGTTTTATAGATTATTAATTTCTTTTATCACATGAAGATTTCGTTCGAACTCAAATAAAAAGGAAATCATGATTTTCTCTAATTCAGCCTTATTTAAAACATCATCAATGATTACAACTTGATAAGTACTGTCCTTTCCTTTTGCAGGAACAATCATTTTCATGCCCTTTACATTACTTCCAGTCCTTTTACCAAAGATGAATTGTGCTCCTTCCAGTTCATAATTTTCTATCTTGTCATTGTCATTAATCCACTGATAAAATGGATCTCTTCCTCCTTCTAAAATGGCGGATTGATAAATTGTATAACCAAACTCTCCGGCTCATAGTGCTTCCATTTAAAATCCACTGGTTTTTTCATCGTCGTACACGTCCTTTATTTATGAATATTTTCAGTGTACACAATGATAGTATTTTTTGCACCAGAACCAAGTAGTTTATGTGAAATGAAACATTGGGATTTTTCAGGAATTAAAAATAAGATATTTTTTTATTTTCTTAATTCACACAATTTTAAAAATTAAAATCTTTAATTGTTAATATTTGTTATATAATGAAATTGTCAAACCAGTCATCAAATAGTGTCCCTTATGTTTCTGTTGGAACAGTTTGATGGTCCCGTGTATTAACCGTCTAAGTTACAATGCACATGCGTATATATGATTTTCAATCTATCCATGAATGTATATAAACAGCTAAAAGAATGATAAAGGATTAAAATTATTTTACTTTTGAGAAGTATATTCTTGTACAAGAATCAATAAACAAAATATCATAACATAAAAAAAGAATTGCAAGCCATGTATTCTCTAAAAATTATAAAAGCAAAATATAGCTAAATTCCCCAAAAATACAGACGGTGTTTTGTGAAGGTAAGTTGAATAGAAAAAACATTCATTTAATAGGTGGATTGTTAAGTGTATCTATTTTTAAATACATAGATTTAAATTCTAAAAATTGATTTTTTGAATTAGTTTTTAATTGTATAGAATAATATTTACGCCCGTACATTTAGTTAAGTAAGTAGTATCTTTAACAAATATGGTAAATCCAATTAAACGATAAAGATTATAAGAAAATATGAAATTATAACACAATCATTATTTACACCTATAAATTTCTGAATAATCAAACTAATATTCTTTTACAGCAAATATAATCAGCATGTAAGGTTTTTCCTGAAAATTTGATGAATGGTGGGAATGAAATGAAACGTAGAATGTTAACAAAATGTTTTGGAATTATAAGTTTAATCATTATGTTGCTAGGGGTTTCTATTCCACAAGCAGCAGCCGAGATAATACATCAAGAAAAGTTTCAAATGAACTGGAATTATATTAAATTCAAAGGTACTGAAGTAAAGGTAAAGGCAGACTTACTAAGAATGTCATCAAAAGATGTTGCATATTGTTTATCACCTGATCTGAATTCACCTAATGGAGATGATCTTTCTGAAATTGGAAAAGAGAATGATTTTGTATATCGTGTCTTACTTTATGGATACCCTCAAAAAACGCCGGCTGAATTAGGAGTTTCTACAAAAGAGGAAGCCTACTATGCAACTCAACTAGCTATCTGGATTGCATCTAAAAAAATTGAAATTGCCGATTCAAAGCCAGAAAACCAACAGGTATATAACCTTGTAAAGCATTTGGTAGAAAAAGCTTCTAAAGGTACTGAAGTTCAGGAAACATATTTGAACGTAATACCTACTGGAAAACAAACTGTAGAGCAAAATGGGGAATATTTCGAAACAAATTTATATAGAGTTCAATCAAATTCAGTATCTGGAGTATACTCAGTTCAAATGGAGGGTGCACCAGAAGGAGCTAAAATTATAAATGAACAAGGTGAAAAAAAGAATGAATTCTCTATAGAGGAAAAATTTAAAGTTATGATTCCCAAAAACGCAACAAGTGGAAATTTCAAGATCAGAGTAAATGCAAAATTGCAGAGCTTACAAGCAGTTACCTTTGATGGCCAACAAAGGATTCAAGATGTAACTGCTTTATTACCAAGAATGAGTGAAAAAAGCAGTACAGATATAGTAGTAAGATGGGAATTTTGGGGGTCATTAAAAATTATGAAGGTAGGAGAAAATAGAGAGGCTTTAAAAGGGGCAGTGTTTGAGGTTGTAAGTGAAAATGGGGATTTTAGACAAGAAATCACTACAACTGAGAATGGGATTGCTACATTAAATAAACTTCCTACCGGTACGTATGTTGTAAAAGAAATTCAGGCTCCAGAAGGTTATGTACTTGATCCTACAATAAAAAAAATGGAAGTAAAAACTGGCGAGATAGCAGAAATAGAAATAAAGAATCAAAAAATAACAAGTGGCCTGGAAATTAAAAAAGTGCATGCTACATATGGAAATGCTAAACAATCTTATGATATACAAAGTAAAGAGCGCGCAATGGAAAATGATCTTGCAAGTAAGGAAAAGCATCACCTGCCATCAACAGGAACGAAGTTTCCAACTGTCCCGTTGGTAGGACTAGGATTTATTATTTTAGGAATCTATATATTAAAAATAGGGAAAAATCATAGTTAAAAACTATAAACAATAAGGGTTTTGTTACCAATGCTTAAGGTTAAATATGCTAAGAAATGCTTTGTGAAAAATGTAGATTATAACAATCTCTAAAATTGAAAACGCTTGCAATAAATGCAATTATGAAAAATCTATATGATATACCTAAACGTGCTCTCCAGGATCAAATACAACGAGCGAATTTATTAAGTATTCCGATTAATTCCATTATTATATGGAACGCCGTATATTTAAGTAAATCTGTAGAAATGTTAAAAAGTAAGTATGAGTTTAATGAAGAACTATTAAAACATATCTCATCATTAGGATGGGAGCATATCAACTTTTTAAGTGAGTATCGATTTAATATAAAAGATTATATATTGAGTTCATTTCAAACTGATGTATATTCATAAAAAGCACGTTACTATTCTCATTAACATAAGAGAATAGTAACGTGCTTTTAACTTTAAGAATAGCCTAAATGCTTAAGTTGATGGATGTGTGGTGCTACCCCATCGCTATCAAGCTAAGGTAATATAAGGTCAACTTCAGAAGGGATTTTTCACTTTTTATAGGGGATCAGTGTAAAGTATTTAAAAATCCGCATACGAAATAAGCCCTAACGGGTTTCCTTTTTTGAATTAAGCCGCTTGATTATCAGACATGGTACAATTGTAAACGACACCTAATATATCAAAGACTGTTTTCTTCTCATATCGATGAGATTTTCGTCCGTTTCGCTGGAGGAGATTAAACAGACGAAGCAAAATCTTTGATAGCTCTTGGGTGTCTTTTTGTATGGCTTGATAAATAAGAAGAAAGTAATCTTTAATCATATATATAGCCTTATATTCACTCAGTTCTTGTTTCTTTTTTATAAGAAGTAATTGTCGCATTTGAAACATGGTAGAAGAACAAAGTAGAATGGCGATTAGTTGCCCATACAAATGGCATTCCAAGATTTTTCGTTACAAGAAAGCCTAAAAATTTCGTTCTGGGGGCATAATAAAACCTTAGCTTGATAGCGATGTGGCGGTACCTCTGTTAGATTTGAAATGTATCAAGTATATTGTTTTTCTCTTCTTTATTGATTTCGATATGTTTAAGTGTGATTTGTGGTGTACTATGATTGAGTATTTCTTGCAACATGGGGTCCCACCAATATGAAGGAATAAATTGAATTTTTGAGGAGCAATACAAGGTTCCAAAGCCATTTTTGACTGAGGATACAAAAGGACGGATTGAAAGAGCATTAAAATAGATTAATACTCCATAAATTAATAAAATGTAATATAATGTAATATGTATGTCCCGTTATTTAAAAATTGAAAGGAGTCATTGTAATGATTATTTGGAGAGGTAAAGGAATGTTAGTAGCCTTAGCATTTATTTTAGGGTTTATGATAAATGGAATCCTTTTTAGTTTTTTGCAAGTGAACACGGAAGATAAATCTGGATTTATTTTGCAAGGAATATTTTCGACTATATCTATAGCGATGATTAATTATTTTTTCACTAAAAAGTTTATATCTGATAGTGTACGAACATTCGTCGATGAAAAAACCGGAGAAAGAGTTCAAATAAAAGATAAATCTTCATTATTTTTCATTCCAAATAAGTATTGGACTTGGATTATTCTAGTTTTAGGTGTTGTAATTATTATTAATGTTAGTGCGCAATTATCATAATTTTTTTTATTATATAAGGGATCACCATATCATTTAAAAAAACTCTGATCTTTTTAAAATCAGAGTTTTTTATATTAACTACTTTTAATAATTTAAATTACATATATTCATAAATTGATTTTATTTAAAATAAAATTTTTATCCATGGGTTTCTGTACCTCTTTATTTATATTGTTTTGAATGTATACTTTTCTTGCTGATTTTGAGGATATCAGAGGATTTTGTGTGGGGTCAATGTTTTCGGCGATTTGAATGTAAACAAATATTCAAAAGTTTATTTTCAGTTTTGTAAAAAAACAAAAAAGAACTTGTAGAAGGACTACAAGTTCTTTTTTTAGATAGTACTAATGTTAATGGTCAAACAATTTAAACAAATACATTAGGATTTTATATATTTGTTGGTTGGTATAACTGATAGAAAAGATTAACTAAAATAAATAATAATGTTTTACTAAGACCAAATCCATTGATCATCATTAGTTTGATTTGAAGTTTTCGATTCTTGAATTTTTTCAATGTTGTTTTCTATGCTCCAATTTATAGAACTTCCACCCCATTGTGCAAATTCCATATTATTTACTTTAACTTTGTCACCGACATTAAGTTTTTGTCCTTGTGTTAAGTAAACTTCTAGAATTTCATCTCCACCGTTGATTTTAGGATATTTAACAAGTACATAATCTATAGGTACGTCTACGTATTCATCAATTTTTCCTTTTTCACTAATTTCTCCTACTACATAATCAGGTCGACCATTTTCTTTTAAATGCATTCCTGGTGTTAATGATTTATTTTCAATAGAATTTGCAATCATATATTCAGTAAAATTACGCATCATTGTGCCAGTAACTTTTACTTGATCTCCTATTTTTACATTTGGTATAGAATCAAAATTGATACTGATAGGATCTGTATATTGTTTTGATTCTACAAATATAACATTATTACTAATCTCAACTACACGACCTTCAATTGTTGATATATTTGATTCAATAGAAGCTGCACTAGCTTTTGTTACTTCTAATCCTGGTAAATTTGTTCCTGCAAGTGCTGCGGCTCCTAATGCACCAGCTAAAATGATTTTTTTCATACCCATTTTATAACATCTCCGTTCATGTTGTAATTTTAATATTAACCTTACTGTAACTATTATAGTTACAGTAATAATGATTATCAACTATAAATTGTATGCAATCTTACATATTAAAAAAGTAGAACATTGAAATTTAGTGTTTTAAAAATGAAAGCAAACTAATATTCAAAAGTTTACTTTCATATTTATTGTTTTTATAACTAATTTTCTCAATATGGATATCATATTCATTTATGGTTTTAATATTAAAAATTGCCAGAAATTATAATATAATAAAAATGTGATGGTTATCACCCTATTGTTTTCTCCTTATGCTAAAGATAAGATCGAGTCCTTGATCTTATCTTTTTTGCTGTGAAAAAAATAAATTATAAATGTACGTTTTAAGAACATAGTTTTTGAGATGAGTATTGGGGAAGTTTTTTTACAAAAAATAGGCGGAAATCGCTTGTTATTCGATTGTCCCAAAAATAATCGTTTTTGGGACAATACTACTTTTATTTTAAAACCATATATGCTAGTTTACTTAACTTGTTTAGATTAAAATTAATTTATAAGTGAGGAGGATGAAAATGGATAAAGTGGTAGAATTTTTTAAAACTTACGGTAGTATGATATCTATTGCTGGAACTATAGCGGGTCTTGGTGCAGGTTTATTTTATTTTATAAAGAGTAAAAAATATAAGAAGTTAGAATATGTAATTTCTAATAAGACAGCACTTTTTAATCAATTACATAGTAAGATTAAGATATTTTTTGAAGAACAGGAAATCAAAGAAAATGCCTATTTATCTATTTTAAGTATCGAAAGTATTGGAAATGAACCAATTAAGGAAGATGAATTCGAAAAAGGTAAGCCTTTGGAGATCAAATTTGTAAAAAAAGATGGTACTCCAGCAAGGGTATTTGATGTTGAAATATATCAATCTAAACCTGAGGAATTTAATATTGAATTTGAGTACACAGATAGAGAAGGTACATTATATATAAAACCAATACTTTTTAATCCAAAGGATTATGTAAAATTAAAAATTATATCTACTAAATTCGAACGAATCACTGTCTCTGGTAGAATTATCGGGGGAAGTGTTGTAAATGGTGAGAAGAGAAAAAAGTGGAAGGAATACCACCGTTCTATAGTTCCATTGTTATCTGCAATCATAATTTCTCTCTACTCGGTTTTGAGTACTACTTTAATAAATACCGATGATTCATTCAGTTGGATGACTTCGTTCAATATTATTTTGATTGTAGGCTTAACCGTCTTTATAATAAACGACACTATAATTAGGAGGAGAAGAGATTAAAAGAAATATTAACTAATTTAATCTTATTCAGTTTTATATTAGGGGTAGGGTGTACTTTATTCTTGTTCCCCCTTTTCGAGGGGATGGGCAAAGAAAACCAAATAGAAAAAGCGTGTTTTGAAAAAAAGATTGATCAAAACACGCTTTTTCTATATTCAATTGAATCATCCTTTTATAAAAAAATTTGATAATTTTTGTTATCCTTGCTCAATTAAAGCGCCCTTTTATTGAACAATTGGTTGAAATTTTATTGTTGAAAATTAATTAAAGACAGGGGTTCTCTAGGATAATCCTAAGTATAAATAATATTATAAGTCGGTTTGACAACTCCACTAGAGTACTGTTTCATGTCCACTAACTTTAAGTTAAGACGTGGCTTTACGCTTCCGAATAGAGAAATACCTTCACCGACTATAATTGGATTAACCTTCAGCACCAATTGATCAATGAGCTTATGTTTAATCAACGACCCAGCTAATTCTCCGCCTCCACATAGCCAAATTTTACCCTTCCCTTGCTGTTTGAGATTCTTAATAAATCCTATAGCATCACCTTTGATAAGTTCGACCTCTTCGTTTGACTCAAACTGCATGGAGTTTGAAAATATGTAATGTTTTATGCCCTTATAGCCAGGTTCACCTGGTTTAGCACCGAATTGAAATCCAAACTCAAATGTCTTTCCACCCATCAATACGGCATCGTATTGATGAATATCTGATAAAAAGTCTGGGACATGATCCCCATCAAATAAAAAGCTAGAATTATTAATATTTCCATCTATCATACCTTGATCTGCAATAAAGTTATCTAGTGAAACTGCAACATGATAAATCAATTTAGCCATTCAGTTATCCCTCCAGGAAAATGAATTACCTAATTAATTCTATAAAACTGGTTTCATTTCCTTTTCTTATTAATCAACCTGTCCCGGTTAACTCAATAAGCTTTATTCCATTAAATGGCCCTTTAGTGGAGTAACTTTATTGCTACTCAACAGTTCCTTAATTCACCTTTCAGTTCAGATCTTCTTTTCACTTTTCACTATAAAAATATCCCTTTAGATAAACAGATCCAAAGGGGTAAAACGGTGCAACTTTATTTCAAATCTACAGTTCTTCATTTTGATTTTTACTCGAAACTCGGACATATCCAAATTTTTTATGTTTCATGTGCTACACCTCACTGTTAATTAGACTAAAAATGTCTGTAAAGGTATGTAAATAAAAAGATATCTGTAAAATTAGAAACAAACATTTATAGACGTGGTTTTTTATAGGTTTCTATGTATCTGTAAAGGTATACCTTTACGAACATATAAAAAGAAGAATCCAAAATGGACTCTTCTTTTGTAAATTTAAATGGGGAAGATTTAGATATGTCAGAGCATTCCTCCAATCGTTCTGTAAGTAAATGCTAGAGTGGCACCTCATTCCCTGAATCGTTTCCGTACCCCTAATTCATCTGATACAGAAATTTACATAAAAAAACGCCATCCTTTCCTATGATTCTACAGAAAGAATAGCGTATTTTTTCATTTTAGGGGAATTTTGTTTTGTTAGCTGGATAGCGATGTGGCAAACTTTTCTGATAGGCTGATAGGCATGATGTGCTACCTCACATCCATCACCTTAAGTATTTAGAATATATTCAAAGTTAAAAGCACGTTACTATCTTCTTATGTTAATGAGTAAGAGTGACGTGCTTTTTATGGACTTGCATCAAAAACACGAATTATCTTTATTCACCGAAGAGTTATATCGATATATGTCTTTCGCAACTCTTATTAATGAGTATAGCTCAAAGTACTTATCGTCAATTCATTTATCAAGGGAACTAGACAAAAATTCTCTTTTAAACTGAAATATTGCATCAACTGCTTTCTTACATCCACCTGCTTCACGTAAACTCTGACCAATTATTTTGCTTCCTTCCCTATAAGTTTTGTTATTAAGTACATTCCTTACCGTTTCTTTCAATAAATCAGATGTAATTTTTGTATAATCCAAAGTCAAACCAGCATTTAAATCCTCGACTCTTTTTGCTACAAAAGGTTGATCATTTGTAATTGGTAAAACAACAAGAGGCGTGTCATAATATAATCCTTCGCTTACACTATTCATACCACCATGTGTAATAAAGACGTCTGTATATTTTAAAACCTCTAACTGTGGAACATAAGGACGAATAATGAAATGGGGTGGATTATTAAGAAAACGTCGCATCTCTATTTCCTTACCTACAGAAATTACAACTATTCCATTAAATTCTTTAAATGCATGCAAACATTTCTCATAAAATTTCGGCTGTTTATTTAACTCTGTTCCCATCGAAATGTAAATAACCTCTTTTCCGTCTAACCTATAAAGAGGAAATTCTACTATTTCCTGCCGTGAAGTGATAGAAGGTCCTATAAACTTAAAGGTATGATTAAAACAATGAGCATGAGGTTGAAAATATTTAGAAGTAAAAACTAATGTCATGTCACTTTCATAATGAAAAAGTTGCTCTAATGAATCAACATTCACCCCATAACGATCACTAATTCTATTTACAATCATTTGACATTCCTCAACCAATGGTGAAGTAGGATTAGATTCGATGTTTCCCAGTGGAATTTCCTCCAACATTTCTTTATTCATAGCAAATGTTGTACAGGATGCAATTGTAGGTATAGGTAACATTTCAGCCAGAATTCTGCCTAAAAGAAAATGCTGATCATAGATCATATAATCATACTTTTCACGAGTAATTTCTTCTAAAAGAAAAGGGATGGCATTCTCTGTTACCCTTAAAAATCTATACATCATTTGTAAAGGGTGAAACATATCCTTCATTCTATTTTTTAAATTAATTTCTTTTAAGTAATCTCCATAGTTTCGAAATTCAACATCTATATTCTTTAATTTATGGCGATATTCTTCCTCGCAATAATAAATAACTTCTTCTCCCCTATTCACTAATTCAGTAACAAGACCAATTGTAGGGTTGATATGACCTTCTGCAGGAAAATTTATAACCAACGCTTTTGACATAAAAAATCTCTCCATTTCTATATATTTTTATTAGAGTAGATTTCTAGTTGTCATTTTAAGTTTCTTGTTACATTATTTGTCTACACACGACAATTGGAAGTGAACTTTACAATTTCCTTAACTGCCTGTTTATAGCCACCAGATTCACGTAAAGACTCTCCAATCTTACGACTATTTTCTTTAAATTCCTTATCATTCATTACCTTTTCTACTGCTTCACGCAGCATTTCAGGAGTTAATGTTCTGCGATCAAGCTGAACTCCGGCTCCCACCTCAGTGACTCGTTTCGCGACTAATGGCTGATCCCCTGTAACTGGAATCACAACTAACGGGACACCATAATATAACGCTTCGCTAGAACTGTTCATACCACCATGTGTAACAAATACATCTGTATGCTGTAATACTTCTAATTGAGGTACATAATTAAACACTTTAAAATTCTCTGGAATATTTTCAAATTGGTCTATATTTATCCTTTTCCCGACCACTAACACGACCATTGCATTCATATTTCTAAATGCTTCAAAACAGTTCTCATATAAATCCGGTTGCTCATTAAAGACTGTCCCCATGGAAACGAAAATAACTTTCTCTTTTAAAATGTCAACTGGAAAGCTTCCTACCTCTTTACGTACTGCAATTGATGGCCCAACGAATTTAAAAGAATCATTAAATACTTGAGAAAACGGTTGATATTCCTTAGATGTATATACTATCGTAATATCTCCAGGGTGATTCATAATATCATACAAGTTATTACACTTAATCCCATACTTCTCTTCCCATCGTTCCATTCCTAATAAACATGATTGATATAATGGAGAATTTTCATCTACTTTTCTCGATTCAGATTCTTCATTAAAAGTGATGTAATTATTAAAAGCAAATGTTGTACAAGAAGAAATTTTAGGTAACTGTAAAACAGTTGCTATAATGCGACCTACTGCGAAATGATTATCATATATAATATAATCATATTGTTCTTCCTTTATTTCCTCTAGAATCTGGTTTACAATACGATCTGTAGCTGCAATCATATTGGACAACATTTCGACAGGACCATTGCCTTCATTAATTCGATTCATAATATTGATTTGTGGGAGAAAATTTTCATATGCTCGAAATTCCACACCGGTTGCTTCAATTTTATTTCTATAGTCCTCTATACAATACGAAACAACTTTTTCTCCTCTGTGTACTAATTCACTTACAACTGCTAATGTCGGGTTGATATGCCCCTCTCCAGGAAAATTTATTACAAGTACATTCGCCATAATACTCGCTCCTTTCAAACTCATTAACAAAGTTAAATTAATATTTGATTGGCCTTTTAATTTAGAGTCTATTATAAACAAATACTTTTTAATATTTCATATGATTAGCTCATTTCATTATTGAGAAATATATTCCTGAGCACTTTGACATGCCTGTTTAACAATAAAAATACTTTTCGATAAACAAATCCCATTTTCTACTTATTCATATTCTCCGGTTAGCAAATAACTGCCTTTGCAAAAACTAGATATTCTTCCTAAATCTCTTAAAAAACATTATTTTAATGATTCTTACAAAAAAAGAATAACACTCTTATTTTCTTTTGTTCTTTTAAGGTTGTTGCAACACCCATAAATATTAAAGCAACTATAAAGTCGAAGAAATGTACTGGTAAAGGTGTTTTTTCCTTATGAAAGATTCCCGCACAAAGTACAGGTACCAAGAACGTATCCTTTAGTAAGATGACCACTTTCAACATAGCAAAATTATATTTCCTATAGCCATAGTGATAAATATCTATACTGAACATTAACAAAATTTCGTACGAATATTCTTAATTTACAATCTATTTTTATAATGTTAACCTATAAGTGCAGTAACAATTTGTCAAAATCAAGTCCCCAAACGAGATTTTGAAACAGTCATCTCAGTACGCGAGAACAAAACAAAAGAACACTCATGTTGAGTGTTCTTTTGTTTTGTAATAATTAATATAAATATAACGAAATATTAATTAGATAGAGGCCCAAATATACACGTATATTTAATTTGGTTCTGGTGCAAAGATAAAATAAAAGATAATATAGCTCATATATTTCTAGCGGAATTCTATTTTATGCTGTAAGCCCAAACAATCGATGGATGAATTCTTTCTGGTTTTGGACAGACTTTCCATGGGGAAAAGTCTGTCCAAAACCAGATACAACTGATTAATATTCTCTTTGGCCTTACCGCATAAGCAGTCATTCCGTTAGGAATGAATCATTCTTTTTACTCTTCATTATCTTTTTGCACCAGAACCATTATTAATAGTTTCATAAAACTGGCCCACAATATTCCCCATCTCTTTATGTCTTCGGAAACTTTGCAACAGAACCTTAAACTACATTATAAGGCGTTTTTCATTATATTCAAATATCTATTACGTTATTTGAATATCTGCTAGGGCACAATTTAAATTTAATAAAGTTTGTAATATTGAAGAATAAATAATTAATTCAGAAAAATTTTTAGCAACTTCATTATATCGCAATTACTTTTTAAAATTAATCAAAAAATTTTTCCTTTACTTTAAATTCCAGAATTCATATAATTTTCTATGGAATTACATTTTTTTCTAAACAGCTCCTGATTCATACACATTCTAAAGGATAAACACAAATCATTTCACTCGTATATTTAACTAGGTAAAATAAAAATCCATATTTTCACAAGGAGAAGTGGCCACATGCAAGATATTTTGAATCTATTTCCGAGCGCTGATGGAAATGAAAAAAAACAAAAACTTTTTTTAGAATCTATGCAGAAAATAGTTGAAAATCTTAGCCGATTAAAAAATGAAGACCAAGCATCTTTAGGTAACTGTGAGGAAAAATCAGATGGATATTACAATAACTTAATTCACCAAAGTCATATACCACTGGCTGGAATTACTATGTCTGAGGTTATGGAAGAACTAAACCAATTTATGAATGGTCATCCTTATCCAAATAAATACTATTTGTCTAACGCTGTACCACTACCAAGTATTCCATCACTATTAGGTACAATGACCATGGCGCTTTTAAATGGTAATGGCGTTTGGGATGTATATGGCCCTGGGGCAGCTGAAGCAGAAGTAAAAGTTGTATCCATGCTTTCAAAACTGATCGGTTATAATCCGCATAATAGCGGTGGTTATACAACATGGGGTGGACAAGGATGTGTATTTTCAAGCTTACGTTTAGCAATTGCTAAACAATTTCCATTAGCAAAGGAACACGGTGTTCCACAAAATGTATATTGCTTTGCTTCTGAAAATGCACACTATAGTTTATTAAAGTCAGCTGAAGCAACTGGCATTGGGACAAATCACCTAATTAAAGTGAAAACTGACCCTTATACAAATTCTATGGATATAGAAGATTTAGAGGATAAAATGATAAATGTTATTGAAAACGGAGGTATCCCCCTTTATATTCTAGCTACTATGGGGTCAACAGATACATTTACAATTGATGATATAGAAAAAATTAAAGATAGTGCTGAATCAATACAGAAAAAATATAAATTAAAACCTATTTATATTCATGCAGATTCTGCAATGGGCGGATTCTATGGTTTCTTTAATAATTATAACTTTGAAGAAAATCCACTCTCATTTGAACCTAATGTGAAAGATGCCTTACAACTCGTTCAAGGGAAAATGCAATATATGTCTCTTGCAGATAGTGTATGTTTTGATTTTCATAAATTAGGACAAACACCTTATACTTCAAGTATTTTAATCGTGAAAAATCATACTGACTTACAACTTATGGACATCGAACAAAATGACACACCTTATCTTGGTAATAGATCATATGGCAGTTATCATACAGGCTATACCTTAGAATGTTCACGAGCTGGTAGTTCTATTCCGATGTATATAAATTTATTAGCCTTTGGAATTGAAGGATATCAAAAATTATTAGCAAATTATGTTCGTGTAAATCTATTATTTAGGGAGAAATTGCGCAAGGCTCTTCCTCAAGTAGCAATAACAAATGATTTTACTTATGGACCAATTACAACATTTCGTTTCTATATGAATGGAGATGGCCAGGTAAATTGGGAAAAGGAGCGTACAGGTCTCGCAACACAAGAAGAGATTGAGGATACAAATCGGTTAAATATAGAACTATTTAATTACCTAGGAAAAAATCGTGATCAAATATTCTTTGGCGATACAACTCGTTCTTGTGTAGTAGATGTAATAAACAGTTGTGATAGAAAACCAATTTCTACATTAAAATTCTTTTCTATCTCGCCATATACAAATGTTGAATGTTTAGATGAGATTGTAGCATTTCTTCATAAACATGTATCGATTGCTACTAAACAGATTTATTCATATGTTTAATAACCTTATTTGTTAGCGCTTTAATATTTAAACTTAACTACATTAAATAAAATTTTCAATCCCTTTTAATCAATATCTAATTTCAATTTACCACTATCTATATTAAGAAATGAGGAAAAATATATGAATATAGAGCTACTAGATACACACCACGTGAAAGATGCAGCACATTTAATTGCACATTCTTTTGTGAATAACGAACCTCTTGTAAGCAGTTTACAAATTCCTTTTGCTCCTTTTCACAAAATGTGCGAGGAAATGGTAAAACAAGCTGTATCTCAATCTATGTCATTTGTAGCAATAGAAAACTTTCAAATTGTTGGTGTTCTTTTAACAAGAAAAGTAACCCAACCATTAATAGATAAAGATAAAGCGAGTGAACTGTGTCCACAAATGGATCCCATTTTTCTACTCTTAGATACTTTAGAAACGGAATCAATTGAGTTTTCAAATTTAGATAAAGAAAGATTAGTCTATCTAGATATGGGCGCTTGTCATCCAGATTGGATGGGCAGTGGGGTAGTCACTACTCTTATTTCACATGCTATTCAAGAAATAAGTACAAGAGATTTTGATTTTATTGCTGCTTGTACAAATAAAATTTCTCAAAAAATCCTTAAAAAATTGTATAAGACTTTTGAGATTAATGAAATAGTGTATAATAAATTTCCTTATAAGGAATCATTGCCTTTTGCTAACACAACAACTTCCTTAACAGCTCAATTATTATATATACCTCAATCTCAATTTGTCATTAAAGCTATATAATTTTTAGAACTACTATAAATTCGAAAAAAATTATCCTATATGTGCATGAATCCTAAATTATTACTTTTCAAATAGTATACCGTCATATTGATAAAAAGACGTTATCCTTTCCCATGATTTCTCAGAAAGAATAACGTCTTTTTCATTTTAGGGGGTATTTTGTCTTGTTAGGTTGATAGCGATGTGGTGCTACCCCATTACCATCAGCTTAAGAGTACTTACTACCCATTATTGTTATAAACGTTATTCTTCCTAGATTAATAAGAAGAGATGAAAAAAACACCTTCACAGGTGTCTTTTTTCATTATAGAAATATCTTAAAATAGATATCTGATGTCATTTATTTAATAAAAAAACCTTTGTTACATCATAACGCCATTATCTTTGAATGAATACCATTTACCATCAATAAAATGTTTGCCTGTTGCCATTGCACCGCTAGACTGTAAATAATACCAATTTCCATCTTTTTGTAACCAGCCTGTTTTCATCGTTCCGTCTTCATTCATGTAATACCATGTGCCCTTATCTTGTACCCAATCTTTTTTCATCGGTCCATCATAAAAGTAATACCACTTGCCATTGTAGTTTAACCAGCCTTCATGATTTGCTCCACTTTTCTCATCAAAGTAATACCATTCACCATCCACTACTTTCCAGCCTGTTACCATGGATCCATCTGGATTGAAGTACCAACAAGTACCTCCTTCACACATTTTCCCTGTCCACATGGCACCACTGTCAGCGAAAACGTAACGCTTTCCTCCCTCATCTAACCAACCTTCGTCCCACCCATTAGCTGAGCTTTTCATTGTGCCATTTGCATTTAAGTAATACCATGTGCCCTTATCTTTTAACCAGCCTGTTTTCATCGTTCCATCTGCATTCAGGTAGTACCAATTCCCATTATCTTCAATCCAACCTGTTTTCATCTTAGAAGCCACAAAGTAATACCAGCTTCCTTTATAACTTAGCCAACCATTATGAGTATTAAAATGCGTCCGGCTTTCTTCGAAGTAGTACCATTCATTATTAATCAAATTCCAACCAGTTGCCATTGCTCCATCAGATAAGAAATAATTACCATCAGGATGTGAACCTATCCAATTGTTTACTTTCATATCTCCAGAGCCTGGATTCATGTAGTATATCTTACCATTATATTCAAGATAGCCCTCGTGTAAGTTTCCTCCTTGGTGAACGTAATACCATTCTCCTTCGTACTGAACCCAGCCTTCGTTCGTATATAACGCACCGTCTGCTCCTAATAAATAACATGAACCTTGATTAAAAATATTACCCGTTTTCATTGCTCCACTTTCAGCAAAGTAGTACCACTTTCCAGCATCACTTAACCAGCCATTACTTTTCATTGCCCCATCCGCATTCAAGTAATACCATGTACCATTATCTTTTAACCACCCTGTTTTCTTCACACTATTTTGATCATAGAAATACCATGTATTTCCCTCTTTTACCCACCCTGTTTTCTGCATTGCCTGTTCTGTTTTTGGAGTAAGTTGTTTTACAGCTTCTTGGTTTTCAGCATGAGATACTGCAGG
>NZ_KB895597.1:25386-37221 GCF_000374885.1 Bacillus sp. 105MF | reverse complement strand
AGTTTGTTGTTTCCTACGTTTATGAATTTGAGTTGATGTGAGTCTATATATTACAACTCGTGAGGGTAATTTTTGTTGTCCAATATAGGCATTCTGAATTTCATAAGTATCTCCTGGCTTTATCTGATGCATAATATCTTCAAGGTTAAGCAAAACATATAAAGATTGCTTTTTTACTGCCCCATTCCGAAAAAAATTTGGTGATTCATTTTTTACATATACGCTATTATTTAATTTCAACCGTGAAACATAGAATACTCCCCGTTGATCCATCTGATCTAAATCTTTTAGAGAAAAGTATCCTAAATCTCGTATACATAAATCTCCTGGGCGTAAGGTATCCAAACACTCTGTACCAAAGGTTTTATCATTGTTTTTACCTGGTTCCATTTGAAAATTGAGGAATTTTCCACTATGTAAATCATACTCTAGCTGAATCTTAATAGCAGCTGTTTGTGCACATCCTCCTGACCCAGGATAAATAGGGGCCAAATGATTGGGTACTTGAAAAATAGTAGCATCTAAAATGCGTATACGTTGAAAATAAGAGGTGTATTAGTTTGAGATTTGAGACGAATCGTTTAATTTGCTTTTGATTAAAAGGGAAAATACACGTTGTAGAAATAAAACAGCGCATCGGTTAAAACGTTGATTAAGTCCTTCTGGACTCATAAGTGTAGCTGTATTTGCATAAAGCTGACTACATAATCGAGTAAGAGAATCGCTTGCTACCTGTTGACTAATCCAGATACATAAAGCAGCCAAATCTCGTGAGCCATACTTACTTTTACGTTTTACAAAACCTGTCTCTTGTGCGAGTTGTTGAAGAATATGTGGAGATAGATATCGCTGTAGTTCTTCAGCGAACAAATGAAACTCATCCTGAATCGATAGATTCATACAAAAACGCCATCCTTTCTGTATATTTCTACAAAAAGAATAACGTCTTTTTTACTTAATGGATAGTGCAAAACTTTAGCTTTATGGCGATGTGACGTTACCTCATAAAGTCGTTTGATAACTTTATATATTTACATGATTTTCGTTAGCGGAAGTTAATTTCATTTTTAGCTTTCTGAATAATATCTGTTATAAATGGCGCTTTTTCATTTGTGTATGCGACTCTATCATGATGATGTTTTTCAGCTAATTTTTGTTTTAATTGATAATACTGTTGGAGTGTATCAGGATGGTTTTTTAGATAATCTCTAAATAAGATATTACTGTTCCATTCTTCACTCCCTAGTTCATAAACGTGCAAATGATGTGTTCCCGCTCTCCATAATCCCTTTCTAAAAAATCTTCTGTTTGGAAACTCTTTATGAAACACATATTCATATGCAATCTTTTTTAAAGGTTCAATAAACTCATCTACTTCTTTTAAATTATGAACTCCAATCATAATATCTAATATTGGTTTAGCTCCTAATCCTTCAACAGATGTACTTCCAATATGTTCAATTGTAATAGCTTTATCTCCCATTATACCTTTTAGAAGCCTTTGTTCTTCTTTAAATTATAGTGCCCAATCTGGTGTATACTCCTCAATAACAACTGGTCTTTCCATATTCCTAATCCCCCTTATGTATTTTGCGCTTGAACATAATATCAAATTTATATGAGCAAAGCTACTTCAAATCAATAGAATTTTCATTATGGGGGGATTTTGATTCTTTAGGTTGATGGGCATGGGGTCTCGCCAACAAAACGCGAATTTCGTACGCTAAGGAATTTTTCAGTTAAAGAACTTGGTTCTACTGTACGTTAAGAAGGTTCCATAAACGATTTTTAATGTTTGTTATGGTACTTTGTTTTTGGTAATGAGTTTTAGAACTGGTTTTTGAGCGTATTTCTGTCAGTTACATTAAAAATACATAAAGCCCCATAAACGGTCGTTTTTGGTATCTTTTTATAAAGAGAAAAGGGATATTTATAAAAATATAGATAAGAAATTGTGAAAAGGTGTACTTAAAGTAACGAGGTATAATAATTGAAAAACTGTTTTAAATTTTCTTTATTTATCTAGTAATCTTTGGTAATATTTAATTTAGCGATGTAAAGAAAGGGGAATCTATATTACACATGTGGAATATCTTGAAATGATTATTTAATTGGATAGAGACAGTTGCGGTCCTTGATTCTTAAGGATGCGTTTATTTGTCTATCTAAAATCATTCAAGGGATACATGGTGTGGACAATTAAATTCCCATTACCAAGCAGATACCTTTGTATATCTGCTTTTATTTATGGGCAAAAATACATCTCTATTGACACAATCATAGCGTCCCTAAATCGGGGGAGTTTTAATGAAAAATCAGTACGAAAACGAAGAAATGCTAACAGGAGGTAATGTCTCAAACGTATATCGTTCGGGAGATACTGTTCGATGAGAATTAAAGCCAGACAGTACCAAAATCCACAAGCTATTAAAGCATTTGGAAAACAAAGGTTTCAGTTATGCACCAAAGTTTTTAGGTATTGATGAAAAAGGTAGAGAGATATTATCATTTATTGAAGGAGAAGCTGGCAATTATCCTTTAAAAGAATACCTGTGGTCTAATGATGTTTTAAAAGAAATAGCGAAGATGCTCCGACTTTATCATGATTCTGTGAGTGATTTTTCAATTGAAAAAAGTTGGCAATCAATAGATAACACACCCCAATCATTTGAGGTACTATGCCATAATGATTTTGCAATATATAACCTTATTTTTAATCATAAAAGACCAGTAGGTATTATTGATTTTGATGTTGCTGGTCCCGGTCCAAGACTTTGGGACATAGCCTATACTCTTTACACTTGTATTCCCTTAAGTAGAGTTTATTATTCTGAAACAGGTGAAGGAGTTTATTATAATTCATTACAGCATGCCGACCTTATAAAAAAAAGGGTTAAATTGTTTTTTGAATCATACGGTGAGGAAATAGAAGAAGATTATTTGGAAATGGTATTGCTACGATTAGAAGGATTATGTAAAACCATTAAAAGAAAAGCCAGTGAAGGTGACATTTCTTTTCAAAAGATGATAGATGAAGGGCACATTGAACATTATCAAAACGATATTAAATTTATTCGTGAACATGGAAAAGAGTGGATTTAGGGGGAAGATTTCGTTGAACTAACCTTGAGTTTTAGCTTAACAAGCCAAATTAAAAAGTCGGTTCCTTAGCATTTAGGAATCGACTTTTTTAGGTTGCAATTTGCTTAGCGTACGAAATTCGCGTTTGAGTTGAATTTGTACATAACTTGTTTGGAATTGCATCATAATCTGGAATTGAACAGACTGTGTAGGTATTATGTCTCTATTAAATGATTTTGCACCAGACCCCTTTTGTCTACTTCAGTTATAAAAACACTAAAAAAATTTACTAAATCTTTTAAGGTAATACAAAAGTTATTTTTATCCAAAATCTAGTTATCGTTGCGCACAATAAAATGATTCAATAAATTCACTGTAGAATAAATATCTTTGATATCAACCATTTCAAAAGGTGTATGTGTATAGCGAGTTGGAATACCAATAAGTGCTGAAGGAATACCGCTATCAAAAAAAGCTACTCCGTCAGAACCATAATTACTATAAATACCAATTTGGTAAGGGATATTATATTCTTTAGATACATCCTCTAAACCCCATGTTATTTTAGTATCATAATGAATAGCTCCATCCTTATAAACTAACGTCGGCCCACCGCCTAATCTAGTAGGATAGTTTTGTTCATTTACAGTTGGTATATCTCCCACTAAACCGCTATCTAGAGATATTACCAGATCGAAGTTCATCCTTGAACCTAAAGCAGACGCGCCATGTGCTTTATTCTCTTCCTGTACTGTAGCTCCATACCATACTTCATAATTTAATTTGGAAACGTCTATTTTCTTCATAAGGATATCCATAACAAGGAGCCCAATTCGATCGTCAAATGCTTTTCCTATAAGCCTATTTCCGACTTGAGTTAATTCCCTTGTCCATACTACGCTAGAGCCAATATGGACTCCTAATTTTTCTACTTCTTCTTTACTATTAATCCCCATATCTATGAATAGACTATTAAAATTTAAATTTCCAGATCTTTGCTGTTCAGTAAGGACATGACCAGTAGATGTAGCAAAAACTCCTGTTGCTATCTTCCCTGTTCTACTTATTACTTGAGCTAGTTGCCCTATCATATGTAAATGATTAGGACCAGATCTATGTGCTTCTTGCACTGGATCAATTAATAAAAAGCCATCAGAGGTAATATACCTTACAATAAATCCAATTTCATCCATGTGTGCTTGAATTAATAATTTAGGACCTTTTCCACCAATTTTACAAATTAAATTTCCCACTTTATCGTTAAAGCATTCTTCGGAGTTATTTATCCAATGTTTCTTTAACCAATCACTGACTATATATTCATGACCAGCTGGACCAGGTAAATTTACTAATTCTTCTAGTGTTTTAGAAATACTTTTCTCAATTACAAGTTCATCTACATTTAACATTATTAAATCCCCCTATATTTTAATCAATTCATATGGGACACTGACTAGCTTTATTTTACGTACCATGGATCTTATCTCAATAGATTAGAATCTATTAGTACAAATCTCATAATTCTTGTTATGACAGGGTTTATATCCTTACCGTTGTAAATTGCCTACTCCTAAAAGAGTATTATTTCACATGTAGAAACGAAAGTTACACAAGTAATTTTGATTAACTCGATGGATATATAGTAGTCTCCCTTAAATAATAAACAACAGTACAATCAAAATGCCATTTTATGTAATTTTCTATAAGTTAAGTTCTTATAAAATTAATTTGAGAAATATAATTATTAAAATGATAAATGGACAAAATCAATGAAATAGAAATGTAAAGGAATATAAAGAATTATCTATCTAATTAAATATAAAACAGCAAAACTAATTTTAAAGGTGTATCTTTCGTAATAAGTTGAAACATATATTTAAAATATAGTTTAACGGTTTTGAAAAAAGTTGTATTACGGATATGTTTATCTAAAGAAGGGGGGATTAACTTGAGAAAATTTGAGCCAAGCTCAAGATATTGAGCTCGGCCCTTAGGGGTGTATTTTCTTAGTGAAGGTAATTCATATTATCACCTCCTTTAATGGATATTTGGAGAACAGAAATTTAAAACACATAATAAATTAACTAATATTGTTAGGAAAAAGAAACTGGCAACAACTCAATACCTCTTGAAGTAGCTGTGACCCTACGTATTGGGCGTCTCAATAATCGTAAACGACTCGACTCTTCTAAAAGACATAAAATCAATTCTTTAATTGCTAATTTACCAAAAAAAGTTCCTACACATGTATGTGGTCCCCAACCAAACCCCAGATGTGGATTTTTTGAACGGTCAAGAATTATACTATCAGGTTCAGGAAACACTTCCGGATCTCTATTGGCTGCAGCAAACAGTACTACAATTACATCACCTTTCTGAATTGTAGTATCTCTAATTTTTGTCGTTTTGGCAGCTATGCGACCCGTTCCTTGTGCTGGTCCATCAAAACGAATTAATTCATCCACCCCAGTGTCAATTAAAGATTTATCATTTAATTTATCAAATACTTCTGGGTGTTCTAATAGAGCAAGTACGACATTACCAAATACAGCATATAAAGATCCAAAACTTGCATTGAACATCGTACCAGTTGTATTACGAATGTAATGCTCAGGAACATTTGTGTTTTGAGCATGTTTTCTAATGTATGAAACAATTCCTGGCCTATCTTCAGCAGCAAACCACTCACCAACAAGAGCATTGAGTTTTTCGCGTGCTTGATTACCTGGTTCAATATTCTCAGGTCTTAGTCCTGAATCCATTTGTCGAGTAATAGCTTCCGATATTTCAAGAAAAGAATCCAAGTTTGGCTCATCAACACCAAGTGTAATTGCTGTCATACTTAATGCTAGCGGAGCGGAAACCTCTCTCATAAAATCAAATTCATTTATTGATTTGTGTTTTTTAAAAATATCTTTAATTAATACATGTATTTTCTCTCGAACATTATTAATATCCTGTGAATTAAAAGCTCTCGTTAATAGATTACGCAAAGGTATATTGTCAGGTGGATCCAAAGATTGAACAGTATGACGTACATCTGGAATTTCCACTCCAACTCGTCTTCTATCAGTTGTAAACACTTCATGATTACGTAGCACTTCTTTACAATCATCGTATCTTGTTAATACCCATGATTTCATTCCTTCATGCCAATAAACGGGAGCGTTCTCTCTTAACTTTTTATAAATAGGATATGGATTCAATAATGTTTCAGGATCGAGAGGATCATATTTAAGTTCTATTTTTTGTAACATAATCGTCTCCTTTCACAAAAAATAATGTTTTTATCTTTTTCTATAAATTAACAAGAGCTCTCCTAATCACCAATACCCTCCTTAATTGTCTCCTCAAGAAGGGATTCTAATTTGGAAACTGATTGAATCTTATTAGCATAAATAGGAGCAGCATGAGTTATGCTAAATTCACTAGCTATTATTGCACTCGCTAAAGTGATGTCAGTAAACTTTTTTCCTTTCTCATTAAAACTCCGTAGTTGATTTATAATTCATAAATTAAATTTAACATTTTTAGCATAAATGTAAATATTTTGAATTTTTAGAAATATTATTTTGATTATTATGAATATTGTGACATATATAGGGTTTTAATTTTGAACAAAGTTGCGATGTTTTGCCCCTTTGGATCTGTTTATCTAAAGGGGTATTTTTATAGTGATAATAAGATCTGAACTGAAAGGTGGATTAAGGAATTGTTGAATAGCAATAAAGTTATTCCACTAAAGGGGGTACGGAAACGATTCAGGGAATGAGGGGCCACTCTGGGAGTAAATTACAATTTCAAATTTTTAAAAAAAATGAAAGTAAACTTTTGAATAGAAGCTTACTTTAGGTTATTGTTAAAACAATCAGCCCAGCATACTATCAAACATTTTGGAATGGCACCAATAAGTAGGCACTCATGAAAACTATTTTAATAATTATTCGTGGAAACTCAGGATCCGGAAAAAGCACAGTAGCCCGACAACTACAGCTACTCCTAGAAGGCGCCCTATTAGTTCCACAAGATGTGGTTCGTAGAGACATGCTTCGTGTAAAAGATAATGTCGGGAACTTATCTGTTGAACTTATCAAACAAATAGCACTGTACGGTATGAATAAAGTAAACTATGTAATTGTAGAAGGCATTCTAAGCAATAGTAAGTACAAAACTATGCTTACAGAACTAATTGATACATTTGAAGAAACTCACGTCTATTACTATGACATTTCTCTCAAAGAAACAATAGCTAGACATAAAACCAAGCCCAACAAAAACGATTTTGGCCAAGCTGAACTAACGGCTTGGTACACTGTCAAAGATTTTCTAGATTTACCAAACGAAAAAACTATTTCCGAAGCTATGTCAGTAGATGAAACTGTCAAAATGATTATCTCTGATATTGAGACTGTTTCTAAAACATCTGAAGCAAATCTTCACGAATAAACCCCTATAACTAAGCCAATTACGAAAACATTTTCCTACATAAAACAGAAAAAGTCCTAAATTAATAGGACTCTTTTTTACTTTCGTATTTATAAAAAATAAAAAGCACTTTTTAACGTTTTATAAGTGCTTTTAGGCTGGTATTAATTATGTAGTTTTATAATTTTTATTTTTTAAATCTAACCAATTCATTATCAAAACAAAGAAAAATCCTATTGCACATATACCCTTTAACCAGTTAAAGGTATGATCTGTTATAAACTCTGAAAATACTTGAATACTATAAGTGACAAATAATATTCCAAATATGCACATGTTGAATTTTAATATTTTTAAACTTTGCATAATGTTCACCTCGGTCTTCGGATTAATATATAATCATTATTATATCTAGATTATTCGTTTAAAGAAATAGAATTTGTAGTGTGTAGAATTTTAAATTAGGCTATATTATTGTATTTACAATGATATTTAAAAGTAAACTTCTATCTAAAAGTTTACTTTCGTATTTATAATAAATAAAAAGCACTTTTTAATGTTTTAAGAGTGCTTTTTACTTGATATTAATTATGTAGTTTTATAATTTTTATCTTTAAATTCTAAAATATTCATTATCAAAACAAAGAAAAAACCTAAAATTACACCTATTTCAGTAGTTCCCTTTTAGCGTACAGGCAATAGGTTATTTTGTGTCCAAATTGTACGTTAGATACATTTTTCAACCGCTTCCTGTACGTTAAGGGATTGGTTGTTTTTTATAATGAAATTCTAAATATCTAATCATAATAGGTGAAAAAGACGATCAATAGTTAGGGTACGGAAATGATTCGAATTTACATTCTTTCTCAATACATATTATGGATAAATAAAGTAAAATATGGGCTGAGGGTATGTCTCATGTTGTGTTAATCCTAACAATAACTAAGGATACATAATATGCTTTCATGCCCTTTAATAATTTTGTTATAGAAGGGATGGAGATGTAAATGGCTCAAATTGTTGATATTGATAGATACCTTTGTACTGGGGCTTTAATCTATATGAGTGAGGGCCTTTTCCCTAAGCCTAGGAGGTAAGGAACAGTAAACAGCCACCTATACAATATGAATAGAGGAGAGGAATGCCTTATGAAAATACGTAGTCAAATTACATTTGCAAGTCTGGCCCTTTTAATAGCTGGAAGTTCTCTGTTATACACAACACCAATCTCAATTGTAAAAGCAGAGCCCACTCAAAATGTATCTAGTTCGTCACACACAAGCACGCAACGAGATCGTAATTCCGTCAAGCAAGCAATGCGGGATACATTGCAACTTGGATACCCGGGGATACTTGCTAAAACTTCTGAGGGTGGAAAAACGTGGGGTTATGCCGCTGGGATAGCGGATCTGAGAACCAAGAAACCAATGAAAACAGATTTTCGCTTTCGCATTGGCAGTGTGACGAAGACGTTCACCGCAACAGTTGTACTTCAATTAGCTGGAGAGAACCGCCTGAATCTAGACGACTTCATCGAAAAATGGTTGCCTGGTGCCATTCAAGGAAATGGATATGATGGTAACCAGATTACTATCCGGCAGATATTGAACCATACAAGTGGTATCGCAGAATACTCAAGGTCAAAAGACGCTGATTTTACGGATACAAAAAAATCGTATACGGCTGAAGAGTTAGTGAAGATGGGGATTTCTCTGCCCCCAGACTTTGCCCCAGGAAAGGGCTGGTCTTATTCAAACACAGGATACGTATTACTGGGTATTCTTATTGAAAAAGTAACCAGAAACAGCTATGCGGAAGAGATTGAAAATCGGATTATTGAACCACTTGAATTGTCGAATACATTCCTACCTGGCAATTCAAGCGTTATTCCAGGCACCAACCATGCCCGTGGATATGTCCAACCAGACGGAGCAAGTGAGCTAAAAGACGTTACTTATTATAACCCAAGTGCAGGTAGCTCTGCTGGAGATATGATTTCTACTGCTGACGACTTAAACAAATTCTTCTCTTACTTGCTCGGTGGCAAATTACTGAAAGAACAACAACTAAAACAAATGCTTACTACAGTTCCTACAGGAAGAGAAGGAATCGATGGATATGGTCTTGGAATCTATGAAACTAAGCTTCCGAACGGTGTCTCGATATGGGGACACACAGGTGGCCTTCTAGGGTTTACTACTCTTGTTGGAGGTACACTTGGAGGCAAGCATACGTTAGTCGTCAATTGGAACAGTTTGGGTAGAGCTGACAGTCCTAATCCTTTTAAAAATATTTTATTTGCTGAATTTAGCAAGTAGGCAAAAAGGGGTAGCACCACATCGCCATCAACCTAAGAAAAGCAAATACCCCAAAACGAGAAAGTTGGCATCTCCAGGTGAAAATGTACAATTTTGTTGTTTTGGGGGCATTATAAAATTCTTAAGTTGATGGGCAGGGGGTACCGCTAGCATTTCGAAAAAAACCCACGCTAAGAGCATGCAAGATTTCATACAGTTTTTCGGCCAATCCAATAACAAACAAGAATCCTAAAACCCACGCCAGGATAGGAATGTATAAAAAAATGAATAGCATTATAGAAAAAGAAAAATCCCTACTTTCAAAGAGAATTCGCCTTTTTCTTGCTACCGATAATGATAGCTTATGTTAACTAGACATTAGTTGGACAGGTTAGTTGAACAACCATTATAAAAATCAGTCTGAATTGATTCTTAATTTCGTCTGGACCTGAGAAAAAATGAAATGTGTTACAGTATGGGCATATGGATTTACAGCTTCAATGAATTCTTCTGCTTTAGCAAAAGTGTCGAATTGCATTTTAAGCATATAACAAGCGTTTCCAGCAATTCGATAACAAAACTCTACATTTGGCAGACCCTCAATATATTTCTTAAAAGAATTATAGTCTCCGTTTTTAACTGTTGCTTCTATTATACATTGGATAGGAAGTCCTAATTTTTCATAATCGACTTCTAAGGTGTACTTCTTTATTATTCCGAATGACTCCATTTGTCTTACCCGTTCTGTTATAGATGGAGAAGACAAATTGATTCTTCTTCCAAGTTCACTCATTGATAATCGACTATTTTTGCTTAATTCTTCTAATATTTTGTTATCAATATCATCTATTTTCATTTTTAAGGAAAATTCTCCTATTTTCATTAATTTGTTGAAAAATTGATAGGAAACTAGTTTTAAATTTAATGTGATGGAATAAATTTATTTGATATTATAAATATTACCAGGAGGTATTAACTATGACAAGAATTAATGAATCTAAATTCGGAGAGACCCCTTTTCAAAAACTTTTAGGACATAACAAAGATGTATTGAACGGATGGACTCAATTGGGGGAAGTTTTGGAGAAAGATGGGAATTTATCCTCTCAGTTAAAAGAACAAGTAAGGAGAACTTTAGCACAAAGTAATGGTTGTGAGTATTGTAAAGCAAAAGGAAAACCTGAACCCCATTTATTCAATAATAAAATATCTATTGCAGTTGGCTTTGCGGAGGTGTTTTTAAAGCAACAAGGGGATATATCAGACGCTACGTTTAATGTTTTAAAAGAGTATCTTTCTGACGTAGAAATTAGTGAGCTTTGTGCGTTTATTACGTTTACTACTGCTTCACAGTATTTTGGCGCAATGTTAGCTTTAAAACCGCCCCAGGAAGGGGTTTAGAAATGGAGAAATACTCTACATGGAAAGAATATTTTTATGATATAGTCAGAGTATACTATATAAGTAAGATTAAACTATTTATTGTACTACCATGCAAGAACGGTAAATATTCCATGATCTGCGATGCAATCCAAACGAGTTGAACATCGCTTCCCTAATGAATTAACGTTTATAAATATACAAATTATTGTCTTAACTTCACAATTTGTATATTTATACTGTTTTATATTGTAAATATCTTAATAGAATGAATTGCGGACATTCATAATTCATTCTATCACTCTTAAATTTTAATTCACCTTGTGAAATTAATTTTTTATAAACCTAGGAAGGGGAAAAGTAATGCAAAATCTAGAAATAAAAGAGATTAAACTACTTGATGAAGATATTGAAGAGCTTTCTGAACTTTTGAAAACTGTAGTAGATGATGGAGCGTCAATAGGTTTTTTACCTCCACTGGAACAAGAAGAAGCGACAAAGTATTGGCACACTGTTTTAGCACCGGAGGTGATATTGTTTATTGCCAAAATCAACAATAAAGTGGCGGGCAGTGTTCAATTGCATTTAATTACAAAGCCAAATGGAAGCCACAGAGCTGAAATATGCAAGTTAATGACTCATCCAAACTTTA
>NZ_KB895597.1:21127-25286 GCF_000374885.1 Bacillus sp. 105MF | reverse complement strand
GTATGATCAAAATATAAAGAAGCATGAAAGGCGGAACAGATATGACTTATATATGAAAAACAAACCAGTTAACAAGAGTGTTTCAAGGAAAAGAAGTAATTTCTGGGGTTAACATACATGTGAAAAAAGAGGGATTTACCGTTTGTTAGGACAGAATAGCGTTTGTAAAAATAATCATTATGAAGATGATTACAAATTTAATGTTGACCTTTTGTCATTGGTAGAGATGATAGCTGTGTGGTTAGTATGAAACAGCAAGCAACCACCTATCCAATATGAATAGAGGAGAGGAATACCTTATGAAAACACGTAGCCAAATTACATTTGCAAGTCTGGCCCTTTTAATAGCTGGAAGTTCTCTGTTATACACAACACCAATCTCAATTGTAAAAGCAGAGTCCACTCAAAATGTATCTAGTTCGTTACACACAAGCACTCAACGAGATCGTAATTCCGTCAAACAAGTAATGCGGGATACATTGCAACTTGGATTCCCGGGGATACTTGCTAAAACTTCCGAGGGTGGAAAAACGTGGAGTTATGCCGCTGGGATAGCGGATCTGAGAACCAAGAAACCAATGAAAACAGATTTTCGCTTTCGCATTGGCAGTGTGACGAAGACGTTCATTGCAACAGTTGTACTTCAATTAGCTGGAGAGAACCGCTTGAATCTAGACGACTCCATCGAAAAATGGTTGCCTGGTGTCATTCAAGGAAACGGATATGATGGTAACCAGATTACTATCCGGCAGATATTGAATCATACAAGTGGTATCGCTGACTACTTAAGGTCAAAAGACTTTGATATTATGGATACCAAAAAATCGTATACGGCTGAAGAATTCGTAAAGATTGGGCTTTCTCTTCCTCCAGACTTTGCCCCAGGAAAGGGCTGGTCTTATTCAGACACAGGATACGTATTACTGGGTATCCTTATTGAAAAAGTAACTGGAAACAGCTATGCGGAAGAGGTTGAAAATCGGATTATTGAACCGCTTGAATTGTTGAATACATTCCTACCTGGCAATTCAAGCGTTATTCCAGGCACCAAGCATGCCCGTGGATATTTACAACCAGACGGAGCAAGTGAGCTAAAAGACGTTACTTATTCTAACCCAGGTAGCTCGGATGGAGATATGATTTCTACTGCTGACGACTTAAACAAATTCTTCTCTTACTTACTCCGTGGCAAATTACTGAAGGAACAGCAACTAAAACAAATGCTTACTACAGTTCCTACAGGAAGAGAAGGAATCGATGGATATGGCCTTGGAATCTATGAAATTAAGCTTCCAAACGGTGTCTCGATATGGGGACACGGAGGTAGCATTCCAGGGTTTCTTACTTTTGCTGGAGGTACAATTGGGGGCAAGCATACGTTGGCCGTCAATTTGAACAGCATGGGTAAAGCTAACAGTTCTGACCCTTTTAAAAATATTTTACTTGCTGAATTTAGCGAGTAGGCAAAAAGGAAAAACGGATAAATTTTGTCATAGTTTTTATAGTTAAACATATATCTTTCTGGTTCAAAAACCTCCAACTTACTCTAAAAATAACTTTTGGGGTTTTTGGAATTCCAGCGGCAATCCAACGCTATTAAGCTAATAAAACAAAATCCTCCCTAAAATGAAAAAATACGTCATCCTTTCCTATTGGAGTGCCCCATGAGAAAGAGACAATAAAAAACACCTCTCTAAATCGTAAGTATCAGTTATGATTTTAATGGAGGTGTTTTTCGTATTATGGATATAATTTCGCTTTAGCTTGATTGGCAGGGGATACCGCCACATCGCTATCAAGCTAACAAAAAGAAATCTCCTTAAAATGAAAAAAAATACGTGTTCACGAATAATAAAGTTGTTTGAAAAATAATAGAGTCATTTAAAAGATAATATAGTTGTTTAAAAATAAAATCGATACTAAGAGATTTAGTATCGGTTTTTTCCATATCGTTTATAATGATTATATAGAATATTCGGTAATTGGATATTTAACACAAGGACAGTAATAAGAATTTAAAAACGGAGGGGAATTTATGGATATTGATTTATTAGTAAATCGGCCAGAACATATAGAAGATGTTGCAAAAATGGTTTACAAAGAATTTGTTGTACCAACTAGCAGTAAAAAAACATATGAAGAAGTTGTCGATTTTTTTAAGGGAACATATGCAAATGAATTTCCAATCACTTTTATAGCGAATGTAGATGGACAATGTGTAGGAACAGTATCCGTATTTGAAAACGATTGGAAAGAAAAACCTCAATATAAACCTTGGTTAGCATCTTTATATGTTGAACCTTCATATCGAAGTCAAAAAATAGGGTTTTATTTAATCAACGACTTGCTAAAATATATGAAAAAAATAGGTTATACAAAAGTATTTTTAAAGACAGAAAATGCTTCAGCTTACTATGAAAAAAGAGGTTGGGAGCGCATCGAAACAGTTCTAGATGAACAAGGTGAAAATGTCGATATTTTTAAATATGCATTATTGAAATGATGGGGGCCATCATTAAAGATTTAGCTCTCGAATTAAACAACTTTATTATTCATTTTTTCTGGTTCTGGTGCAAAAACTCTTGCAAGTAATCTCCTAAACTTGGACATACTGATAGTATTACTCTAGAAAAAGGTGTGTAATCAGCATAGAAAAGGAAAATTTGTTCAAATGGAACCTTTTTATTTTTGATTAAGTGAGTTTTGATTAATTTTATCTCGAATTGCATCTTTAATAAATTCTTCGATGGAACTGTTTGTTTCCTCTACAATTTTTGTTATAGATTTATACTCGTTACTTGTGATAGTTACCGGCTTTGTTACGGTATTACTATCTAAATACACACTATTATTAACACGTTGTATCAGTTTTCCTTCTATTATATAGGGTGCTAAGCTATCCATCCATTCGGTCTGCACCCCAGATGGTAATGATACTAGAGATTGACGAATACCAAAATTCATCTTCTACTGATATTTTTAAGTTTCTCGGAGACACATACTGTAATATGAGATCAATAAATCGAAAAATATCACTTCGTAATTGGTCAGATTTAGGGAAACTTTGTAAAAAAGTTTGATAAAAACCACTTACTAAGTAAAATGGAGGAATGTATTGTGGGTAAGAGTTTATCAGAAATGTCACTTAAAGAATTGAGGGAGCTGTTTCCGATTATACTGAAAGAACATAATCCAATATGGAAAGATTGGTATTTACAAGAAGAAAAACTACTTAACAATATAATCGGTGATCAATATATTGAACGAATAAATCACATAGGAAGTACTTCTGTTAACGGTTTATTAGCAAAGCCAACGATAGATATATTGCTTGAAATAACAGAAGAGTGTGATTTGAAGTTTTTAGTGAGTATGTTTGAGAAAAATGGATATATTTTTGAAAAGCAACCACAAAAATCAGCACCACATATGATGTTTATGAAAGGCTATACAAAAAAAGGATTTGCCGAAAAAGTATTTCATCTTCATGTTAGGTATATAGGCGATTGGAATGAATTGTATTTTAGAGATTTTTTAAGACTGCATAAAGATGTCGCCAAAGAATATAGTAACTTAAAAATGAGCTTAATAGACAAATATGAACATGACAGAGATGGATATACGGAAGCAAAAACAGAGTTTGTTAACAAATATACTAAAATTGCAAAAACTGAATTTGAAAACAAATACATTCCAAACTAATGAGGGTTCTGGTGCAAATACTTAGGAAAGATATAAAGAGGCGAAAAGTTTCCTAGTGGAATCTAGTCTTAAGCAGCAATTCCAAATAGTTGATGGATGTGGGGTGGTACCCCATATTGAGCGGAAGTATTTAAAGAGTGAAGTAATGAGCGATAAGGCGATAAAGGCTCAAATGATGTTAGCTAATGATTGGTATTATTATCAGAAAAAGAATGCGGTTATGGCAATTGTGATAGCATTACGGATTATTGAAAAAATGTATCAGTCATTTCAAAAACAAATGATGATATTAAGGTATGTGTCAAAGTTCTATAATGAAAATAAAAATGAAATCGAACGTTCAAGAGAATCTGTATTAAAATTTACAAAAAGAAATGTAGATTAAGTAAATTTACGGGAGTTTATTAGGCTGACAGGATGCGGATGTCATACAGGTTATCAGTAAATAACAATTTTT
>NZ_KB895597.1:0-21027 GCF_000374885.1 Bacillus sp. 105MF | reverse complement strand
AGCTATGCGGAAGAGGTTGAAAATCGGATTATTGAACCGCTTGAATTGTTGAATACATTCCTACCTGGCAATTCAAGCGTTATTCCAGGCACCAACCATGCCCGTGGATATGTCCAACCAGACGGAGCAAGTGAGCTAAAAGACGTTACTTATTATAACCCAAGTATAGCTAGCTCGGCTGGAGATATGATTTCTACTGCTGACGACTTAAACAAATTCTTCTCTTACTTACTCAGTGGCAAATTACTGAAGGAACAGCAATTAAAACAAATGCTTACTACAGTTCCTACAGGAAGTGCTGAAATCAGCGGATATGGTCTTGGAATCTATGAAACTAAGCTTCCAAACGGTGTCTCGATATGGGGACACACAGGTAGCATTCCAGGGTTTGTTACTCTTGTTGGGGGTACACTTGGAGGCAAGCATACGTTGGCCGTCAATTTGAACAGTATGGGTAAAGCTAACTTTAAAAATATTTTACTTGCTGAATTTAGCAAGTAGGCAAAAAGGAAAACAGGATAAATTTTGTCATATTTTTTATAGTTGAAAATATACCTTTCTGGTTCAAAAACCCCCAACTTACTCTAAAAAATAATTTTTGGGGTTTTTGGAATTCCAGCGGCAATCCGACGCTATTAAGCTAATAAAACAAAAAGCTCCCTAAAATGAAAAAATACGTCATCCTTTCCTATTGGAGTGCCCCCTGAGAAAGAGACAATAAAAAACACCTCTCTAAATCGTAAGTATCAGTTATGATTTTAATGGAGGTGTTTTTCGTATTATGGATACAATTTCGCTTTAGCTTGATTGGCATGGGGTACCGCCACACATCCATCAACTTAAGAATTTTATAACACACCCAAAACGAAAAAATGTACATCTCCAGATGAAAATGTACATTTTTTTGTTTTAGGATACTTGCTTTTCTTATCTTGATAGTGATGTGGTGAAACCCTTTAATTGTAATCATCATTTTGATAATCGTTATCTAAGCTGAGCACTCTTCCATGTGGACGATATTCTATGTGAAAGGTATTATGTTATTACTTGTACTGAGGCTCTTCTTGTTCAATTTGCTGAAGACGAGGATTTAAAGATTCAATAATTTCTTGAGTTTGTTGTGCTGCACCTTTATATAATTGTTTTGCTTGCTGGTTATCAGTATCAAGAACAAATCCTTCTAGGCATGCTTGAGCACTCTTTAATCCAGCAATAGTTTGTTTAAGTTTAGTGCTTACTGTCATGTAGTATTTCCTCCTTGTAAATGTACTTCAAAATATAGAATGCCTATTTTGTTATCATAGTACGATTTCCAATTTTAGGGTTATTGGAAATGATAACCTTAAATTAGAGTTATGTGAATGAGAAATTTTACAGTTAATTATTCGAAGGAGGATTTTTTTAGCTAATAGATACATGGAATACCGTTAAGTGGTGTTATGTTAACTTAACATGAATAGAATATTCATAAGAAAAATCTACCATGTAAGAATGTGATTTATTTACATATTATATGGTAAAGATTAGCTTCATGGATGGATATGGAATAGTTTTGTCCCGATAACAAAAACTAACAGAAAGAAAACGATACTATATAAAGTAAAGGAGATTAAATATGTTGAAAAAGATAGGGAAAACTTTCCTGGTACTCCTCTTTGTATTTATCGGCGTATGTTTTGTTTTGCTTGTTTGGGATGAAATTGACAGAACAGCAGCTGAAAAAAGTGGGAGATTTGGCCAGCAGCCTAGCCAATATCCTATTCGTCAAAGTGATATTACTATGTATACAGACGGGAAACAGTTAAACAATCAATTATTCTCAGATATAAAGGAAGCAAAACATTACGTGCATATTAACTTTTTCTCTATTGCTGATGATAAAGTAAGTCATCAGTTTCTAGAGTTATTGAGGCAAAAAAGTCAGGAAGGTGTAGAAGTATACTATGCAGTGGACAGGCTAGGTGGAATTTTACTAAAGAAAAAGGAAAGAGAATTATTAGTTAAAAAAGGAGTGCATTTTACGTATTACAATAAGCCTGCTTTCCCTTATCTTTCTTCTTCTTTGGATCATCGGAATCATCGTCGTATTTCAGTTATTGATGGAAAGATTGGGTACATTGGCGGATTTAACATTGGCAAGAAGTATTTAGGAGAAAAAGAAAAACTTGGTTACTGGAGAGATTATCACCTTCAAATACGAGGAGAAGGAGTTCAAGATCTAGAACACCAATTTGTGTTAGACTGGAAGAAAAACTCAGAGAAACCGATTCCGATACATAGTGCGATAAAGGAAAAGGGAGCAACCTCGCATCGATTTACTGCATATTATAGCGGAGAAAAACTTGGGCAAGATTATGCAATGCTGTTTCAACAAGCAAAAGAGTCCATCATTATATTAACACCTTATTTTATACCAAAAGACAGAACTATTTGGAACGCATTAGTAGATGCAAGAAAGAGGGGAGTCCGTGTCAAAATTCTGTTCTCACCTCATTCGGATGCACTGTTAGTTAAAGAAGCAGCGTATCCATATATCCGAAAAGCATTAAAACAGGGAATAGAAGTATATGGTTATAAAAAGGGAGTGTTACACGGTAAAGTATTTTTGATTGATGAAAAAGTATTGATGGTTGGGACCGTGAATTTTGATTCGCGCTCGTTTCATTTAAATGAAGAAATGAACTGTTATATCCATGACCCTGTCTATATTTCGAAAATAAAGCCAGTCATTAATGCAGACTTACAAAATTCAAAGCGAGTAACATCCTCTGACGTCAATCAATTATCTATAAAAGAAAAAATGAAAGAAAAGGTTGCAAAAATGTTTGAGTATTATTTGTAAAAACAAAGTATTTTTATATTAAGGAGTGGTAAACTGTATTTTATTAGAATTTCTAAACATAGAAGAGTACGCTATAAATGACTATTCACCTCTAGGTAGTTCCTTTGTAGCCGCAAATTATAATGATAAATATCTTTTATGCTTCAATATATATCGAAAACAATGGGAATTACCAGCTGGTGGAAGAGAACAAAATGAGTCTTTACGAGAATATGCGGTAAGAGAACTATACGAGGAAACATCACAAAGGGTTCAAAATTTGAAATATGGTTCGATTAAACCGTAAAATTTTAATGCATAATTTTTTGCTATCACAATTCATTGCAACAAAATTATCCAACTACTAATTTAGTTCATTTTTGTCAATCTGTTAATTTCCTTAAATAGAAGAGGTATTAAATATTGCGATACCTCTTCTTCACATACTTATGAACCATAAAATCTAGAGGATGGGATTGCTATGATGGAAATCTTAATATTGTTGGTATTACTTTTTATGCTGTATGAATTGATTAAAATAAAAAATGAACTTAAATTCTTTAGAAATGATGTAAAACATATATTGGAGAAGGAAAATAAAGATATATAATTTAGCTTCTGTTAACGGAGATTATGGTAAATAAATGAGGAGTGATATTAAATGTTAGATGTTTTAAAACAACAGTACAGCTTTATTAGCTCTACCAGAGAAATTCTATTTGCGTTTTTGGAAGAAATCCCACTGCAAAAGTTGCACAGCACAGTTCCAAATTTCGGAAGTGGTAGCATTATACAGACCCATATTCATGTAGCCGATTGCTATCGATACTGGCTTGGATCATTCGCATTTAACCAAAGGCGAGCAGATTTTTCGTTTGCTACTGATTATGAAATTAATCATTCAGATGTCGAGAAAGTTCGCGCCAAATTTGAGTTAGTAGATGAGATTGTACAACGTTTTTTGGATGAATTCCATGCTCGCTGGTTCGAAAATATAGCAAATGAAGTGAAATGGCAAAAAGAACCATGGAGTACAACTCCACTATGGCTTTTAACCCATACCGAGACACATGAATTTCATCATAAAGGACAAATCGTATCAATGGCTCGTCACCTTGGATACAGTCCTCCTAACACAGACCTTGATTAATTCAATTGTACTAAAAAATGATCTACTCTAATGTCTGGCGACACAAATCTCCCTACTCTTACGACACAAAAGTACCAACTGTTTTATTTTTCTATTAAGCTTTATTAATGAATATTATTGATAATATAAAAAGACTTTCTTTGATTTGAAAGTCTTTTATATTGCTATTGTAAAGCACAATCTAATATTTCTTGATAAAGACTGTTCCATTCATGATGATATAAGGATACATCATGAAGATTTACAAACTTACGTTGTGCAGATTCATATTTAGCTTCGAATGGATGTAGTCTTGTTATATGCATTTTGTAAAATACTTGGAAACCAATTTTAGGATAAGGACTATTTTCATTCCAGAGCGGATTTTCACTATGGTCAACGATTATGTACCCCAACAATTCGCATTCTCCCCCTACATAACCTTCTTCCATCGCTTCACGTTTACAGCATTCTTCTGGAGTTTCATCAAATTCAATGTGCCCTCCTGGAAAATCCCATCCTCTTTTAAATCAACCAATAATAATTTATTTTTTGAAAACAAAAGCCGTGTACACTTGTAATTAAATCGTTTTGTGGAAGTTTATTGTTCTTTTCCCAAGTTAATTTAACCCTTGATTCTCCCCAGTTTACATAGGTAGTAGTCAATTTTCTCCCCCCCAGTATCAACAACAATTAACAATTCCCTATTTAAATATCTTAAGTGGTTTAATTTGAAAAATGTTCTTTTCTGTATTATAGAACATTTGTTTATTTTTATCGAATACCAACAGAGTTATTTAACATAGCCTTCTATTAAGTTGGGATTTTTATGGTATTGGGAAAGTTCCTGCAGAAAATGGAAATGTGCTTAAGAAGAAAACAGTACAATTTTTTGAGAATTTGAATCTGAATGGTGGATCTAAAAAGCCTCTTAGCAATTTAGTGGAAGCGCATGAATGGGGGAGTAAGCATTTTGATAGTTGGATAGAATCTTTAACTGAAAGTGAAAGAAGTGCTATTAGACAATATACTGGGGATGATTATAGAAAAATTAATAATTATCTTAGGGGAATCGCAGACTCTTTGGATGGTGTAGAATCAAGTGTAATTGATAATATTAAAAGCGGTTTAAATAAAGCAAGTGTTCCCTACGATATACAAGTATATCGTGGAACTGATTTAAAATCATTTGAAAATCTAATGAGCCGATTTTTTTACTTTAAGAAAAAATCGGCTCTCATTTTGCTAAGTTTGTTGCAATGGACGAAGAGATTCCAATGTTGTCATATCTTTTACATTAAATCGATATTCTCCAAAAAAGTTTATATGCTCCCAGCCCAAGTGGTGAAATATGTTCTAGCAATTCCTCATTGAAATCATACTTACTCTTTAATACTTCTATAGTCTTACTCAAATAAACGATATTCCATAAAGTCTTGATGGCGATGGGCGGGACTTCAATTAAAGTTTTTTAAACCTAATTGGACTTACCATTAAGAGAGCGAGGATTAATGTAATCCATGCATTACTATATAAAAACAATCCCATACCAGCCAATGGTAATCCAGCAGCTGGAATAGGTAATCCCTTAAAATATCCAATGGTTGGTTTAACACTAAATTTAGCTAATCTTAAAGCACCCATCGTTGGGAAAAGGATAAATGCCAAAGAAGTTAAAATAGATGGTGTTGCTATCGAATGAAATAAAAGTGCAGGAGCAACTCCGAAACTAACAATATCAGCTAAGGAATCCAATTCTACACCAAACTCACTGTTCACTTTTAATTTTCTCGCGATCCTTCCATCAAGAAGATCTAAAACAGCTGAAAAGAAAATAAAAATGGAGGCTACTTCCAAATAGTCACTCATATTCATGGTAATTGAAAAAACACCGCACAATAAATTTCCGATCGTAAATAAATTGGGTACAGCTTTTACTATCTGATTGAACAAGGTTGTCCCCCCTAAGTTGATCAAACTTCACATTTATGTAGCATTTTCTATATATTCTTCCGTTATTCTTAAAAATATATGACCACTGTACGCTAAGTAAATTTCGACAAGAGAAAAGCCGATTTCCTGTACGTTATGTTGGTTTATAAAAATGTTTGATCATGGGTAAGTCTATTACTGTTGATTTACCTAATATAAAAAGCCTGTTTTGAAAAAAAGATTAATCAAAACAGGCTCTAAAATAGAAAAGGGGAAAGAGGAGAGAGGTAAAAACTTGAAAAGTGTAATTTGATGTAAGGTTCTCAGTTTATGAATATAGAATGCAGTAATCCCCTTATTAAAAGAAATTTTGATTATATTGTAATTATGATGCATGAAATTATTTTAGTGTAAACAAAGAAAAGGTACCTCCTGCTGCAAAGTACCTTTTCCAAGGGATATAACTCATTATCTAAACGATCGATGGTCATTTTATTGAGAAATAAATCAATTACTTAACAATAAAAGGAAAATGATTGTAACAAGCGAATGAGATTTAAGAAGAATTTACCGATATATGAACTTTCTTCTATTACATTAGTTTAAGGAGGACTATAAAAATGTCTGATCTTTATTCTCGTCTTTCCAAAAATGATGCCGCTGTTCTTCTAGTGGATCATCAAACTGGTCTTATTTCCAGCCTAGTGCGTGATTATGGTGTTGATGAATTTAAGAACAATGTTTTGGCTCTTGCTAATACCGCTAAGTTTTTTGATTTACCAGTTATTTTAACAACAAGCTTTGAAAGCGGACCGAACGGCCCACTAATGCATGAATTGGTTGAGCTCTTTCCTGGTGCGCCAAAAATAGCTCGGCCTGGACAAATTAATGCATGGGACAATGAAGAATTTGTTAAAGCCATCGAAGCAACAGGTAAAAAGCAACTAATTATCGCAGGGGTTGTTACTGATGTTTGTGTTGCGTTCCCAGCACTATCTGCTGTAAACGCAGGATATGAGGTATTCGTTGTAACTGATGCATCAGGGACTTTTAGTAAACAAGTTGCAGATGCTGCCCTTATGCGTATGGCTCATGGAGGAGTCCAATTAATGAACTGGTTTAGCGTTGCAGCAGAATTACATCGTGACTGGCGAAATGACGTTGAAGGTTTTGGAGCTTTACTTGCTAAACATCTTCCTAGTTATCAAAATATCATGGAAAGCTATATGAGAGCTCAAAGAGAGCTTAGCAAGTAAAATGACTTAATTAATAGTTGTACTGTTTCATTTTTTTCGTTTTGGGTAGCAACCAATTTCTTAACTTGATGGTGATGTATGGTGACTCCTATTAGGCTTGATAAAAATAAAGAATGCCCTTACTTCAGTCAAGAAACAGGGGCATTCTTCATTTTTTAATTGATAATCCATATACAAGTGTTTCGCTAGGAGTCGTAATACTAAAACCTGTCATTTTATAATCAAGCTTTAATGTATTTCCTATATAGTCTTTTGTAAAACCATCCATTTGAATAATAAGTTGCTCATCTTCATAAGCGATTTCATTTGGATTATACTCATCGAAAATTAAATCAACATCAACAAATATACTACAAGAATTTGTCATTGTACCTCTAATACGTATGATGTTTTTGTTATTTGCGTTTAATTTATGTAATACGGCTTTTGCCTCATCAGTTACGCGAATGTTCATGGAATCCCAACCTTTGTTTATAGTTCTTATTCTATTATTGCAAAAACATTAGAAATAGGGAAGTAAAGGGTTTCAATGAATGATAAACGTATAGGGATTACGATTTGAAAAGTAAGGATGGAACCGTAAATGTTTGTGTTAAGCATAACTCGTCATCACTTATTTTCTCAACTTCTTGATACTTTATCTCATTCTTTTGGTAGAACTTTTTCCAAAAGTTCACCGCTGTTTTATTGTTTTTTAATTGCATTACATAATAGGTTCCTTTGTGCTGTTTTAAAAGTTCTAAAATTGCTTGATCTGCTATCCTTTTTCCGCGGTAGGCTTTTAATATGAAAAGATCGTTAATGCAGCAGTCTGTTTCAGGTGCTGTGAATGGTGGTTTCGCGAATAGAAGAAACCCGATATATTTTTCTTCATATGTAATGAAATAAGGAGAAAGCTCATCTCGGTTACAAATAAGTTCAAAAGCATCAAATTCAAAAAATCCATTTTCATTTGAATGAAGGGTAGGGGAGAATTCGGATAAATCATGTAAATATAGAGCATAAAAATTCTTTAATATTTCAAGTTGTTCTGTGGAGACAATTTCTAACGCGACGTTCAGTTTAATCCCATCCTTTTTTAAATAATTCTTCTATGCAGTAAACCATTCGACATAAAGAAAACATATCCTTTGAATGTGAAGGATTCATTCCAATAAAAAAGGTCAGCAAACATGATTGATGTTTGCTGGCCTTTTATCACTTAAAGTTCACATTTATCAAGAGGAATTACTTTTGTTTTCTTTGTAAATTTATATCCTAACCACATCGCAAGGAAGAGAGGTAAGCCGATATAGGAAACAAGTACACCATTCCAATCGATAGACTCGCCTATAAATGCTCCGTAATTTTGTCCTAAAATGACAATGACACAAAGTGCAAATGCGAAGATTGGACCAAATGGGAACCATTTTGCTTTATACGGTAAATCATTTAAATCTTTTCCTTGTGCAATATATGCTTTTCGGAAACGATAATGACTAATAGCAATTCCGACCCATGCAATAAATCCGGACATTCCAGATGCATTTAATAACCAAATATATACAACACCGTCGCCAAATAAGGAAGCTAGGAAAGCGGCACAGCCAACTACTGAAGTTGCGATTAACGCGTTAACAGGTACGCCGCGGCTATTTAATTTACCTAAAAATTTCGGTGCTTTTCCTTGTCTTGCTAAATCCCAAAGCATACGAGCTGATGCGTACATACCTGAGTTACCAGCAGATAAAACTGCAGTTAAAATAACTGCGTTCATAACAGAAGCGGCAAATGCAACTCCTGCTTTTTCAAATACAAGTGTAAATGGACTTACTGTTACATCGCTAGCTGCAAGACTTTCAGTTGTATACGGAATTAATAAACCGATAACAAGTATTGCAAAGATGTAGAATAATAGAATACGCCAAAAGATTGAGCGAATTGCTTTTGGAATGCTACGCTCTGGATCGGCAGTTTCACCAGCAGCTACACCTAATAATTCAGTTCCTTGGAATGAAAAACCAGCAGCCATAAATACACCGATAATTGCCATAATACCACCGTTAAATGGTGCATCTGCAACAGTAAAGTTTTTAAATCCAACAGGTTCGCCACCCATAATACCAAAAATCATCATAAATCCAACGATTAAAAAGATAATAACAGTAGCTACTTTAATAAGTGCGAACCAATATTCCGCTTCACCAAACCCTTTAACAGATAAGTAATTTAAAAGAAACATAATGACTAAACAAAGGCCACTCCAAATAAGGGAAGGTGTATTTGGGAACCAAAACTTCATAATTAATGTTACGGCTGCAAGTTCAGCGGCAATGGTAATTGCCCAGTTATACCAATAATTCCAGCCGAGTGCAAATCCAAGTGATGGATCGACAAATTTTGTCGCGTATGTGCTAAAAGATCCAGTGACAGGCATGTAAGCTGCTAATTCAGCTAAACTTGTCATTAAGAAGTAAACCATAATTCCGATTGCCGCATATGCGATGAGAGCTCCGCCAGGACCTGCTGTGTGAATGACACCACCACTGGCAAGAAATAGTCCAGTACCGATTGTACCGCCGAGAGAAATCATCGTAAGGTGACGAGATTTTAACCCGCGTCTTAATTCACCTTGTCCTTGTGTAGATTGTTTTGTAGAGGTAGCTTGATTCGTTGCGCTATTCATGTTCAACACTCCTTTTCTTGTAAGATTAGGAAGGAACGGGGAGAAAAATACAAAAAACCGCCAAAGGAATTTGGCGGAACGTTTCACAAATAACCACCCCATCATACCCTTCCGTTAAGATAGCACCCCACGTTTACACGGTACTTTGTAAACGTGACAGTTCTGTTCCTGTTTGGAGACAGCCCCAGCTCGTACTTCCAGAGAAGAAATACAAACTTCGGCAGCATTTCCTTTCAAACGGAGTCATTGACATTCTCTGTGTCTAATCCGTTCTACTAATAAAAGCCGCAACCTCTACCTCATCGGATTGATGAGGATTTATTTATTGCTGTGATTTTTAATATATGGCAATTGTAATTAGTTTCTGAAAATATTGCAAGGAATTTTTGTAGGAAAATATCAAAAAAAATCGGTTATTGTATAGGAAACGTTTCAAAATTCCACCCGAACCTACTTGATATGTAAAAAAATGAAGAAAAAATTGTTATACAAATGTTTCGCAAAAAGATATGGAAAATCCTCTAAAATTAAAAGAAAATTCAGAAAAATAAATTTGACATTGATTATAAGCAAAATAAAGAGTGCTAAAGAGATTAAAAAAGGTAAGCAAACTTATCATTTGCTTACCGTAGTATTTCACACCACTTTATAATTATTTCCGTTTTAAGGCAAAACTCGTTTTTGTCCAGTCGTATATCCAACGTTTTGTTTTGTAAGCTGGGAGTGATTTCTAACCGAAATGAAAAGTGCAATGATAACGACAAGACCCGCTGCAATATAGGAAAGGTTAATAATTGTTGGATCCACTTTAAATGATGTAAGCAGTGTCCGGATATTTGTAAAAATAATCAGTCCACCAACGAGTACACCAAGTAAATGTGAAGGTACAATTCGTACTAACCATGCAGCGATTGGAGCGGCGATAATGCCGCCGAGCATAAGAGCAAATACCCAAAACCAGCTTACTTGTTCCCAGCCCAATGAAATGAAAAATCCAATAGTTGCAGCTAATGAGACAGGAAACTCACTCGTATCAACGGAACCAATGACTTTTCTTGCTTCATTTCCACGTGCGAGAAGTACTGGTGTAGTGATAGGTCCCCAGCCACCTCCACCAGTTGAATCAACAAATCCCGCAAACAATCCGAGTGGTATAAGTTGCTTACCAGACATACGTTTATTTGATTGGACAATTTGTTTTTGAATAATAAATCGTAATAAAATATAGACACCTAAAGTAAATAAAAAGATAGAAATGTAAGGTTTAATTAAATCACCTGGTAAATTGCTTAAAAAACAAGCACCAACAAAAGCACCAATTGCACCTGGTAATGTTAGTCTGGAAACAGTGTATTTATCAACGTTTCCAAATCGAATATGAGATACGCCAGAAGCTGCAGTGGTAACAACTTCAGCTAAATGAACAGATGCGGAAGCGACAGCAGGTGCAATGCCAAACATTAATAATAATGAGGAAGACGTTACTCCGTAAGCCATTCCAAGTGCCCCATCAATCAGTTGAGCAAAAAAACCAATAATAGCAAAGACAATTAATTTTTGCATATAAAATCCCCCTGTAATAATAAATAAAAAGGCTCTTTTCTCAAGTGAGAAAAGAGCCTTTGGTTTTTCCAATCAGCTTAACGTTAATTTTTTATTATTATAATGCATATTAATCTCATAAAGCAACTAGGTTTTAAAAGTTTTTTAAATTGATTGAAATAACAGAACAGTTATATAATAAAAGGATGTAAATAAAGGGAGGGGAAAATTATGTTAGCATTTGATCATCTCGTTCATACCGTTAGGTGCACACCAAAGGAAGCAGAAAAGCGAATGGAGGAGCTTGGATTTCATACGGTACAGGGCGGAGAACATACAAACTGGGGGACATGGAATAGTTTATGTTATTTTGACTTATCTTATATTGAATTTTTAGCAGTGCAACATGAAGATACAGCGAAACAAGCGGATAATCCACTTGTTCAGGAAACTGTAGAGAAATTACGAGATAGAGAAGGAATGCTGCAAATTGCTCTTCGTACAGATTATATTGAAGAACTTGCGGTAAGGTTCATGGAAAAAGGGTTACAAGTTGAAGGGCCGTTTGAAGGAAAACGAATGAGAAATGACGGTTATCTTATCGAATGGAAAATGTTATTTGTGGAACAGGAAGATAGTGGACCGAAATTACCTTTCTTTATACAGTGGGAAGAATCTGATGAGAGTAGGCGATTCGATTTACAAGAAGTGGGCGTCATTGTCCCGCATAGCAACGAGGTAAAAGAAATTCAGACAATATATTATGCTGTAAAAAATGCACGTGCAACAGTAGAAAGATGGAAAGAGATACTCGAAGTACAAGTGACTTTACCTGAAATTCATCAAGAATGGAATGCGCTTTGTCAAAGTGTATTGCTTGAAAATGTAAATGTGCAGTTTTGTGAACCTAGTGGTGAAGGGTTCGTGCAAGAATGTTTGTTAAAATATGGAGAACTTCCTTTTGCGGCTGAATTTCAAGGAGCAAATACACAGAAGAAAAAACAACAAATTTTAGGGAATGTATACATATATTAATTGGAGTGGTCTATGTGGAAGAGGTGCTAAGGGAGTTAGAACAACAATTGGATTGGCCTCGTATAGTAAAATGTACTTTGATTCCAAAAGGTTTTTCATTTGATAAAAAATATAAAATTGAATTAGAAAATGATGAACGCTATTTTATTAAAGTGTGTGATATGTCAACTAGTGAACGTAAGCGCGAAGAATATGAATATACGCGTCATTTTGAATCATTAGGTATACCAATACCCAAACCAGTTCATTTTATAAGGCTTGTTAGATTAAATCAATGTGTACAAGTATTTGAATGGGTTAACGGAGAAGATGGTGAAGATATACTTGGAAAGTTGACTGAGAAAGAGCAATATTTGGCTGGAAAAAGGGCGGGAGAAGTCTTAAAGACAATTCATACAGTGAAGAAAAAGAATGTAGAAGAATCTTGGGAAACAGCTCGATGGAATAAATACGAGAGATATTTGCAATTATTAGTGGAATACGAGGTGGATTTTATTGACTTGCAATCGGTGTTAACCTTTGTAGAAAATCATAAGAATTTATTGCGAAATCGTCCTACTGTGTTTCTGCATGATGATTTTCACCCAGCAAATATTATGATTCATCATAATGAATTTCGTTCAGTAATCGATTTTGCGAGGTTTGATTTTGGGGATCCCATTCATGATTTTTATAAAACGGCCTTGTTTACAATTGATATAAGTGAACCATTTGCTGTTGGACAAGTCCATGGGTATTGTGATGGGGAGCCGTCACTTCATTTTTGGAAACTATATTCACTGTATACAGCGATGATTTTTCCAGCAGATATTGTTTGGGCACATAAAGTAACACCAAATTTATTAGATGGAATGAAGGGGAGGTTGAAGCGGATTGTAGACGATCAGAATGATTTTACTTCTTATATTCCAAATTGGTATAAATCTTTTAATAAAGATATAATAAATATAGAATAGTTGGGGGTGTTGATTTGGATAAAATAGCGGTTATTTCAGATATTCATGGTAATATTCCTGCTTTAGAAGCAGTTCTTAAAGACATCAAATTAAAAGGGATAGAACGTATTGTGTGCTTAGGTGATCTAGTAGGGAAAGGGCCACATTCTAGTGAAGCAATTGAGATTATTCGGAAAGAATGTGAGCATGTTGTAATGGGAAATTGGGATGATTTTATTACAAAGCCTAGTGATTTCGAAACATTACAATGGCATCAAAAACAATTATCAGAACAGCAGCGGAATTATTTAAGGGAATTACCATTTTCAATTGAATTTATAATGAGTGGGAAACTAATTAGAATGTTCCATGCATCACCTAGAAGCCTATATGAAAGAGTTCAGCCCGGAGCTCCAATGGAACAACGTGTTAGTTTATTTGAAAATAGTAATCTTACAGAAAACATTGAAGGTGAAAGGAAACCGGATGTCGTTTGCTACGGAGATATTCATCAAGCTTATGTGCAAAATTTTCGTGGGAAAACTTTGTGTAATGCAGGAAGTGTGGGTAACCCGCTTGAGATTACGCAAGCCTCTTATTTGATTTTTGAAGGTGTATATGGCCAAAAAGAGGCAGCAAGTTTCTCAATTCAACTTGTAAGAGTTCCTTATGATATAGAGCTTGCGATCCGATTGGCTAGAGAAGAAGAAATGCCTGAGATTGATGCGTACATACAAGAATTGACGACAGCTAAGTATCGGGGATTAAAGTAGAATTGGACAAAATATATTCGATAAATCAACATACAGTTCTGTATAAATACTTAAAAATATTAACTATAGGGGAGGGAATATTCTAAAATAATTATTTTAGAATATTTAAAATAAAAAGTTAGATAAATGATTGGGAGAGTAATTATAACTTCTAAATAGAGAGAATTAGAAATAGCGAAATCATTAGATACAATGATTTTTCTCCAAATAGGCATGGTTAAAAATCCTTAGGTTAGGTTGGCAGCTCATGTCTGTATTCAAAAGGTGTATAGTAACCTTAATAAATGATGAAATATGCTAAAAGTTAAAAACTAACGAGGGAATAGAGATGAAAATACAATTAAAGGCGGATTTAATGTTACTATTGGTTACATTTTTTTGGGGGGCATCCATCTTACTTACAAAAATTGGCCTCAATTACATGCAAGAATATAATTTAATCTCATTACGTTTTATTATTGCTTTTCTTTTGTCAGGTATAGTGTTTTATAAGCATTTAATCAAAATTGATTTTAGAACTATTAAATATGCTTTTATATTAGCTGTTATCTTGTTTATAGTTTATATTTTTGCGACTTTTGGTACAAAGTATACATCGGTTTCTAATGCTGGTTTTTTAATGAGTCTTACAGTGATATTTATTCCAGTATTATCATCTATCTTTTTAAAACAAAGACCTGAAAAAAAAGTTATATTGGGAGTTGTTTTAACAATAGTAGGGATAGGGTTATTAACGTTAAATAGCCAATTAAAAATAGGTTATGGCGATATATTATGTATTTTATGTGCTCTATTTTATGCAGTCCATATCATTATTACTGGAACAATAACGAAGCAGGTTAATTCAATTAGCCTTGGAGTTTTACAACTTGGTTTTGTCGGTCTATTTAGTAGTATTTTCTCAATGTTTATGGAAAATCCTAAACTTCCTAGTACTGTTGAATCATGGTTTTCAATCTTAGTATTAAGCATATTTTGTACAGCAATGGCTTTCATTGTTCAAATCATTGCACAGCAATATACGAGTCCTACACATACAGGTCTTATTTTTTCATTAGAACCTGTTTTTTCAGCGGGTTTTGCTTTCGTTTTCACAGGTGAAACTCTCACCGCTAAAGGTTATTTAGGTGCAACTCTTATATTATTAAGTGTAGTAATCGCTGAACTAGATTTTAAAAGTTTATTAAAAACAAATTATAAAAAAAATATAGGATAGATGTTTTTTAGAATACGTTCAAGTTGAGAATATTCATTTATATCATTTTAGCTCATATAAATCAGATTTACTTTTGATAAGTAGTTTTATGCTAATAGTTAGTGTTTGTAGCAAATAGGGTATAATTTTTATAGCAATAAAAATCAACGATAAAATTTCTTAATGTTTTGTAAATATCTAACTGAGGTGGACTATTTTTGAAAAAATGTGCTTATGAATTTCTAAAAATAAAAACTTTAAGTAAATCACATTTGATTATAGTAACAAAAAGGTATTTTCACGTCTAGAAAGCACACAGTTATTTGTTATAGTTTCATACTTGTTTCCGTAGTCTAAAGCATTTTTCATGGAGCATTAATGCTCCATGAAAAATGTTTTTTTATTTTTGACAAAATTCAATGGCGGTATGTAAACGAGAAATTCCGTCCTCTATTTGATTGATATTTACTTTCCCATACGATAACCGAATATAGCCATCTTTTGCTCCAAAAATACTGCCAGGCATAAAGGCTACTTGCTGTTTTAAACTTTGCATTATAAGCTGTTTTTCGTTAATAGGCTCCTTTAATTTTCCCCATATGTAAATCCCGCCATTAGGATTTGAAAAAGAAATCTTATCTTGAAGATAATAATTTAGGGCATCGACAATGACATCTCTTTTTTGTGCTAACTGATTGCGTAATTGTGTTATATGCGTATCAAATGGAACAGTTTCAAAAAATTGCTGCATGAGCCATTGAGGAAATATACTCAGTCCTAATTCCATTTGATGCCGTGCATCTGATAACCGTTCTACTACTGACTGTGGAGCAACAAGCCAACCGATACGAAGGCCAGGTGCAATCATTTTGGATAGTGAATGCACATAGATGACGGTTCCATTTTCATCAATGGATTTTAAAGTAGGGCAAGGCTGTTTATTTTCTAATGTTAATAAACTAGATGGATCATCCTCAACGATTGGAATACGTAGGTCTGCGCATAACGATAAAAGTTTTTTTCTTCGATTTGGATGAAGCATCGTACCTGTTGGGTTTTGGAAATTTGGATTTAAAAAAATCATTTTAATTCGGTGCTTTCGATATAGTTCATGCACATCTTCAGGATTCACTCCATGTTCATCAACAGGTAACGGGAAAATACGAATCCCCGCTGATTGGAAGAGGGGTAATGAATAGCAATGTGAGGGGCTTTCAAATGCTACCGCATCACCTGGGTTTAATAAGCATTGAACGATAAGATGAAGCGCTTGTTGTGCCCCAGAAGTAATCATAATCGATTGTTCTGTTGCTTCAATTTTTAGATAATCTCTCATATATTTCGCTGCCGCTTGTCTTAATGGTAGATAGCCTAGTGGATGATCATAGCTAAGTGATTGCGTTAAAGGTTGCTCACGTAAAATGCTTTGTAACTGTTCATGGGGAAACAGGTTACAACCAAGTTCTCCATTTGCGAAATCAATTATATTTTCATTTTGCTGGACTTGCTCTCGAATATGTCGAAGTAGTGGTAAATTCGGTAAAAAAGTACCACCTTCTACGAATCCTCTCCAGTTCGGTGTTAATGTTGGAGAAACGCCCCACATATGTGTACTTACACGTGTACCTCTTCCAGTTGTGCTGTCCACAATTCCCATAGCACGCAGTTCATTATAAGCAGTTGTAACAGTACTTCTGTTTACATTCAGTTGGATTGCTAATTTTCGTTCCGAAGGGAGAAAGCTACCAGGATGAAGCTCTCCGTACATAATACGTCTTTCAATAAAATCAACAACTTGTTGATAAATCGGAATCTTGCTGTCATTATCTAACTTCCATTCCATTTATAACGTCCCCTTATTCTTTATCTAGTTTCATTATAACAAATTGGCTGGGTGAAAAAACAGCCAATTGGACGGTGTGGTATCCAGCCAATTTTACTATGCTAAGGTAGTGGAAGGGGAGATTCGGATGAAACGATGGCAAATGGAATGGCTCCTAATATCAGTTGCTTTAGTATGGGGAGCGAATTATACAATTGGAAAATATGGAGTGGCGTATATGTCAGCCATTCAATTTAATAGTTTACGATTTTTAGTTGCATCTCCGGTATTATTATTGATTACATTTTTTATGGAACGATCGCTACGAATTGAGAGAAAAGATTGGTTAAGATTATTAGTAGTTGGGATAGTTGGAACAACATTGTATCAAACATTATTTATGTTATCTGTAAAATATACATCAGCAACAAATGCGTCACTATTAATTGCGATGTCACCTATTTTTACAGGGATTTTAGCAGTGTTACACAAACAAGAACGTTTTTCGATGAAGATTCAAATCGGTTCTTTATTATCCTTTAGCGGCGCAGCACTTGTTTTATTAACAGGGCATACGAATCAATCTACATATGAGTATGCTTGGCTTGGAAATTTAATTGGATTAGTTGCTGCGATTGCTTGGGGTTGGTATCCAATTCTTGCACAGCCACTTATTACAAAATATTCGGCAATGCGAGTAACATCTTGGTCTACATTAATTGGCATTGTGCCACTTGTCGTATATTGTTTATTCAACGTAAATACACTAACATGGCCGACAGATACGTTAAGCTGGGGTTCATTAGGTTATTCAATCCTCTTTGCAACAGTCTTTGGACTAGCGATGTGGTACGTTGGTATTAGCAAAATTGGCTCTACAAAAGTAATGGTCTATATGTATCTTGTCCCGTTGTTTGCTGTCATTTTTGCCGCAGTAACAATTGGAGAAAGAATAAATACGATGCAATTGCTTGGCGGACTTGTTATATTTATTGGTTTGTACGTTGTGAAAAAAGTAGCGGTAAAAAAGCCCGCTTTCAATTTGAAAAAAGTAAGTTAATGTAAAAATGACCTCTTTCTATGAAAGAGGTCATTTTTATTTTTGTAAAGATAGCGCTTGTTTCACTGCCCATTGTTTTATAATTTATATAGAAATATACGTATGGAATTGTAACATAGGGCTTTTTTCAAAGCCCTATGTTTATTCTAATTAGCTTCAATTCTAAGTGCTTGAATATCACGACAGTCCAAAACAATTACAGAGCCAGGTTCTGTTGTGTTATCCACAAAGGTTGCGCAAAAATTATCTGGATTAAAGTTAGTAAAAATAAGATCCTCTAGTGTTGTTCCTGTAAGAAAAACATCTACTTCTGTACCTAACTGTAATCTTTCTAATTGTTCGCAGGCACATTTTGTATGCTTAGTCATATGAAAAACCTCCTTTTCTCGATTTACTATTAATATATTAATCAATCAAATAGAATGTTTGGATTAATAACCCAGTAATACTAATTATTTTGCTAGTTTATATTTTTAAATGTACAGGGCGTGGAAATGAAGGAAGCTGAAGATGCAAAAAAGGTTACAGCATTTTATTATACAAATCAAAAAGTAGAATCGGAATTGAAACGTAAAATAGAAAGGACAGATATTGCAGTTAAAGATGTATTATAGGGTTTTGTGAGATGAAAAAGTTAGTTCCTCTGTAGATTTGGTTCTATTTTGTTAGTTTAATAAACTAATTATTATATTATAGAAAATTAATAATATATCATGGTAAAATATACTATATAAATATTGATTATTACATAGATTGGAGAATGGCAGAATGAAATTAAACTTACTAAAAGTGGGGGTACTGACTAGTTTTATGCTTTTATGTTGGTCTTATGAAGAGGTTCCCGCTTCTGCAGCATCTACGTGTGGGCCGTACGGTCAAATTAAGCCGAATCAAAATCCCTCTCGTCAGCACATGAATTGCTTACTAACGAACGCAGCATTAAAAGCAAATGTTCCTCCTGAAGTTGTAAAAGCTGTGGCTGCACAAGAAAGTGGCTGGAAACAATTTGATGGAAACGGCCGGCCAATCATAGCGCAAGACGGCGGAATTGGGATTATGCAAATTACAAATCAGTCCAAGTACGATCAACAAAAGTTAAAATACGATATTGAGTATAATATTCAAGCGGGTGTTGAAGTTCTTCGTGGTATGTATCAGCGAACGGATCTTCCTAAGATAAAGTCTGCTGGACCAGAAGTAATTGAAAACTGGTACTTCCCTGTTATGGCTTATAATGGAACAAAACCTGCAAATAACCCTTTATATAAGGCTAATGGCCAGAAAAATTCAAACGCTTATCAAGAAAAAGTATTTGCTATTCTTGAACAATACAGTTTTTTAAATGATACGAAATTGGCACAGTTCCCTTTCCGTACAGCTGATTTCGAATATGACCCTAACACTAGCAAAAATATTGTATTTAAAAAGAAAGAGTACACACTAACAGGTTTACATCCCTCTACATACCATTTTAAAACAGGCGACCAAGTACTTGTAACAAGAGATGGAGTGAACTTAAGATCCAAACCTACTTCCGCATCAAGTGGGAAGCCGTTAAGCAAAAATACCAACTTGATTATTCAGGGGAACTTTGCATATGATGAATCTTTAAACAGTAATAATCAGTTTGTATGGTATCCAGTCAAAACGGCAGATCAAAAACTAGTAGGTTATATTTCTTCTGCGTACATTATGAAAAAAGGTGTACCTTTACCTCCAAAGGTGAATGCGGTCACAGATAAAGATAAGGTAGTGACAGGAACAGCTGACCCTAATTCTAGTATCTCTGTAAAATCTGGAACGACATTTATTGGTAAAGGAAAAGCGAATTCACAAGGAGTATTCTCAATTGTGATACCTGTACAAAAAGCAGGGACAAGAATAAGTGTAATAGTAAAGGATAGTGCAGGCAATAGCAGCCCATTTACAACAATAAGCGTACTAGATAAAACACCTCCAACTATCCCAAATGTAAATAAACTGACCAGTAAGGATACAGTGATAACAGGAACAACTGAGCCTAATACAGATGTGAATGTAAAAGTGGGTTCAACTCTTATTGGTAAAGGAAAGGCAAACTCAAAAGGACAGTTTTCAATTAAGATACCAGTACAAAAAATGGGAACGAGAGTAAGCGTAGTAGTAAGAGATAGTGCGGGGAATTATAGCCCATCCAAGGTAATAGAAGTAAGTAAGTAAGTAAGTAAGTAAGTAAGTAAGTAAGTAAGTAAGTAAAATATGTGAAATATTCACAAGTAGGATCGAACTTATATAGGTCGGTTCTTTTTGTACTGGCTCTGTTAAAGTAAAATGTTGATAAACGATATTTAAAAAACCACCTGTTTGGGTGTAAGTAGTTCAGATAACATGGAGAAAAAGCCTAATCACAGTATAAATAGCGTATGATTTTGCAACACAATTTGCATATTAAATAACAGTATATTTAGCATATAAAAACGCTTGGGATAATCCAAACGTTTTTATATACTATATTTAAGCTTTATTCAACTAAAGCACCTTTGTTCGTATTTCCTGTTGTACAGATAAGAAGCAGATTTTATGAATTGGCTTATAAGTTGAAGATAGGATAGATTTTTAACAGTACTCCAACAGAAGTCCCCTTCCTCAAGCGCGTGCAGGACATAGTCCAGTGGTAGGGAGGGGAACGTATATTCGTTTCTTTGTTTTTAGGGATCTGAAGCACTACAGTGAAAAAAGAGGAAGGTGATGACAATGTTGTTGAGCCAAAAATATGAAATTTTACCAACGAAAGAACAGAAAGAAATGTTAGAACGTTGGCTACAATATTGTCGTCAAACCTATAACTCTGCTCTTTTAGATAAACAGAGAAAATATAAAGAA
>NZ_KB895596.1:0-35531 GCF_000374885.1 Bacillus sp. 105MF | reverse complement strand
AGGTTACCCACGTGTTACTCACCCGTCCGCCGCTAACTTCATAAGAGCAAGCTCTTAATCCATTCGCTCGACTTGCATGTATTAGGCACGCCGCCAGCGTTCATCCTGAGCCAGGATCAAACTCTCCAATAAAGTTAGTTTGTCTAGCATCTAAAATAAAAATTGACGTTTCACGTTGTTTGTTTCGTTCAGTTTTCAAAGAACTCGTATGCCGCTCATTTGCGACTTCCTTATGTTAACATCTTCGTTTTTCGATGTCAACTAAGTTTTTTAATTTCTTTTTTCGCTTTCTGCTGTTTCGCATCAGCGACGGTTATTAATATAGCATGTAGAAAAATGAAATGCAACACCCTTTTAAAACTTTTTATAAAAAATAGCCAAGTTTCTCTATTCACGTCATATAATTAATATAATATATATCCATTTTGATTTTCCAACATATAAATCATTGCTATTACAGAACAAGAAGTGACCTGCATTCGGTTCCTCTCTTTACTTTCACTTGGCATGGGGTTGGAAGAGGGGCTGACCGCTTCTATGCATGGATGGATTCTCTCTCCCACCTAAAAAAGGTTTGTGTCGGTTTTTCAATTTGTATTTATATAGAATATTCTTCTTTACATACAGCCTATCTTCCATCAACACAGTTTTTCTCTACATTTCAATTCGTCTCAACGCGTTTATAACTTCTTATCCATATTCTTTACAAAGATACAATTCACAACTTTATAAGATGAACTTTCTATTGATAGATTGTCATCACCACTACATCGAACAAACTTACAAGGAGGAATATACATATGGACTATACCGATTTACTAATCAAGTTAGGTCTCTCTGCTATTTTAGGATTTGCTATCGGGTTAGAACGTGAATTGAAAAGAAAACCACTTGGTTTAAAAACGTGCTTAGTCATTTCAATTATTAGCTGTCTCCTCACGATTGTTTCTATTAAATCAGCTTATAACTTACCTCATACAGATCATATCAACATGGATCCCCTTCGCCTTGCAGCTCAAATTGTATCTGGAATTGGTTTTTTAGGTGCCGGTGTTATTTTAAGAAGAGGAAATGACAGTATCGCAGGCTTAACTACCGCCGCTATGATTTGGGGAGCTTCCGGTATTGGAATCGCTGTGGGGGCTGGTTTTTATCTTGAAGCAATTTTCGGCATGTGTTTTCTTATGATTAGCGTCGAACTCATTCCATTAACAATGAAAGTTTTAGGTCCTAGGTCACTCCGGCAACGAGATATCGCTGTCAAACTTGTTGTAAGCAATATGAACAATATCCCTATTGTTATTGAAGAAATAAAAGCAATGGACATAAAAGTAAAAAACATGAAACTCAAAACATTAGAAAATGGTTCACACTTTTTACAACTAAAATTGTCTGTCGATCAAAAAAGACATACAGCTGACGTCTATTATGCGCTGCAACATTTAGAAAGTGTACAGCAAACGGAAGTTGAAAGTATGTAGTATTCCTTATGAACTACTGAAAAAACTCTCTTACAAAACAGAGAGTTTTTCTTTTTTTCATAATGGTAACAATGTAGCTATACAAAATGAGGAGGAATATAAGTTTGAAATCACGAGCTAACCTAGTAGATGTATTTCGCGACTCCATTATTTTCCGCTTAATTAGCTTCATTGTTGTACTTATTACTGTTTTTGGTTTTCTAATATATAAATTAGAACCCACTTACTTTTCTACATGGTTTGATGGAATCTGGTGGGCGCTTGTTACAACCTTTACTGTCGGTTACGGTGATTACGTTCCACATACACCTGCAGGAAAACTTACAGGCATGATTCTCATTTTATTAGGCACAGGTTTCTGCTCCTATTATATGGTATTATTCGCTACCGAAATGATTAGTAAGCAATATATGAAAATTAAAGGCGAAGAAGCTGCTTCTTGTCATGGTCATATGATTATTGTCGGCTGGAATGAGCGTGCAAAACAAGTCGTGAGCCAAATGCATGTGTTACAACCAGACCTTGATATCGTACTCATCGACGAAACCCTTTCCTTGCTTCCAAAACCTTTCCATCACTTAGAGTTTATTAAAGGATGTCCACACCATGATCAAACTTTATTAAAAGCAAATATTAAAACAGCCCATACGATTTTAATAACGGCAGATAAAGAAAAAAATGAAAGCTTAGCTGACACACAATCAATTTTAAACATTTTAACTGCTAAAGGACTGAATCCAAATATTCACTGTATCGCTGAACTACTCACTTCTGAACAAGTTCAAAATGCAACTAGAGCGGGAGCGACAGAAATTATAGAAGGAAATAAATTAACAAGCTACGTCTTTACTGCATCTCTTTTATTCCCTTCTATTTCAGGTGTATTATTTACACTTTATAATGAAATCTCGGAAAGTAAATTGCAGCTGATGACTGTTCCTACATCTTATAGCGGAAAAACTTTCGAAGCTTGCAGTAGCCTCCTTTTAAAACAAGGCACCCTACTGCTAGGTGTACAGCGGAATGAACAATATCACATCAATCCCATTCATTCCTTCGTTACTATTGAAAGCGACGTATTTATCGTAATTAAACATTAATGAGATGCTTTTCCAACTCTTTTACTAATGCCTTTCCAATATCAATATATTTTCTTTTTATATTCCCATCTGCATCTTGTGGCTCTGCAAATTGATCTAACCCACTTGCTCCAACTGCTAATGTATTTACCTGATCATCCAGTTCGTCTTGGTATACATGTGAAAGAAGATACGGTGTATCAAGGCGAACAACTACTCCTGGTACATCCAGCTCTCCTTCAACTGCTGTAAATGGTACTCTTAAAAATTGATACCCATCTTCCTCATCTACTTTATAATCGAAGCATCCTTTGTCGTAATCCCAATTGCCGCCGATACTATAACCAAGCGGTTTTAATACTTCTTCTAATTTAAAAAGGGCATATGTATGGCCTTCTAAATTTGATTGAATTCGAATCAAGCTATTCATCCTTCCTAGACTTTTTCCTTAGCATGCCCGATTCGTATTTGTTCTAATATCGATATATCGGCGATTCGACACAACTTATCGACTATTCAGTAACATTTGACAAGTCTCATCCCAATCTTTCCAATAAAAAAAGCTATCGGGACTATCCCGATAGCTTTTTCCTCTTTTCTTTATCCAGCTACAGCGGCTAGAGCCTCCGGTCATTTCGCTCTCTCGGTCGAAGTAAAAAACACTTCTTCGTCGAGAACTCCAATACCTTGCGGTTCTGAGCAAGCCGCTTCCGCTTTTCTTACTTCAAACGTTCTTCTAATTCTGCTTTTAATTCTTCGAATCCTGGTTTTCCAAGAAGAGCAAACATGTTTTTCTTGTATGCTTCTACACCTGGTTGGTCAAATGGATTTACACCTAATAGGTAACCGCTCATCGCACATGCCTTTTCAAAGAAGTATACAAGGTAACCGAATGTGTATTCATTTAATTCTGGAATGTTTACGATTAAGTTTGGTACCCCGCCATCACTATGAGCTAGTAATGTACCTTCGTATGCTTTTGTGTTTACGAAGTCTACTGTTTCACCAGCAAGGTAGTTCAGACCATCTAAATCGTTCTCATCTAATTCAATTTTTAGTTCATGTGTAGATTTTCCTACTTTAAGAACTGTTTCAAATAAGTCACGACGTCCTTCTTGAATGTATTGACCTAATGAATGTAAATCAGTAGAGAAGTTTGCTGAAGATGGGAAAATTCCTTTTTGATCTTTCCCTTCACTTTCGCCAAATAGTTGTTTCCACCACTCAGCAAAATATTGAAGTGCTGGCTCATAGTTAACAAGCATTTCAATCGTTTTTCCTTTATTATATAGAGCATTACGTACAACTGCATATTGGTAAGCAGGGTTTTCTTCCAGCTCAGATTTTGCAAAGTCATCATGTCCGGCAGCTGCACCTTGCATCATCTCTTCAATATTTAAACCACTCACTGCAATTGGTAATAAACCAACTGGTGTTAATACAGAGAAACGACCGCCAACATCATCTGGAATTACGAATGTTTCGTATCCTTCTTCGTCAGCTAATGTTTTTAAAGCACCACGCGCTTTATCAGTTGTTGCATAAATACGTCTACGCGCTTCTTCTTTTCCATATTTCTCTTCTAACAATTTACGGAAAATACGGAATGCAATTGCAGGTTCTGTTGTTGTACCTGATTTGGAAATAACGTTAATGGAGAAATCTTTACCTTCTAATACATCCATTAAATCTTTCATATAAGTGGAGCTAATGTTTTGTCCAACAAATAGCACTTGTGGAGTTTTGCGTTGTTCTTTAGAAAGCGTATTGTAGAAAGAATGGTTTAACATTTCAATTGCTGCACGTGCTCCTAAGTAAGAACCACCAATACCTATAACAAGTAAAATGTCAGAGTCATTTTTAATTTTCTCTGCACTTTTTTGAATGCGAGCAAATTCTTCTTTATCATATTGAAGCGGAAGCTCTACCCACCCAAGGAAATCGTTCCCAGCTCCAGTTTTTTCATGGATTGCATGGTGTGATACTTTTACTGCATCACGTAAATAAGTTAGTTCTTGTTCACTGATGAACGATAACGCTTTAGAATAATCGAACGTCACATGTGTGCTCATTTTTTTCCCTCCAATTATGTATATGTATTTCTGTATTCACTTTAGCGAAACTGGGATTGTAAATCAAGCAATTGGAGAATTGTAAACGTAACCAATATGTATTTTTTAAAAAAAGTTCATTTTTTGCATAAAAATTCGCATTTTCAAGTATAGATGTATATACATCCTGTAATGAATATTTTTTGTGTATAAAAACAACAAAGGAGAGTCATTCTATAAGAGAGTTAAGTTGTAGAAGGCGCACTTCCATTTTCGGATTTCGCTTTATACCCACCAACCTCATATAGGTGGATTCTTACTACTCACGAAAACTAAAGGCTTGCTTATGCTTCAAATTTAAGGAGGATTACTCAAGATGAGTACTTTACAACGTATTGCTTTAGTATTCACTGTAATTGGTGCCGTCAACTGGGGACTAATTGGATTCTTTCAATTTGATTTAGTAGCAGCTATCTTCGGTGGGCAAAGTTCAGCACTTGCACGAATCATTTACGGTATCGTTGGTATTTCTGGGCTGATTAACCTTGGTTTATTATTTAAACCATCCGAAAATCTCGGAACACACCCAGAAACACGCGAAGTTCGATAATAAGCGAAGCACGGACTTCGCACTTCCCATCCGACATACGAATATGATTGCATGCAATCATATTTGCTAATATATATCATAATAAAATAAAAGAGAATCGCTAATTTAGCGACTCTCTTTTATTTTGTTAACTGTGATTCTTCAATCCACTCTGTTAACTTCTCGCGAAGCGTATTGAATCCTTTATCAGATGGATTTGGTACGATAATTCTTCCTTGCTTACGCTTTGCTGCTTTTAACGATAAACTCATTTTTCTGTGTTCTTCATCAATTGAAAGTACCTTTACTTCTACTATATCTCCAACCTTTAAAAAATCATGAATATCTTTTACATACCCATTTGTAATTTCAGATATATGCACAAGTCCTTGTGTTTCTTGATCCAATGCTACAAATGCACCGTAATCTTGAATTCCAGTTACTTTCCCTTTTACAACCACTCCTGTTGTGTATTGTTCTGACATATGAAACACTCCCATACGTTTACCAGTTTCCCTGCTATTTGCAGGTTGCAGTAAAAGTACCCACCTCAACATTTAAACGCATGTATACGCAAAGTGAGTAACTGCTCATAAATATCCAATTGGTGAAGACTCATTCCCAAGCGGAAAGAAATATCCCACTTGAGAAAAACTTCACTCTATATTAGTAAATTATACCACTAGCTCCCATTTCATTCAAAATTCATGAAAAAGTTTCCTTTAGTAAGTATAATTTTCAAATATTGGGATAGAATACTAACACATGGCTTTCTAGTATTCCCCCCCTTTTATGGACAAAACGTATTCTGTTTTGTCCTTTTTTTATTTTCTACAAATCGTTTCATTCGCTTCATGGCTTCCATTAATTGTTCAAGCGAAGTTGCATATGAACATCGAATAAACCCTTCACCGCTCTCACCAAACACACTTCCAGGTACAACTGCAACTTTTTCTTCTAGCAATAATTGTTCCGCAAATTCTGCTGAGGATAATCCTGTTGAAGAAATCGAAGGAAACACATAGAATGCTCCGCCTGGCACATGACACGTTAAGCCCATTTCATTAAACGATGTCGTCATAAAATTACGGCGCTTTTTATAACTTTCTCTCATTCGAATGACTTCATCATTTCCAAAACGAAGCGCTTCTAATGCTGCAAATTGTGACATCGTTGGTGCGCACATCATTGAATATTGATGAATTTTCAGCATCAACTCTGAAAAGTGGACAGGAGCCGCAATCATTCCAAGGCGCCATCCAGTCATCGCAAATCCTTTTGAAAATCCTGAAATTAAAATCGTATGATCACGCATATTTTTAATGCTCGCAAAACTCGTATAAGCCTCGTCATATACAAGCTCCGCATAAATTTCATCAGATAGTACAATGAGATTATACTTTTCAACGATTACTGCTAACTTTTCTAATTCAGACTTGTTTAAAAGTGCTCCTGTTGGATTATTTGGAGAACAAAGTAAAATTGCTTTTGTTTTTGTTGTAATCGCTGCTTCAATTTGCTCCGACTGTACTTTAAATGCATCCTCTAATGAAGTTGCTACCGGAACTGGCACTCCTCCAGCTAATGTAACAAGTGGGCCATATGATACAAAGCTCGGTTCAATGATGATCACTTCGTCGCCAGGATTTACAATAGCGCGCATCGCAACATCTAACGCTTGGCTCGCTCCAACTGTAACAATAATTTCTTCATCTGCATTATAGGAAACATGAAATTGCTTTTGAAGATACTTTGCTATTTCTTGACGTAACTCTAATAATCCTGCATTCGCAGTATATGCTGTGTATCCTTCTTCTAACGAACGAATACATGCCTGTCTCACATGCCATGGTGTAACAAAATCCGGCTCTCCCACCCCTAGTGAAATAACACCTTTCATACCTGCCGCTAAGTCAAAAAACTTACGGATACCGGATGGTTGTAAAGATTCTGCTGCTCTTGATAGTTCAAACTGCTTCATGGTGCCACCACAATCCGTTTATCATCATCAGTTTTGTCATAAATAAGTCCCTCATGTTTATATTTTTTCAAAATAAAATGTGTTGTTGTTGACACAACTGATTCAATTGTTGCTAACTTTTCAGAAACAAAACTTGCCACTTCACTCATACTTTTTCCTTCCAACGTAATAGAAAGGTCGTATGTCCCTGACATTAAATAAACCGATTTCACTTCTGAATAACGGTAAATTTGTTCTGCAACAGAATCAAAGCCAACACCGTGCTTCGGTGTAACTTTCACATCAATCATAGCTGTTAAACCGCTATGTTCTTTTACTTTTGTCCAATCTATATGTGTAACATAATCAACAATGATTTTTTCTCTTTCTAATTTCTCAACCATTTCTTTTACTGCTTCTACTTTTATATTTAACATTTTTGCTAAAGTTTCTACGGATAAACGACTACTTTTTTCAAGACAAGCTAATAATTCTAATTCTTTTTCAGTTACCATATTCTTCATCCTTCCTTTTGTTTGTTTTTAAATTATACAGACACCTTTTTATGTTTGAAAAGAAGATTTTTTTAGAGAATTATGTGAAAATAAAAAAGAAAGGGGCGGAAACCGTGAAACCAAAAGTATATATCGCTGAACGCGTTCCAAAATTTGTAGAAACATATCTCTCCGAGCATTGTGAATATGAAAAATGGGATAGTAGTGAAAAGATTCCTCGTGAAGTTCTATTAGAAAAAATAAAAGATAAACATGGCTTGCTTAACTTTGGGACAAAAATCGACGAAGAGTTATTGCGAGCAGCTCCTCACTTAAAAGTTGTGAGCAACATTTCTGTTGGCTATGATAACTTTGATTTAGAAGCGATGCAGGGCAGAAACGTGATTGGAACGAATACTCCATATGTATTAGATGATACAGTGGCCGATCTTGTTTTCGCTCTTATGCTATCAGCCGGACGACGCGTATGTGAACTTGATTCTTATGTAAAAGACGGTAATTGGAATGCCGAAATTACAAAAAAGCACTTCGGACTGGATGTACATCATAGTACAATTGGGATTATTGGAATGGGGCGAATTGGAGAAGCTGTTGCCAAGCGCGCAAAATTTGGATTTGATATGAATGTCCTTTATTATAATCGGCGTCGTAAGGAAGAGGCCGAACAAAAATTTGATGCCGCGTACTGTGATTTACACACACTACTAAAGCAATCTGATTTCATTGTTCTTTTAACGCCATTAACAGAAGAAACATATCAGCTCATTGGAGAAAAGGAATTTTCATTAATGAAAGAAACAGCTATTTTCATTAATGCTTCCCGCGGGAAAACAGTTGATGAACCTGCATTAATCGACGCACTGAAACAAAAGAAAATCTTTGCAGCAGGTATCGATACATTTACACAGGAACCGGTCGAAAAAGATAATCCGTTATTATCTTTAACAAACGTCGTTACGCTGCCGCACATCGGATCTGCGACATTAAAGACAAGACACCAAATGGCAATGACTGCTGCAGAAAATTTAGTTGCAGGGTTACAAGGAAAAACACCGCCTAATATTGTACGAGGATAACACTTAGCACTGAAAAAGGTAGGATGGACCCCATCTTGCCTTTTTTTGTTAACATAAATCTTTTTCTACTAGGAGATGATATGAAAAAAATCAATGGAGTGAAAGAAAATGAAACATGAGCTAGAGCATCCCTACTTCACTTTTTCCACTCGCGGCACTACTGTTCATTACGAATTGTATGAACACCAGAGTAATGAGGAAAAACCAACTTTTGTACTCGTTCACGGTTTTCTCTCATCCTCATTTAGTTACCGACGACTTATCCCACTGCTTGCAAAAGAAGGAACGGTTGTCGCACTTGATTTACCACCGTTCGGAAAAAGTGATAAGTCCAACCAATTTATATATTCCTATCATAATTTAGCAACTATAATTATCGATTTAATGGAACACTTAGCACTCCAAAACATTGTGCTAGTCGGTCATTCAATGGGCGGACAAATCTCACTCTATGTGAATCGCATACGTCCTGATTTAATTACAAAAACAATCTTACTATGTAGCTCAAGCTACTTAACACGAGCAAAGTTTCCGCTCATCTACTCTTCCTATTTACCGTTCTTTCATTTATACGTAAAAAATTGGATTATAAGAAGAGGCATCGTTCATAATTTAATGAATGTCGTTCATGACCACTCTTTAATTGATGATGAAATGATGGAAGGGTACGCTGCTCCCTTTTATGATAACCGCATTTTCCCTGCTTTAACGCGAATGATCCGGGACCGAGAAGGAGATTTATCATCAGCTGAATTACGAAAGATCGAGACCCCAACCTTACTCATTTGGGGTGAAAAAGACCGCGTTGTTCCTGTTCATGTCGGGCACCGGCTACACAAAGACTTGCCAAACTCTACATTTATTTCATACGAAAATACAGGACACTTGCTACCAGAGGAAAAGCCAGAACATGTATATGAAGAAATCATAGCATTTTCAGCACAATAGTATTCATATACACATCAGCGCTTTTTAAAATATATCGGCGCTTCGACACAACATATCAACCATTCTAAAAGGTACGATATAAAGTGAAACTTTATTCAGTGGAAGGTCTTCATCCCCGATCTAATTTCTTTGCTTTCGCTGAATTTTGAGGTGGGAGTGCTACTGCCAGTTAATGCGGGATAAACTTCCTACTAAAAAAGCTGTCGGAACTTCCGACAGCCTACAATGAACAACTTCCGCCTTCTTTTAATACGAGTAATTCCTGTGCTAATTTCTCGCATTTTTCAATAGCTGGTACTTCTTCAAACGACATAAAATAAATATGCTGTATTTTTTTTGCAATATATTTCGGATCGTCAAACGCACTTACCACGTACACAACATCGCTTGCTTCTGTTTCATAAAATTCCGGTCCCATTTGAAAAGGATCCCAATTCTTCACCATTTCCACCATCTTTTCATATGCGCCCATCTACTTCCCGCCTTTTCCTATTTTTCACTCTTTTCTTTATCGTATCACATCAGCTATTCTAGAAGAAGGGAGGAACTTTCACAAAATTATAGATTCAAGTAGAAGGGAGCAAAAAAGATGCAGCAATTTCATAAAACTGTAAACCGCCGGGGAACACATAGTGTAAAGTGGGATACATATAAGAATGAAGAATTGTTACACGCATGGATTGCAGATATGGATTTCCCTATTCCACAGCCAATTCAATCTGCACTGCAAAAACGCCTTGGGCATCCTATTTTCGGATATACAATGCCACCTGAAGAAATAACAGATATTATTTGTCGTTGGACAAAAAGTGCATACAATTGGGATATAAAAGAAGAATGGATTGTATTTAGTTCAGGTATCGTTCCTGCTCTTAGCACTAGTGTACAGGCTTTCACAACTGAAAATGATACCGTACTTGTACAACCACCTATTTATCCCCCATTCTTTGACATGGTCACAAAAAATAACCGTCATGTATGGGAAAGTCCATTACTTTTACAGGGCGGCACATACACAATGGATTTTGAACATTTGGAAACACAGTTTCAGCAAGGTGTAAAACTTATGTTTCTTTGTAGTCCACACAATCCGGTTGGTCGCGTTTGGACAAAAGACGAGCTTACAAAACTCGGCACGCTATGTGAACAATATAATGTAACCGTTATCTCAGATGAAATTCATGCAGACCTTATTTTCTCAGGTCATACACACACGCCATTTGCTTCATTGTCAAAACAATTAGCAGCGCGTACAATCACTTGCATGGCGCCAAGTAAAACATTTAATATCGCAGGCTTACAGGCATCTATTATTATTATTCCTGACAAAAAACTTCGAAATGCCTTTACAGCTGTGCAACACCGTCAAGGCTTTCATGGGTTAAATACATTTGCTTATGTAGCAATGCAAAGCGCCTATACAGAGTGTACCGATTGGCTAGCAGAAATGCGTTTATATATAGAAGAAAATGCCCGATTTGCTTGTGAATTTATCAAGCAGCATATCCCTACCCTTTCCGTTATTCAATCAGAAGGTACTTTTTTACTATGGGTCGACTGTTCTCGCCTTGACCTATCTCAAAAAGAACGAACAAAACAGCTTGAAGAAAACGGGAAAATTATCGTTGAACCAGGTGAAAAATACGGAGCAGGTGGAGAACAACATATTCGGATTAACATCGGCTGTTCAAGAAGACAACTTGAAGAAATACTACATAGACTTAAGTGTGCATTTTCATAATTAACTGAAAAAAGCTACCCTTTCAAAGGTAGCTTCTACTTTTTCTTAGCGGCTGCCTTTTCTACAATGACGCCACAAGCAATTCGATTCCCTGAATTTCCAGCAGGTTGCGTCATACCATCATCAGGCTTTTCCGTAATAATGATAGACGCACCATCTTTTCGATGCAGCGTTGTTTTCCCTTCTTGAAGTGATACATTAGGCGCTTCAATCTCCGCCTTAATCTTTCCTGTATCATCCGCAATAACATTCGGCAAATCACCATTCTCTGCACCTTTTGGATTCATAAGTCCATGTTTCTTTTTCTTCTCTAAATTAAAATGATTACCAGCTGATATAAAACGTGGTGCTTTACACTCTCCAATTTCATGAATATGTAATCCATGTACACCTGGCGAAAATCCTTCTGCCTTAATGGATATTTTCACACCACTTGTTTGCTGCTTCACTTTTGCTGTTCCAACTTTATCACCAGAAGCATTATATAATTTCACATCGATTTCTTTCGGATTTCCTTTATCACAACCTGCCATAAGAAACAGCAAACAACACCCGAATAAAAGCTGCTTTTTCATCACAATTCCCTCCAGAATACATTCTGCCCTTAGATTGTCCGAGCATAGAGGGAAACATACAAAAACGAATTAGTGTTTCTTTTCCGCTAACAGCTTTCGCTCCACTTTCTCCAAACGTTCCGCCTCTCTCTTTGATACGCGAATAAACATGCGCCATGTTGCAATCGCACCGATTATAAATAAAACACAAACAATCCCTGGAATAATATATTCTGTTTTATCTTCTGGAAAATATAAAGGCATCATGAAGATCACTCCTCCCTACAAGTTTAACGTCCCAATTTTTTATTCTTCCAATCGAGTTTACTCTATTCAGTAAATCCCACGGCAAAAATACATCTATACCTGTGAATTCATCGAAGCAAACGATACATACCTTCATCCTTTCGATTCCTCAGAATTTTCTGTTATATCATTTCGAATTATAACATTTCTCTGATCACAAGCACACCTAACTTCTCAAAATCATTCTCCAGCAAATGATTTCTTTGACTCTATTCCCCACTTTCCTTACTATAAAATTGAGGTGAAAAATATGAGCGAAACATTCCAAATTGGTGATATCGTTACTGGTATCTATAAAACAGGAAAGTATATCGGTGAAATTACAAACAGCCGTCCTGGAAGTTACGTTGTGAAAGTGTTAGCTGTTTTAAAACATCCGACGCAAGGTGATTTACATAATGTAAAACAAGCGGATGTTCCATTTTTCCATGAAAGACGCGCTTTAGCATTCAGGGAGCAAACAAATATCCCGCAGCAAATGGTGAAAAAATACGAGGGCGATATTCCGGATTATAAAGAATCCTTACAATCCGCACTAGAAGCACAAATGAATGAATTCTCAGAAGATGATGGTCCGTTTGCGAGGCGTAGTTTGCAGGCACTCCAGCAGTTAAAACAAGATTACAAGCTGTAAAAAAACAAAACGACCAAATTACACAGTTTGTAATTTGGTCGCTATTGTGTACTCACTTTCTTTAACACCTTTGAAAAATCGATGAGCTCACCTAAAGTCGGGGGAGATGGCTTTACTAAATATTCTTTATCCTTTTCAACCAGTTTAAAAATATTATAGGTCGTTATCGCATCATCAAGCGCGCAATGATGCTTTCCTGTTCCTACTTTCCCATACGCTTCAATCGCTTTCCATAATCCAGTTTGATTCCGTTCGCCAAAGAAACGTTTATACTCGAGTGATAAATCTCGGCATTGCCCCGAAAAAGGAAACTCGGCACCTATGGCCTCACAATTATGCTTCAATACTTTCATATCCATATTGCCCCACGTTACAATTGTTGTTTGACAACGTTTTTCATATTGTACAAGTTTCTCGACAAGTTCCAAAAAAGAAATTCCTCCGTCTACCGCTTCCTGATTAATTCCTAAAAATTTTTTACACCGCTCTGTTAAGCATGAAAAAGTTTCCGGTCGTACATACGATGAATACGTATCTTCCACTACACAATCAACAACTGATACGAGTCCTACCTCAATAATTTCTGGAAAAAACCCCTTTGGTTTCTTCCTATTTTGAGGCATCGTGAACTCAAAATCCAAAAATAAAAATTGTTGTCCATCCATACGATCCCTTCCTTATCATTCTGTCTACTTTGTACTCCTACACGAACAGGCTCGAATGCTATTACATAAGATACATTCAGATTGATGTATCTTATGTATATGTCAAATAACCACAAATATTTTTAAAAAGAAGAAAAATTCATTTGTACAGAAAATATGACAAAACAAACCCTTTCATTTACATCCGACATTTTTCTACTTTATAATGGCTTTAAGTGTGTTTCTTCCAGAAATTTATGACACACTAAGAAAAGTTACCCGAAAGGAGATGGAATTTTTGCACGAAACAACGCAAGAAATCGCTAACTGGCAATATTACTTTGCAATCGCAGTCTTTCTAATTACATATGCCATTATCATTTCAGAAAAAATTAACCGTGCTGTTATCGCACTTCTCGGTGCAGCACTTATGGTCATCTTTGGTGTCGTCGACTTGCACAACGCTTTTACAAAACATATTGAATGGGGAACCATCACGCTACTGATCGGTATGATGATATTAGTAAACATTACAAGTAAATCAGGCGTATTCCAATATGTTGCAATTAAAGCCGCTAAACAAGCACAAGGAAATCCAATTAAAATCTTAATTTCTCTTTCTTTGCTTACCGCGCTCGGTTCCGCATTTCTAGATAACGTAACAACTGTACTTCTTGTTGTTCCCGTTACTTTATCTATTACGCGTATTTTACAAGTAAATCCTGTTCCATATTTACTTTCCGAAATTATTTTTTCAAATATTGGGGGAACTGCAACATTAATTGGTGACCCACCAAACATTATGATTGGTTCTGCAAACAAGCATTTAGATTTTAATGCTTTCTTATTCAACTTAGCCCCAATCGTACTAATTATTATCGCTGTTACCGCGACAATGATTTACTTTATGTACCGCAAGCAGTTAATTGCTGACCCTATACAAATTAAAAAACTAATGAGCTTAGACGAAAAACAATACATTAAAGATGCTGTACTAATGAAAAAATCTTTAACTGTACTTGGACTTACAATCCTCGGTTTTATGACTCATTCTATTTTCCACATTGACGCCGCAGTAATCGCATTAACAGGTGCTACTGTACTTATGCTAATCGGTGTAAAAGAGCATGAAATTGAAGAAGTATTCGCTCACGTAGAGTGGATTACAATTTTCTTCTTTGCCGGTCTATTCGTACTCGTTGGTGGACTTATTGATATCGGACTTATCAAAATGTTAGCCCAAAAAGTAATCGGTTTAACAGGTGGAGATGTTTCTTACGCATCCATCCTTATTTTATGGGTATCCGGCATTGCTTCAGCAACAATCGATAACATTCCGTTCGTTGCAACAATGATTCCACTTATTAACGATATGGCAGTCGGTCTTGGTCTATCACCTTCTGATGCACAAATCGATGTATTATGGTGGTCATTAGCATTAGGAGCCTGTCTAGGTGGAAACGGAACATTAATCGGTGCTTCCGCTAACGTAATCGTTGCTGGAATCGCAAGCCGTGAAGGACACCGATTTAGCTACGTGGACTTCTTAAAAGTTGGTTTCCCAATTATGATCGTTTCATTAATTGTTTCTCACATTTATATTTATCTGCGTTACTTAATGTAGGTATAAAAAGCGGGAGTGGTTCGCTTAGAATATGAAGGGGATGGAACTTCTTCCGCCGAGGCGCTCTTTGCCTCGGCGGAAGAAGCGAAGCCACCGAACATTCTAGCCACTGGAGCTGGATTTCATAAAAAGCGGAAGTGGCTCGCTTAGAATCACTATCCAAAAAAGGCTATCGCTAGATGCGATAGCCTTTTCCCTTTCTATTTTCCATCATATATCGGCGGTTCGAAACAACATATCGACCGTTCGACAATATGCAACATGATTATTCATAATAAATTCTAATATTTCGTTGGCTCATTTCGAATCAAAAACAAGTGAATCGGAAGAAAAATAGAACATGTTATCACATGGATGACTGTAAATAATATTGCGTTCGTACCATAACGATCCAAAATGGCGTATACTAAGTAAATCGACAGAACAAGTACTACAACACTTGCTAAAAGGCTTATGATTGGAATGAAGTTCAAAATAAAACAAGCAACGTATATACCGAATACTTTCCATCCAGCCCCTTCTTTCAAAAAGTCAGGTAACTTCTCCCTTGCCAAATCCCCCCATACTTTACTATTTAAAAATGGAATAAAAGCAAGAATGCCATCTTCAGCACCATCATTTTTTGCCATTGTATAGAGTGCAAATGCAGTTAACAAATACGCAATAAATGCCCAGATTAAAATAATAACAATAGCAACAAAACTAAGAGCAAAAAAACCCGCTAATATACTTTGATCTTCCATCGCTCCCTCTCCTTTCTACTGTCATCGGATTTCTTATATCCATTTCATATCACTTCTTTATATAATATGAACAAAGACCATGAAAGGAGAACAATTTTATGCACCCATTTGTAAAAGCCTTACAGCAACAGTTTATCGCACATCAAAATCATGAAAAAGCAGAACCAATGGCTCGTTATATGAAAAATCATTTCCCATTTCTCGGTATTCAAACACCGGAAAGAAGAAAGCTATTACGTGAAGTCATACAAGTACATAAACTTCCAGACAAAGAGGACTTTCAAACCGTCATCCGTGGACTTTGGGATTTACCAGAACGCGAATTCCAAGCCGCCGCTCTCGATCTATTACAGAAATATAAAAAGCATCTCGATAAAACTCACATCCCGTTCTTAGAAGAACTCATTATAACGAAATCATGGTGGGATTCCGTTGATGGCATTGTTCCTACTTCCCTAGGAAGCATTTTTTTGAAACATCCAGAAGCCATTCAAACATACATCCCGAAATGGATTGCTTCAGAAAATATATGGTTACAGCGCTCCGCAATCTTATTTCAACTAAAATATAAAGAACAAATGGATGAAAAACTTCTCTTCTCAATCATTGGACAACTCAAATCTTCAAAAGAATTTTTCATCCAAAAAGCAATCGGCTGGGTACTTCGTGAATACGCAAAAACAAGCCCAGAGGTTGTATGGGAATATGTTCAAAATCATGAACTTGCTCCTCTAAGCAAACGTGAAGCAATTAAACATATTCGCTCTACTATGAGCACCTCTTCAGATTGAACTACCCCCACCTTCACTTCATTTAGAGGAAGGGGGTCTTCTCGGTTAAAATGATAAAGAATAGTAAAATAGGCGAAACTCTATCATATATATCCATCTTGATTTTCCAACATAGCAGTCCCTGCCATGAAAACAAAAGAAGATATCCACTTATTTTCTCCTTTTGTTTTCACTTGGTATGGGGCTAAAAAAGTCACTGTCCGCTTCTAGCCATGGGCGGACGCTCTCTCCCATCTAAAAAAGAAAGGTTTTCTATCCTTTTTTCAATTTGTATTTATACAGATACAATCGTTCCTCTATTGTGATTTAAAAAGGAACATGATAGAATATGGTCATTATTATAAAATATAGTAGCGATGACAGACTTATAAGTACTTGCACAAAAAGCGATTCAGGGATAGTGAAAGCCTGAAAAAGCAAGGAAACGGCAGTCTCGAGCAATACGTGATAAAGTGGTTGTGTGTTTACGCACACATCAACTAGGGTGGAACCGCGGGTATACAAGCTCGTCCCTAGGCAAAAATGCCTAGAGACGAGCTTTTTTGTATTTCAAGGCGCAAGCGGCTTGCTTGAGAAATTGCCATTCAACAAGTACATCCAGTCATCGCCAATACGTTAACTTTTAAAAGGAGGATTTTATTATGTATTCAATGGAACAAGTTGTAAACTTAGCGAAGCATCGCGGTTTTGTTTTCCCTGGTTCTGAAATTTATGGTGGTCTTGCAAACACTTGGGATTACGGTCCACTTGGTATCGAATTAAAAAATAACGTTAAAAAAGCTTGGTGGAAAAAATTCATTCAAGAATCTCCATACAACGTTGGTTTAGACGCAGCGATTTTAATGAACCCAAAAACTTGGGTAGCTTCTGGTCATGTTGGTAACTTTAACGATCCAATGATTGACTGTAAAAAATGTAAAGCGCGTCATCGTGCTGATAAATTAATTGAAGATGCTTTAGATGCAAAAGGCATCGAAATGATCGTTGATGGTCTTACTTTCGATCAAATGGCTGGATTAATGAAAGAACATGAAGTAAAATGCCCAGATTGCGGTAGCGAAGACTTCACTGAAATCCGTCAGTTCAACTTAATGTTTAAAACATTCCAAGGTGTTACAGAATCTAGCACAAACGAAATCTTCCTTCGCCCTGAAACAGCACAAGGTATTTTCGTAAACTTCAAAAACGTACAACGCTCTATGCGTAAAAAACTTCCATTTGGTATTGGCCAAATCGGTAAAAGTTTCCGTAACGAAATTACACCTGGTAACTTCACATTCCGTACACGTGAATTCGAACAAATGGAGCTTGAATTCTTCTGTAAACCTGGTGAAGATTTAGAGTGGTTCACATTCTGGCGTAACACTTGTAAAAACTGGTTACTATCACTTGGTATGCACGAAGAAAGCATGCGTCTTCGTGACCACGGTGAGGAAGAGTTATCTCACTACAGTAACGCAACAACAGATATCGAATTTAAATTCCCATTCGGCTGGGGCGAACTTTGGGGCGTTGCATCTCGTACAGACTTCGACTTAAAACGTCACATGGAACATTCTAACGAGGACTTTAACTATATCGATCCACAAACGAACGAACGTTACGTACCATACTGCATCGAGCCATCTCTTGGCGCAGACCGCGTAACATTAGCATTCTTATGTGATGCATACGAAGAGGAACAATTAGAAAACGACTCTCGTACAGTTCTTCGTTTCCACCCTGCTTTAGCACCATACAAAGCAGCAATCTTACCACTATCTAAAAAGCTATCTGAAGGCGCTGGGGAAGTGTTCGCAGAACTAGCAAAAGACTTCGTGGTAGACTTTGACGAAACTGGTTCTATCGGTAAACGTTACCGTCGTCAAGACGAAATCGGTACACCATTCTGTATCACTTATGACTTCGACTCAGTTGAAGACAAAGCAGTTACAGTACGTGACCGTGACACAATGGAGCAAGTTCGTATGCCAATTAGCGAACTAAAAGGCTTCTTAGAGAAGAAAATCCAGTTCTAATGATAGAAAGGCTGCCTCTGGGCAGCCTCTTTTATTGCTCACGCTTCTCTTTAATTGCAACTGTACATCTTGAAATGCAAAGTAAATCATCATTTTCATCAATGATGCGCACATCCCAAACCATTGTTGTTTGTCCTTTATGAATCGGCGTACCGATTGCTGTTACGATTCCATCGCGTTTCGCGCGAATATGATTCGCATTTATTTCAAGACCAAAACAAATACACTTTTCTTGATCAATTAAATTATAGGAGCCTACGCTCGCTACAGTTTCTGCTAATGCAACTGATGCGCCACCATGTAAAAAACCAAATGGTTGATGTGTGCGTCCATCTACTGGCATAGTTGCTACTACTTTTTCTTCTGTCATTTCTAACAGCTCAATCCCAAGTGCATCCATTAATGTTTTCGACATACTACTTCCTCCTTTTCCTTGTTTAAAAATGTATAATTTTCCCTATTTATTTTCAAACTACCTATAGCACTTATATAAGGAGGTTCTATCTACATGAAAAACAAATTCTATATTCTATTACTCTTAGTCTCCTTGCTCATTATTGTACCAAATTATACGAATGCAGCCCACCCTTCTAACCTGACAATCGATATTAAGCCTGTCACACAAAAAGGTAAGAAACCTTATCTTGAATATCAAATTAGCAGACCTTATTTTAGTAATTTTTACGATGCAAAATTTCAAAAAAAGTTGAATACATACTATAAAACAACTACTGATCGTTTTAAAACAACATTAGCGAAAGAAGCAAAAAAATATTATACAGAGGCTCAGGAATCAAATGCTCCTTTTCATCCATATGTTGCAAATGTTGACTATAAAGTAACATTGCAAAAATCTCCCTTACTCAGTCTCTATGTAAATTATTATCAGTATACAGGCGGAGCACACGGACTATATACATGGAAGGCGAATACATTTGATTTAAATGAAAAAAGATTACTTAATTTGGACGACTTATTTCAAAAAGACAGTACGTATCAAGATATCATCCGCACAGAAATCGTTAGACAAATTAAGCAAAATGAAAGTATCTATTTTCCAGATGCAACTGAAAAAGTCATGAGTACAAAGAAATTTAACTATTATTTGGAACCCGATCATCTTGTCATCTATTTCTCATTATATGAAATAGCTCCTTACTCAAGCGGTATTCCACAATTTCGCATTCCATACACTTTACTTAGAGAAGCACTAAAGCCTAACTACCAAAACATTTTAATTGACAACGGATAAATGGATTCGCTACTATATTGTTAACCAAATAACAACTGGAGGTTAACAATATGAGACAATTACGTGCTTTAGATTTAGCACTAGCTGCCATGTTTGTTGCGCTCATGGCGATTGGTGCGAATATCGTATCCTGGGCACCGTTTTTACAAGTGGCTGGTATTCCACTTTCCATGCAACCATTTTTCGCAATTTTAGCAGGTCTTCTTCTTGGAAGCAGACTTGGGGCCTTATCTATGACTGTTTATATGCTTGTTGGTATTGCAGGAGCACCAATTTTCGCGCAGTTCAAAGCTGGATTTGGCGCACTTTTAGATCCTACTGGTGGTTTTATTATCGCATTCATTATCGTTGCTTACGTATCAGGAAAACTAGTAGAACAAAGAGAAAAACCACAATTCAGTACCTTTGCAATCGCGTCTTTTACAGGAATTATTTTAACCTATATCATTGGTACTACTTATATGTATGCAGCTGTAAACTTCTGGATGGGCGGAAATATGAGTTACAAAGCGGCTTGGACAATTATGATGTGGTTCGCGGTTAAAGATATGCTCTTTACAATTATCGGTGCTATCATCTCACCTCGCATATATTATGCTGTACGTCGTTCTGCTTATCAGCATTCTCATTCGAGACTATAATAACGAAAAAGGAGCTACTTAAAGTAGCTCCTTTTTGTATTAAGACTCTTGTTTCATTTGTTCTTCTAAAATTCCCTTCATCATAACAAGCATGTCATCTCTTAATTCTTCATGCTGAAGTGCCATTTCAATTGTCGTTTGAACAAAGCCTAGTTTTTCCCCAACATCGTAACGCTTTCCTTCAAAGTCATAAGCAAATACACGTTGAATTTCATTTAAACTTTGGATTGCATCTGTTAATTGAATTTCACCACCTGCACCAACATTCTGGTTTTCTAAGAACATAAAGATTTCAGGTGTTAAGATGTAGCGTCCCATAATCGCTAAGTTTGAAGGAGCTGTACCTTGCGCTGGCTTCTCAACAAACTTTCGAACTTGATAACGACGACCTTCTTGTTCTAGTGGATCAATAATTCCATAACGATGTGTTTCTGCTTCTGGAACTGTTTGCACACCAATAACAGAAGAAAGTGTTTTATCATATTCGTCAATTAATTGACGTAAACATGGTTTTTCAGCTTGAACAATATCATCACCTAATAAAACAGCGAATGGTTCATCACCAATAAACTTACGTGCACACCAAACCGCATGCCCTAATCCTTTTGGCTCTTTTTGACGGATATAATGAATATCAACCATTTTAGAAGAAGCTTGTACTTTTTCAAGTAACTCATATTTTTTCTTCTCTAATAAGTTTTGTTCTAATTCGAACGCATTATCGAAATGATCTTCAATAGAGCGCTTTCCTTTACCAGTAACGATAATAATATCTTCAATTCCAGATGCCACAGCTTCTTCTACAATGTATTGAATCGTTGGCTTATCTACAATTGGAAGCATTTCTTTCGGCATCGCTTTTGTTGCCGGTAAAAAACGCGTTCCTAATCCCGCAGCGGGAATAATCGCTTTTCTCACTTTTTTCATAACAAATACCCTCTTTTCTGTTCTAATCGTCCAGTACCTTTTCTTATTGTATGGTGTAATTCTCTATTTTCTATAAAGTGAACCTTTCATCCACCTTCAGCAAGCGAATTTTTTCCATATGCAAGAAAAGAGGAGGCCGTTCTACGTTCTCCTCTTTCTTCCTCCATTAATGGAAGTAACACTCTATCTCATTATAAACGATTCATGATATCTTCTTTAATAGCAAGTAACTTTTGTTCACTATTTTGTAAGGAATCATCTTTCACACCAAAATAAAACTTGATTTTTGGCTCTGTTCCAGATGGACGTAGGCAGAACCAAGAACCATCCGCTAATTGATATTTTAACACATTTGATTTCGGTAAGTGAATTTCTTCCTTATTTCCATCTATTAGTGATGTAATGATGCTTGCTTTATAATCTTCTACAGAATTCACTGTTAAGCCAGCCACTTCTTTTGGTGGATTTTCACGGAATGATGCCATCATCTCTTGAATTTTCTCTGCACCATCTTTTCCTTTTAGCGTTAACGATACAAGGTCTTCACGGAAGAAACCGTATTTCGCAAACACTTCTAATAAACCATTGTATAACGTTTTGCCTTGTGATTTATAATATGCTGCAACTTCACATGCAAATAAAACAGATTGTACTGCATCTTTATCACGGCAGAATGGACGAATTAAATAACCATAACTTTCTTCATAGCCAAATTGAAATTCATATTGTCCACTTTCTTCATACTGCTTAATCTTCTCACCGATAAATTTAAACCCAGTTAATGTATCTACTGTATCTAAGCCATACGCTTTCGCAATTGTACGACCAATTTCAGAAGTTACGATTGTTTTTAACACAACACCGTTTTCTGGAAGTGTACCGTTTTGTTTCTTTTGTGATAATAAGTAATCAAGCATTAACGCACCCGTTTGGTTTCCTGTTAACACTTGATACTCACCAGCGTGATTACGAACAGCTACGCCAAGACGATCTGCATCTGGATCTGTTGCGATTAGCACATCCGCTCCCACTTTTTCTCCGTCACGAATCGCAAGTTCAAACGCTGCGTGCTCTTCTGGGTTTGGTGATTTTACTGTTGAAAAGTTTGGATCTGGTAACTCCTGTTCTTTTACAACTGTTACGTCTGTAAATCCAACTGCTTCTAAACCACGACGCGCTGGAATATTGGATGTTCCATGTAGTGGTGTAAAGACGATTTTTAAATTTTTTCCAACTTCTTGTACCATTTCTTTATTGATGATGACTGTTTTTAACTGTTCTAAATATGCATCATCTACTTCTTGTCCAATGATATGTAATAAGCCATCCGCTTTCAATTGTTCCACATCAGCAACTTCTACTGTTAATTCATCTTCTACTTCATTTACGTAGCTAATTAATTCGTCTGCTTCTTTCGGAGGCAATTGTCCACCATCTTCTCCATATACTTTATAACCGTTATATTCAGGTGGATTATGACTTGCCGTAAGAACGATTCCACTTACTGTATGTAAATAACGCACTGCGAAAGAAAGTACTGGCGTTGGGCGTAAACTTTCAAATACATATGTTGTAATGCCATGCGCACCAAGGGTAGCTGCTACTTCCATTGCAAATTCAGGTGATTTATGACGAGAATCATACGCGACAACAACGCCACGTTTCTTCGCTTCTTCACCTAATTTTTCAATAAAGTGCGCCAATCCTTTTGTTGCTTTCCGAACTGTATATACGTTTAAACGGTTCGTACCAGCACCAAGTTCTCCGCGCATACCACCTGTACCGAATTCTAAGTTTTTATAGAAGCTATCTTCTATTTTCTTTTCATCCTGCTTCATATTTTCTAGCTGTTCTTTTAGTTCTGCATCTAAGTTTACATAGGAAAGCCAGCGACTATATTCTTGTTTCCAATCCATTTTCTTATCTCCTCTCGCATGTCATAACTACATTATATGAAAAAAACGACAAGTATCTCAATATATTTTAAAGTATAGCAGGATTTTACTATTGTGATTTGCACACACTAATGCTATATAATTCAAACAAAAAGGTGAGAAAAATGGAAGAATGGGGATTATCAGACGAATTAAAAATAAAAACGAAACAAATGATTGAGGTTGTAGAAGCGGAATTACGGAGCATGAAACAAACGATTGAACAAGACGGTGAGTGCATTTTATGTAAAATGGAAGAAATTCATCATCTACTAAGCAATGTTCAAACCCTAGCAGCTTCTTATTATTTAAAGGCATATTTATCACCATTTACATCAGGTTATGCTCCCCTTACAACAGCAATTCATCATTTAGGTGATAGGAAACATGGTGCGTTAATTGTTGTAGAAAGAAATGATTCACTTGATTCCCTTATTCAAACTGGAACAAGACTTGAAGCTTATTTAACCGTTCCACTACTGGAATCTATCTTTTATCCAGGAAATCCTCTTCATGACGGAGCTATTCTCATTAGAAGTAATCATATTGTTTCAGCGGCGAACATTCTCCCTCTAACAAAAAATATAGAGATTGATTCAAAACTTGGAACACGCCACCGAGCTGCAATAGGTTTATCCGAAAAAAGCGATGCACTCATATTAGTTGTCTCTGAAGAAACAGGCCGCACATCTTTTGCGTTAAACGGAACGTTATATACCATTTCTTTATAAGAAAAGGCAGCGTAATCCGCTGCCTTTTCAAAAACCTCTTATTCTTCTCCAAAACGGTCAACCAGTGTTGCAAGTGTACGAACCATTGCACCTGTTGCTCCTGCTGGCCCCAAATCATGTGCACTCGTTGTATCAGAAGTTCCAGCGATATCTAAATGTACCCATGGCGTTTCTTCTGCAAACTCACCAAGGAATGTTCCCGCCATTACCGCATGACCTTCACGGCCTGGTGAGTTATTTAAATCTGCGAATTTACTGTTACGAACACGCTCTTTATCGCGCTCGAAAATCGGTAATTGCCAAATCGGCTCATCTGTTTCCATCGATGCTTCTAGCACTTGTTCAAACAATGTTTCATTGTTTGTCATTGCACCCGTTGTATGGTTTCCAAGCGCTACAATGACACCGCCTGTTAACGTTGCAATATCAACAAGATAGTTTGCACCAAGTTTCTTCGCATACGTAATACCATCAGCTAATGCTAGACGGCCTTCTGCATCTGTATTTAATACTTCAATTGTTTTACCGCTCATAGATGTAATCACATCATCTGGCTTAAATGCTGTACCGCTCACAACATTATCTGTTGATGGGATAACAGCAACTACGTTTTGTTCTGGGCGAAGTTCTCCTATAATTTCCATTGCCCCAAGAACAGCTGCAGCGCCGCCCATATCACCTTTCATGCCAACCATACCTTCACGTGGTTTTAAAGAGTAGCCCCCTGTATCATATGTAATCCCTTTTCCTACAAATCCGATAACATCCGTCCACTCTTCTTTTCCTTTATAAATAAGAGCAATCATTTTTGGTGGCTCTGTAGAACCTTGGTTTACTGCAAGTAATGCACCCATACCAAGCTCTTCCATCTCTTCTTTCTCAAGTACTTTATAATCCATATCATATTTCTCAGCTAATTCAACTGCATACTCTGCAAGTTTTGTTGCTGTTAATACGTTTGGCGGCATATTTACAAGTGTACGAGCTGAATTTGTCGCACGTCCATGCACATACCCTACTGTTAATGCAGCTTCGATTTCTTTTGCATCTTCTGCTGTAATAACCGTAAAGTTTTCTAACTCTACACTTTCTTTTTTGTCCGTTTTATATGTTTGTAAATCATATGTACCAAGGCAAGATACTTCATTGGCAATATGCGCAACATCAATTGCGTCTAACTTATCAGTTACGAAAGAATCAAGTAAAATTGCTGCATCTTTTACTTTGTCAGCTTTTAATGTTTTAAATGCTTTACTAAGTGAAGTACGTAATGTTTCTGTTGAGTATGCTTCTTTTTTGCCAAGACCGACAAAATAGTAGCGTTTTACATTTGTTTTTCCTAAGCTATGTAGTTTGGAAATGGATTTTTTCTTTGCACTAAGCTCTTTCTCTTCTAATAAAACTTGTAATTGTCCTTCAAATGCTTTGTCCAATTCTTGTACAAAGCCGCTCGTTTTCTCTTCTTCAAATAAAGCAACGATTACTGCTTCATGGCTTGCTAATTCTTTTTGTACTTGAAACATGTTCAGCCCCCCTAGATTTCTCTATTGTCATTATAACTGCATTTTCCCTAAAATGCGATAATTCTAACTTCTCTTTCACTTCATATATAGAATGTGCTCCGGTAATGACGGTAAATTATGTATTTGTTCATATGGGACTTTCTCTACCTTTTCAGGTATGATTTTCCGGCAACTTTGAATAAATACCACGACTTCGTTCACATCTAAATTCCAATACAAAGGGCAGTACGGCCTCAAATATTGCTCCGCCACTTCCAACATAAGCCGCGCTCCTTTTACATTTCCATAGCTGTAATGATACTGAGCAACTACCATCTGTAATAAGCCTTTTAAAAATAAATTGCTCCGCTCTTCTAGCCACATTTCTTCGAGTAAATCATGGCACGTATAATAATCTTCTTCATTATATTTCACGAAAAACTCATAATACGCCAAAGGATAGTCTTCCACTTCCGCACCTCGTTTTTCTTATATTGTGAATGAAGACAAATAAAAAAGTCTAGTGTCAATCTCACTAGACTATTTCTGTTTCAAATATTGACCGCGGAATACTTGCAGCGTTTCATCTTGATTGAGCATCGTTAACTGTTCTTCTGTTAACTTACCGTTCCCCATTTTCACTACATATACATTTACTTTTTTCTTGCCCCACTCACTATATACATCCTGAACAGTTTCATAATATAAATCGAGTCTATTTCCTTTTATGGCTCCGCCTTTATCTGCTACCACACCATATCCATAGCCTGGTACAAAAAGAATGGTCCCAATCGGAAACACACGTAAGTCAGCTGCGATTGTAGAATATATATCCCTTTTTGCCTTCACACCTGAATATGTAATGCCATACTCCGGATGCCCAGGTCTTTTACCGGTTGATTCTATCCCTGACGTATAACCAGTTGCTGTCATTTCCATTACACGATATTTAGACCAGTCTTTTCCCTGTTCTAAAGCATTTATCACTTCTTTACTCGGAACAACTTGTTGCCCTCTTTCTGCTGCATGTACTTCTTTTACATTGCCTTCTTGATATGTTTTTACAACCTCTAGTAGAGAGACTCCTGTGAACGCTTGCCATGTCACACATAATGCTGCTACAAGTAAACAAGTCATCATAATGCGAATACCATATCGTTTTAACATTTTAATATTCCACACTCCTTCATCGTTAGTCATTCCCCATATGATGTAGAAATATGCAAAAAAATAATCCCCAGAAAACTGGAGATTAAAACATTTGATACCCGCTTTGACGTAGTTTCTTTATCACAACACCAGACAAAATTGCCCCGATTAATCCAGTTGATAAAATAAAAAGATCGGCTTGTCCAAGATGCGAGACACTTGTTCCAAATGAAGAAAATGTTTCTTTCGGTTTTGAAAAGTAATCCCAGACACCTGCTTTATTAATGATCAGTATACAAACAATCGGATAAATGATAACCATCACCCAAGTAGCACGTAAAATCATATTGAGTAAAAATCCAATTCCAAAAAATAAAATAAAAAACAGCATCATTGAAATTAGTAATACTGGAATACTCATGTTTCCCCACTCCTTCTATTTCTTATCCCCTGCCGTAAATACATGATAAGATGTATATCCAAATTGATCTCCTGGATTTAATGTTGCATCCATCTCAAGAAGCTGTGCCGTATTCCCTTCTAATAAATATCGAACTAATATAGAAGTATTTTGATCGTCTGCAATATCGTTAGGATTTAAAAACGCTACTTCAAACAGCTCATCTTCTTGAACAATAACTTTTTCTCCTTCTGGTTCCAGTAGAAAAATAATCATATTATCACTAATCTCATCACGTATGACACCAGAACGAATGCCAATCACTCCTTTTACATGTGCAACAATACCTGTCTCTTCTAAAATTTCACGCTTAACAGCTTGGTCAATTGTTTCGCCCTCATTTACGAAACCAGCGGGCAATGACCATTTCCCTTTTAAGCCTCCGTATTTTTTCTTAACGAAGAGCCAGCGACCATCTTTTGTGGCTACAAGTCCACTTACAGCTAGCCAAACATTCCCACGCTTCCCCATGATGTAAAACTCCTTTCAGCTGAAACAACAGAATATTCATTCTTTTCTATGTATTATACTATATTTTTCAGTAAGAATAATATAATCTTCCTTATTCCTTATGGAGTTAACTCATTTTCCATATATTTGATATAATGAGAATATAGGGTAGGAATTCTTTGTAAAAAACACCTTGAATTTCTTCAAAGTTCTTCTTTGGATGCTGCTCCGCAAATAATCATTGAGAAAGGAGTGTGAAAAATTATGAGAAATCAATCAAAGAAATCCGGTATTGTATTCGTAACCTTAGTTTCTGCATTACTCTTCTGCTCTGTATTAGTCTCAGCTTCCCTTTCTCCACTCTCAGATTTAGGATCTAATGCAAATAAATTTAACTCTTTAGGGATGTGGACATCAATCGGCGAGATTTTAGTATTTTATGTCGTACCTCTCCTTCTTTATATAGCAGGAATAAAGGTAATGAGATTCATCATGGCAGTTCTTTGCGGTATGGGACTATTCATAAATCTTGTGATACTTGCATCCGTATTTATTATAATGCGCGTAAATGACTATAGCCTTTCTTCCGTCTTAGGAGTCATCATTTTTTGCTCGGCGGTATCACTCACAAATATAATTTGGTTTTTTGTTGCTTTTCGATCAAACAAAATGTCCACTTATACACTGAATGTTCGTTGAAACAGAACTTTAAGAAAAACTTGTATTACATGAAAAAAGCAGAAACGACTCATAGCCGTTTCTGCTTTTTTCTACTATTTGTATTTATATATTAAAAGAACTTCAATTTACCTTTTTTAAGAACTAATAAAGGTCCACCAAGTAAGAATAAGTAACGGTTGTCGATTACTTTCTTCATGAAGGAAGCTTTCCATCCCGTTAACTTTTTACCCATAACAACGCCCATTGCATCGTCATGTCCTAATGAACATACAGATCCTTTGTTATCGAACACGAATTTTTTCATTTCGCCTTTACCGCGAATTAACACGGATAAGTTATGTGCGATGTTGTAACCTTGTTGAATTGCAATTTGTGCTGTTGGAGGATATGGACGGTTAATCTCTTCATTAATAATTAACGCTGCGTCACCAACCATGAATACATCTTCATGGCCTGGAGCGTGCATATACTCATCAACTTTAATACGTCCGCGCATTGCTTCAAAACCAGACTCTTCCACAATACCATTACCACGAACACCCGCAGCCCAAACAACCGTTTCAGATTTAAGTAATTCTACGTCGTCACCGTTCGCAACTAGAATACCTTCTTCAGTTGCTTCTTTAATTGCCGTGCCGATACGGAATTCTACACCTTTTTTCTCTAACTGTTTTACAGCGTACTCAACTAATTCTGGATCGAAGCCAGGAAGTGCCGACGGAGCAGCTTCCACACAGATAATACGTGCTTTTTCACGTGGAACATCATACTCTTTGCAAAGTTCAGGAATACGGTTTGCAAGCTCACCTACATACTCGATACCTGTAAATCCTGCACCACCAACAACGATTGTCACTAACTCAGCGCGCTTTTCAGTCGCATATTGAGAGAACTTGTATTCCATATGATCACGAATTTGGCGAGTGGCATTAATGTTAGTAATAGAGAATGCATGCTCTTTCAGTCCTTTAATGCCAAATGTTTCAGACTCGAACCCAAGACCAATTACTAAATAATCATACTCTAACTCAGCATTTTTTAAGATAACGCGTTTTTCAGCTGCTTTAATTTCTACAACTGTATCTTGTACAAAGTTTACTTTATTTGTATCAATAACGTCTTGAATGTCGAGACGGATTTTATCATGATGTAATGTGCCAGCTGCACTTTCATGTAACCAAGTTGCTTGGTAGTGATAGCTGTTGTTGTTTACTAACGTAATTTCAGCTTCACTTACAGATAATGTTTTTTGTAGACGAACAGTCGTAATCATCCCACCATAACCTGCACCCAAAACTACGATTTTTGGAGTTTTCACTAAATCACAACCCTTTTCTTTATATAATAGTAAATAAGCATAAGACCAAAGTATTAAACACTTATTTTGTCAAGAATGTGGAATTCCTCACATTCTTAACCATAACAAAACGTGTTCAAAAAATCTTACGAAATTTGTCATAAAAAATTAACATAATACTTTCCTATATTAGTCGGTTTTATTTCAGAATTCAAGCACCTAGAGAATTATCAATATTTTAAAATAACATAGCGTTTTCAAGGGTTTTTCAGCCTTTTTTTCATGTATTTTCCTACTTGGTATATTTTATACATTTTCATCCTATCTATGCAAAAGCTTACATATAATTCAGTCATTTCTTGCAGTATTCTAAACTGAAATATGGTATCATTTTTATTGTAAAGTGCAATCTTATTTGCAGGATTTCCGTATACATATGAACAATATATGGAATCAATATCGAAATTCCATCTATAGGGGGAATAAATAGTGACAGAAATTCAAAAAGTTTACGACATAACGATTATCGGTGGAGGTCCAACAGGATTATTCACAGCGTTTTATGGCGGAATGAGACAGGCAAGTGTAAAAATTATTGAAAGCTTACCGCAGCTTGGAGGACAATTATCCGCACTATACCCTGAAAAATATATTTATGACGTAGCGGGATTCCCGAAAGTACGCGCGCAAGAACTTGTTGATAATTTAAAAGAACAAATGAAAAAGTTTGAACCGACTGTTTGCTTAGAAGAAGCAGTTGATACACTTGAAAAGCAAGCTGATGGCGTATTTAAGCTTGTAACAAATAAAGGAACACACTATTCTAAATCTGTCATTATTACAGCTGGTAATGGTGCCTTCCAACCACGCCGATTAGAACTAGATAGTGTAGAGAAATTTGAAAAGAAAAACTTACACTACTTCGTTGATGATATGAATAAATTCGCTGGAAAACGCGTCGTTGTATTTGGCGGCGGTGACTCTGCAGTGGACTGGACAATGATGCTAGAGCCAATCGCTGAACAAGTAACAATCGTTCATCGCCGTGATAAATTCCGTGCTCATGAGCACAGCGTAGAAAACTTAACGAACTCTCGTGCAGACGTAAAAACACCTTATGTTCCAGTTGAATTAATTGGTGAAGACAAGATTGAACAAGTTGTTCTGCAACATGTAAAAACAGAAGAAAAAGTTGTTATTGACGTTGATGATGTCATCGTAAACTACGGCTTCGTCTCTTCTCTTGGTCCAATTAAAAACTGGGGCCTAGACATTCAAAAGAACAGCATCGTTGTAAACTCTAAAATGGAAACGAACATCCCTGGTATTTACGCAGCTGGTGACATTTGTACATATGAAGGAAAAGTAAAGCTGATTGCATGTGGCTTCGGTGAAGCACCAACAGCAGTAAACAATGCAAAAGCTTACTTCGATCCAAATGCAAAACTACAACCAATGCATAGCTCTAGTATGTTTTAATCCATAAGTATGATAGCAAAGCCGCAATTTCTAAAGCAGAAATTGCGGCTTCTTTATTCTATAGATAAAAACCTCATTAGGTGAATTTTATTACGCTAAGATACTTTATAATTTTAAAGCGTCTGTCTATTATCAATTGTATATATTTGTCCTGTAATAGATTCTTGAGTCAATTGAAACAAGACTGCTTCTGCACTATCTTCTGGTGTTGAAATTCTGTTAAGCGGCAAGGTTCCCGCAAGTTGGTACATCTTATCTTCATTACCTGACCACCATCTCGTATGAACTGCACCAGGAGCAATACTGTTTACTCTAATGTCAGGTACCAATGCAATAGCGAGCGATTTTGTCATCGTATGAATGGCGGACTTTGTTGCTGCAACATTTCTTCCAAATTATTGAACTACGCACACCTCCCTCTACACGAGCTTTGAAGTGGGGGATTCTCCTTTTTCTGCCCTAGCAAAAAAAGTTCCCCTCGATAAACAAATCTCCCTCTTCCCTTCATCTGTATAATTATGGTACAATCAAATAAGAACATTTGTTCTTATTTGAAAAGGGGGAGTATAAAACATGAGTCAACCAAAGATTATTAAAAAAGAAGCTTTCCAAGCGATTGGCATCTCCGCTACAACAAAAAATGAAATTGAAATGTCCACTGAAGGAAAGATCCCCAAGCTATGGACCGACTACTGCCAAGGTCAAATAACAGATCAAATTCCTAACAAAAGGAAGCAAAGCGAAACACTAGCATTGTATTCAAACTATGAGTCCGATGAAACTGGAGCCTATACATATACAATCGGTATGCCAGTCTCTTCATTAGACACAATCCCTGAAAATATGACATCTCTCACAATACCTGCTCAGACATATGCGGTATTTACGACTCGCAAAGGCCCAGTATCAGAGGTCATCGTAGAAACATGGCAAGACATTTGGAAGTGGTCGAAAGAAAACAAACGTGCTTTCACAACAGACTTTGAATTGTATGATGAACGAGCGATGGATCCAAATAATGTGCAAGTTGATATCTATATTGCATTAGCCTAAACCATATAATAAGAAGGTGCTTTCGCATCTTTTTATTTTTTTGCCTTAAAAAATCCACTGGGCAAATGTGCTATTATTGTCTACAATGAAAAAGTGCAGTATAGAAATATTAGAAACTGTATAAAACGAGTGTTAACAGGATTTTATATCCACTCAAAATTGTTACATAGAAAGGAAGCAATATGGAGGAACTACAACAAAACAAATCTGCTCCAACAGAAGGCGGGACACCTTTACTACAAAATACAAACTTCCTATTTCTCTGGGCAGCTACTCTATTTTCAAGCTTTGCTTTAGCTTTTTTTACCTTTTCCCAAACATGGTACATAGCGAAAACATTAAATCTCGAAGCTTCACTAGGTGTTGTCTTTGTTGCACTTAGCGTCCCAAGACTTATCTTTATGATTGTCGGCGGAGCTGTCGCAGATAAATTTCCGAAAAAAAATATTATGTTTTACTCAAATATCATTCGTGCACTTCTTGTCGCAACAATTCTAATCTGGTTTATCGTTGGTCATGTAACGTTATATACGTTTGCTTTGTTTGCTTTGTTTTTCGGATTAGCGGACGCCTTCTTTTGGTCAGCAGACGGTTCCATTCTCCCTGAACTTGTAGAAAAACATCGTTTAACACAGGCGAATTCACTTACCCAAATGACGAACCAAGCATCCGTAATTTTAGGACCTGTACTCGGTGGCATTCTCATCAAGTTTAGTAACTATGAGACCATTTTTACTATTACTATTCTGCTTCTCATTATTGCTGCTATACTCGTCCAAAAAATCCAATTTACATTGCAAGAAAAAACGGATACAGACAAAGGAATGTTTACCTCTATTAAAGAAGGCATTTTGTACGTAAAGGAATCGCCTTTTCTTTCAACATTTCTTATCTGTAGCGCCTTTCTAAATCTATTTTTAATCGGACCAATGCAAGTTGGCTTCCCGTTATTTATCAAAAATGTACTGCATGGTGACTCGCTTCAATTTAGTTATTTAGAAGCAGCTGTTGGAGGCGGAATGGCAATTGGTGCTGTCATTGTTGGCCTTAAAAACATTAATCGTAGACGCGGCTTGTTTTGCATCATTATGATGCTGTTATCTGGCGTTTTCTTCTTATCCATTAACTTCAGCACAGCACTTTGGCAAGCATTATTAGCAGGCGCATTTTACGGCATTACAATTGCCATGGCTATCGTTCCGTTAATGGCGATGATTCAATCTACTGTCAAAGAAGAAATGATGGGGCGCGTCATGAGCTTGCTGATGCTATCATCTATGGGCTTCATCCCGCTTTCCTATGCATTCACATCACTCGCACTTGCAGCTGGTATTCCGATTGTGACGATTATGAAAAGCGGCGCAACCGCAGTGATTGTCTTTGTATTATTTGTTGCGATTCGTGTTCCTGTTGTACGAAAATTCGATTAATCAAGAGAGTCATGTATCATACGCATGACTCTTTTTTGAATGGATCAAATAAGGTTACCTTCCTGCTCCTTCTTATAGCCGCCCCCCATTCTAATCCAACATCTAAAAATAGAGCTCGCATCGTACTATACAAGAGTGCTCTAACATCTTTACGAATCTCCCCACATTTATACGCTCTTACCACACTTTTCGTACGACAGATAAGTTGCGTACAAGTCTCCTCATCCGTAATCAATTGCTCAAAAAATACCCCTTGTTCTAATAAACCACTCTTTTTATAAGCAAGTTCCACCTTACTCCAAAGCACATTAATCGTTTGTGGATTTCTCGACATTGGAACAATTGCATCTACAAATGCAATTGGAATATCATGACGACAATATGTTTCATCAAGTTCATACGTTTCTCTTTTCTTTTGTACTTGAGAAAAGTTTTTAAAAAGAATAGTTTCCTCCTTTTCTGACACCTCTTCCTTCTTACGCCCCTCTACATGTACGCTCTTTTCACATGCGGTCATTTTCATACGGTCATCCATACGGTCAACAGCTGCTTTACGAAATACATATAAGTTCGCACTATATCCCCCGCGCTTATATCTTTCTTTCGTAGGAATCCGCTCAATAATCCCGAGTTCCTCCAGTTTGGCAACAGAGCGACGCACCGTACGAATACTTTTTCCTATTTTGGTCGCAATTGTTGCCATTAACGGACAAGCAACTCCAACTGTTTTTTGCTTTTCATTAATCGCATATCTCCCTAAAAAACGAATCACTAAAAAGTCTGTTTTATTTATGTTTGCTTGATAACAGATTAAAATTTGCTGCTGGTATGTATTAAACTCTTCTTTACTTTGAAATTCGCTATATGTTTTCATTAAATGATAGAAAGTTCCCATTTTTATCACCCCATATATAAATAGGTGCGATAAAGCAGAATGGGCGATTTTTTTAATTTAATGATTTAAAAGCGTAAAACATAAAAACAGGTCGCATTACATCATGCGACCTGTCTTCCTTATCAATCCCGCTTACTATTTATCATTAACCAATCCAAACACCATTATTATTAAATTTGTAATATTTACCATCAATCCATCTTGTTCCCGTTACCATCGTACCAAAAGAATCAAGGTAGTACCAGCTTCCGCCAAGCTTTAACCAGCCTTTGTGTTCAGATCCATTGCTGTTAAAGTAGTGCCAGTAATTACTGATTTTTTGCCATCCTGTTTGCATTGCCCCACCGTTATCAAAGTAGTAATACGTATTGTTTATAAAACGTTTTCCTGTTTCCATTATTCCGTATGGTCCAAGGTAATACCATTTCTCTCCAGTTAATAACCAATCTGTTTGTCTTGCTCCATTATTATTAAAGAAATACCAAGATCCTTTAATTTGCACCCAACCTGTGTGCATTGCTCCCGTACTTTCATTGAGATAGTAATATGTATATTTCTTGGTTTTTTTATCTTGTATTGGCATCCACCCGGTTTGCATAATTCCAAAAGGGCTAAAGTAGTACCATTTTCCTCCAGTTGATAACCAACCTGTTACCTTCCTACCATTTTTATCATAGTAATACCAGTTTCCATTTTGTTTTACCCATCCTTTAGCTTGGCTAGCCTTACTTACACTTGCAACTTTAGGAGTAGCAGTAGAATTTTGAATCGTCTTGTTTTCTTCTGCATGAGCAATAGCTGGAATTAATAGTGCAGTAGAAAGTACAGAAGTAGCAATCATCTTTTTCATTTTATTTCCCTTTTTCATTCTCTTTCCCCTTTTCAAAAAATAGATA
>NZ_KB895595.1:0-36053 GCF_000374885.1 Bacillus sp. 105MF | reverse complement strand
CATCATTTCATTGGGGGATTCCTCGTGAAACACTAAAGCACAAATTCAGCCCTTCAGGTATGACTGAAAAGAAAGTAGTAGAGTTACAACGGATGTTAGATGAAGGTTTAATAAAATTCTTTTTACACCCAAAAGGAAAACGAAAAGAATGGATTATTAGTCGTCAAGCTATGTATGAATGGTTTGGTGAACCTAAAAAATAGAGGAAACTAAGGGAGGAAAAAACACATGTCTTTAAATCGTACAATTTTAGTTGGTCGTCTCACGAAGAATCCTGATTTGCGTTACACGCCAAATGGGGTTGCGGTCGCAACATTTACGCTAGCTGTGAATAGACCGTTCACAAACCAGGGACAAAGAGAAGCTGACTTCATTTCAGTGGTTGTTTGGCGTAAACAAGCTGAGAATGTAGCAAACTATCTAAAGAAAGGTAGTTTAGCTGGTGTAGATGGTCGTCTTCAGACACGTAATTATGAGGGGCAAGACGGGAAGCGCGTATATGTTACAGAGGTGGTTGCAGAGAGCGTACAATTTTTAGAGCCACGTAATAGTGGTGGAGGAGAACATAATTCATTTAATCAACAGCCAGTAGGAGCTGGTTTTGGTAATCAAGGTTCGAACTCATTTAATCAATCTAGTAATTCTGGATTTAAAAAGAATGATGATCCATTCTCTAATTCAGGTCAACCAATTGATATTTCGGACGACGATTTACCATTCTAAGGTAAAGTAGATTATTGTACAAAAGGAGGGAGCGATAGATGGAAGACACACAGTATCCCTTTTCACAGAGGTGTAAAGAAATTATTCTTATGATTGTGAGCTTTTGGTTTATAATGTTTTCAATCTTTGGAGAAAGCTTGTTACAATGAAAATGGCATAGGGTATAAAATATAGAGCTATAGATTATATAAGGGAGAGGTTTCATGAAATCAACAGGAGTAACTCGAAAATTAGATCCATTAGGACGTATAGTTATACCAATGGAGTTAAGGCGCACGCTGGAAATTGAAGAAAAGACACCATTAGAGATTTATGTAGAAGGTGAAAAGATTATCTTAAAAAAATACGAAGCGCATGGTGCTTGTGCAATAACAGGAGAAGTATCTGATAAGAATATTTCTCTTGCAAACGGCAAGATTACATTAAGCCCAGAAGGTGCAGAGCTACTAATAAAAGAAGTACAACAGTATCTTGTAAAATAATTAGCCTCATTTATAGGGGCTTTTTTTAGCCAAATATAAATAATTTCACGTACCGAAATTAAAAATAAAAAACACAGAAATCTCCATTAGGGGATTCTTTCCCTTTTCTGAATTTAGTGTGCTACGATAGTTATATATTCGCTTTGACAGTAATAGGAGGCTTGTCTATGAAAAATCATATAAAAGTTAATGGACAAATCCGTCAAACAAACAAGAAATGGTCGCATCTCAGACAAAAACAAAGAGAACGCATTTCTAATTGTCTTCGTAGAGAATATACAAAATTTGTACAAGTGAATCATAGAAGACCTAAAAAATACGAGCATGATGAGATTCTTAGTGAAGTAATGGATCGAATAGAAGAACGTGAAATTTGGATTCCATATGGGGAAGTAAAGAGATATTATTTAAGTAAAATCGGTAAATGGTTTCGAAAAATCGAACGCGAATGGGAATCACAAACATCCAATAATGAAAAGAATAACTCTTAAAATCAGGGTTCTTCTTTTTATTTTTATAAAAAAATTTTGTTCCCATAATTTTTAAAATTTCTCTTGTAGCCCTTACCCCTATTACTCTCGTGCAATTCATAAAAATGTTCCCATAATCCATAGTTATAAAAATATTCTGAAAACTAATTTACACTTACAATGCTTGTAATATATGATAGTGGTGCGAGGTGAATTACCAATATTTTTCACAATAGGAGGATGATGGTGTGAAGAGAAAATTTTTAGCAAAGGCAGGGATACTTGCATTAGCAGCAGGAATAATCTTACCTTCAACGGCAGCATATGGAGAAGCTTTACCTTCTTCTATATCTACAGAAAGTATAAACATTAATGAAGTGAGTAGTGAAACACCGATTTTTGATGTTTACGACAAAGACAAAAATCTGATTAAAACCTATACTAAGGGGGAAATAGATAAACTAAATCAGTCTCTTGTTCCTAATCCATTAGTTGATTCTAATGATAGTAAACTTAAAGAGGAGACACTTGTAACTCCTTTAGCTATGAATGTCTATAATCTTCAACCAACTAGTTTTGGTTCATATAGATGGATCAACGGTGGAATGTCATTTTATCGACCTCAAAGTGTACATGTTGAAGCATCAAATACAGTCAGATTAGGAGTAGAAGTATATAGAGATGATGTTAAAGAAGGCGAGGTAGTCCCTAGAGGTTCTTTTAGTGGTGGGCTAAACATTCCTATTTCCCACCTTACAGATGGATGGCATAATTATTACAAACTTTTACTTAGAAATCACGGTGGAGGAACAGTTAAATTATCAGGTGGACAAGTATATTATAAGTGATTTTTTCTCTAATATAGAAATAAATAGTATAAGTTAAAAAGACTAGGATTTATTTTCCTAGTCTTTTTAACTTAGTAGCGTCTCTTTTTATTTAAGGTATCCGTATTAACAGATTAGTTGAGTTTTTGTTTATCTTGACTAAAAATTTCAATAGTATATGAGTCGTTTTCAATCCATTGTTTTACTTTCTTTGTTTTAAGTAAATCATCAACTTCCTTTTCTATTTTCTTTCCAAACTCTTTGGCTTCTGGATCAGAATTATTTATTGTAGTATGTATAGCAAGGGTAAATGGTTGGTTTGATTCGAAATTAACTAGCTGAATTCCAAAACCTTTGTATCCATTTTTGGTAAACACTTCATCAAAAATAGAACTGTAAACTTCGCTCCATCGCCCCTCTTTCTTTACAATGTCCATATTTCTCTGACTCACATTAATTGTATATGGTCTAATATCTTGATTCTTTAATTGAGTGTTAATCGCTTTTTTTAACTTACTTGTATTTACAGTATCAGCTATTTCTAAGTCTACTGTTCTTGGTGTATCGCTCATGGAGGCACTAAGGAAGTCCTTTTCATCTACCGTTTCCACAATAGTGTCTATAACTTTTTCTTCTTCACTTTTTGCTTCTTCTTTATCGTTCTGTTGACATGCACCTAATAAAATAGCTAATACAAGAGGGAGAATTACCCCTTTTCTTTTTTTCATTTCAATCTCCTTTCTCGTAAATGCTTTGTTATATATTTGAGTCTCAGATGGTAAAAACATAATAAAAGTGTAATCGATCTAATTTTCATATTTGGTTAGGTATTCTTCAAAGCAAACGAAAAACCTTCACTTAATTGTTACAGATTCGAAAAATCAATGTACACACCAATACTGTACTCCTTAATTTGTATTGTAACTGTTATCAATTTCATTTCATTTTAGAGGGATATTTCCAATCACGATTTCCTTTAGAAACAGTCGAAGAGGTTTCACTTTGTTTAGCTAGGCTTTGTTTCTCTATGTTTTCCAGAGATTTTTGCATCTGTTCCATTTGCTCTTTTACTTCTTTTAGCTCCAGTTTCATTTCCATAAGTAACCGTAAAATAGCATCTCCTTTATTCATTGCAACATACTCCCTTCATTTTTCTCTTATTGCTTTTTTATTAACTGAATTTGAAAAATATCCGATTCTTTTAGACCTAGAACTCTCATCTCCTCTTTAAACGTTCGCCAAGATTCAACCTTAATGGATTTGGTACTTCTATCCCTTAATGTATACACTCTTATGTACTGTTGCTCCTGTTTTTTATTTTCCTTCATACTATCTTCCTCCGTTATTTTTAATCCATGAAATCATAATATCTTTTTAACGAAAGTTTAGATTTAAAACCTACCTGTTTTATAATTTGTTCCTCTAAAATTCCATGTTCAATCAGCCGTAAAATGAAGGTATTTCGAAGATGTTGTGCTGAAATTCCTTTTCGTAAATTCGCTCTTTTAACTTCAATTCGAATCATTTTTTGGACGGCAATTTCTGTTAGAGCTTTAGGCGCATCATTTTCATATGACCAATGATAAGTTTTCCGAGTAAAATCAAAGGCTACAAACAATGGATCATTACTATGGTATCTTGGACGAACAGGTTCAGGAATGATTTTGTAATAGTTAAATAAACGCTTTTTATCTTCTTCAGTTAAAAGAATCGTTCTTTCTATACCCACTATTCCTGGTACTGAGATCGTATTATTTTCAAAATGGACGTGCTTCATCTGTAAACCGACAAGTTCTTGTAAGGATAATCCATTATGAATGAGAAAATGCACAATAGAAATGTTACGATCCATAAGTGCTGGACGAACGGAACGTTGTTTTTCTGTTAATCCTTCTAATGAAGTTAAAATGACCTTTAACCTTTTCTCTTCTTCTTTTGAAATAAAGTCTTCAGCACGTAACGCACGATTCGGTTGAATACTAAGTTGCATGTCCTTTAACGGATTTGGTAGTTTTAAATACTGATACAGTCTATTTAAGACGCTATAAACACGGTGCATTGTTTTATCAGAGTACTGTCTTTGGTTCTTTAAATCGTAAAAATAAGCTTCATAATCCTTTGTATCAAGTGTCATCCATATATTGCATGTAGGGAGTTTTGTAGAGTTTTGCAACCATTGACCAAAATCTTCAATATCATAAACATACCGTTTAATTGTGGAAGGTTTTCTTCCTTTATCTAGTAAGAAAGAAGCAAAATGCTGTACTGTGTCTTGGAATTCCTTTGTTGGCATACCCTTATCATCCTAATTTTTTCTTTTAGTATATCAAATTTGGAAGTTAGCTGAACGTCTGTATGGGGTACGGAAACGATTCTGGGTATGAGGGGCCACCCTGGGATTTAATTACAAATATAAAAAAGAACTTTATTCAAGTTCTTTTAATCTACGATATAGAGCGGCCTGACTCACTCTTGTAATCTGGCATATTTCCTTTACTGTTTTATTGGTATGTTTTCGTAATTCAATTGCATAGTTCATGCCAGGATGTTTATCCGTGTATTTCTTCACTCTTCCTCTATATACGCCTTTTTGTTTTGCTAGCTTTATTCCCGCATGTTGTTTTTCCTTAATCATTTCACGATCTATTACCCCTGTAGTTTCTATGATGAATCTGTAAGATAGTTTGTTTGTCCCGTATATTCACCTTAAACTAAAAAGAACTTGTAGGAATTCCTACAAGTTCTTTTTGTTTTTCTAGTTAAACATGAACGGAAGCATTCAAATATTCATTCACCATAAAAGAAATAAATAATTTTCATTGATTCATAGCATATTTATACCATTTTTCGTTAATAAAAAAATAAGACAACATTTTGAATCATTCTCGAATTGTTGTAAGACACCTAATCAAAAACGATTGTTTTTGATTAGGTGTCCTTTTTTTAATCATAAAAGTTTTAGTTATTAAAATGAAAGTAGATTCAGGTAATAGCTCTAAAAATAAATAGTAATTTTAGTATAGGTCATTTTAATTTATAACATAAATCGCCACGTGATTTTCCATTTTCGAGAATATCTTTAAATGTTTTTAAATCGAGTCTATTTGTTAAAGATAACGTATTATCCAATCCTAATTTGAATGTCCCGCTTGTAGTATAATGCACATCTAAGTGATCTAAAGGGTGGATGTCTCCATTTTGATGTTTAGGATCATGATCATATCGTATATAACTCGGTTCAAATGTAAGTAAAGTTTTTATTATTGACCAATGTGTTACATCAAAAGTAGTTGTTTCATCTTTAATAATGTTTGTCAATTTATAGTATTCTTCAAATTCATCTAAATAGTCGCAAGCGAATTTGTCAATGCCATCTGAATTGATGTTATTATCAGAAAACCAGCCTTTATTCAATAAAACAAGTAGATAATCTATTAATTCAGTACTAATAACCTCGGAGCTTATTTTGCATTTTACACTCCATTGAGTTGGGTTAATTTGTTCTAGAAAGAATGGAAATACAAAGGAATAGTATTTACTTGGTAATTCATTAGGTTCTTTGCAAACGAAGTAAATTCGGCTTGTTTTATCGACTATGACATTTACTTCTCCTTTGTCTTCATCTTCAAATTTTTCTTCTATTAAAAGTATTTTTAGGGTTAATAGTAATATTCTAATAATATCTTCTTTGTGACGTACTGGCTCATTCACGAATTTATGATAATCTCTAAAATCAGTTATAAAAAACTTAGCTTCTTTACTCATTAATATCACCTAACCCAATAGCGTCGAAATAAACATTCTAAGCTTTTCTCTGTTGGTTTCATTAGGCCTTAACTGACTTACAATATCTCTAAAGTATGGCCTCATATCTTTAGAAACATTTAATCCATCAAAAACTTCTGTTAAAATATCATGTTGATTTTGAACGGGCTTGTTATATTGTTTTATAATTCTTTCCTGATGCTCTCTTTCTTCTTGAGTAGGCTCCGGAATGGTCATTTGTAGAGAACTATTAATTTCGTCTAATCCTTTTTCCAACGTTAAAATTAATTCAGCGTTTTGAATCTTTCCAATTAGTAAATATGAGGAAATAAATGAGCGTGTAAGAGTCATATACAAGGTATTTCTCATAGTTGGATTTTTATTTACGGAATAATCAACTACACAAATAACAAAAGGAAACTCCAATCCTTTAATGTTATTCCTATTAGAGACGGTTAAAGTATTGGGATAAGTTTCTTTTGTATTATGTATTACGTTAACATTCCAACCTAAGTGTTGATATACCGCAAATTCTAAATCATCGATTTTCTTATAATTTAAATTTGGGTTGGGATACACAACTGCAATATCATCAGGAGAAACATCAGGATAATCAGTCTGTATTTGTTTGATAGCTTGAATTATAGTTGGAGTTTCATCAGATTCAATTATATGCATACTACTTGGATTCATTAAAGGGTCAAGGTTTTCAAATCTTGTAACAGGCTCTCTGCTTAGTAAATAGTTTGTTTGATCTTTTTTGAACCTATATCCACATGCAAGCCATTCTTCATCTGTTAAAAACCTTAAAGAAGGTTGTTCATATAGTCCCATCCCTAAAGCGTGTGAAAACATTAGTGTTCTAGGGTCTGTTCTATAACATTTATTTAACAAATAATGAGGATTTGTTTCAATTTTTTGAATACCAAAAATATCTTGGAAGATATCTCCTGCTACGAAAACTTCGTTCTTAGTAAAAAGCGAACAAAGTTCAATAAATTCCTCTGTAAAATCTTGTCCTTCATCTATAAGCATATAATCAAAAAATGGTTCAAAATCTATTTCTAAACTTTTGGCATAATCTAATGTTTTTTTGCAAGCTGCAGCAAATGAACATTCTCTTGTGGTATAAAAAGGTAAATTGTATTTTTTACAGATTAAACCATAGGTTCCTAGGTTATAGCTATCTTTTACTGAACCCCAGGCGTGCATAACCCAAAGCCTTTCTTCCCACTCAATTTGTTCTGCTACTTGCATAAAATTAAAAAACTCTGTAACACGGTTTTTAAGCCTATTAGACAAAGTTTTACTTTGACATGTAAATGCAATTTTCGCTTCTTTTTCTGAAACATAAAGCTCTTTTAATCGGTGTAATAAGAGTTCTGTTTTCCCTGTGCCTGCCAAACCTTGTACTTTAATTATTTTGTCCTTATAACTTTCTTCAAAAATAAATCTTGTCTGATCACCATCAAAGAGAATAATATTTTGTTTAACTTTTTCTAATGTACTCTTTGGTAATTCTTTACCCACTTTTTCAGCTGAGTTAATACTACCTGTTAGTAATGAAATAAGTAATTTAACGGTTCTTTTTTGTAAATCATTTTCTAATTGGTTACTACTCATAAAATCATTGATGGCCTGAGTAGTAGCTGTGGCTTTAAAAAAAATAGATGCATCTATTTTTTTTATAAATGGTTTCCAGTGACGGGGCCTAGATATAATATCTGTATAGTTATACTTATCTGCTATATGTCCTAAATCCTCAGTGAAGTCTAGATACATTTCATCGAAATCATCTTGTTTTAAATTTAAGTTAACCAGTTGAATATTATAATCGGGGCATAAAAAGATTAATACTTTGTTTACAGTATAATCGTATTTTTTTTCGCTTAATGGTTGTTTGATTAGGTACATACGTTGAGCATTCTCTTGAGAATACGATTTTAACTGCTCGATTGATATGTCATCTAAAAAGTCCATATCTACGTTATTGAAAAAAAAGCTATTAGAATCCAATATTTCTACCTCCTTTAGGATTTGTGAAATTATGCATTAACCTAACGAATATTAAAGTTAATAATTGGGTATAAAGTACTTTTAAAACATAATTAGAGATATGAGTGTATTAAGTATTTATAGTGATATTAATCGTTATATTGAATCATAATTTTTAACACCATTATATAATAATTTGTGAAAGCCAACACCATATTTAATTATTAGATGGTAAGTATTTCACTTGTATTAAGTATTGTACTATCTATAATTATGGGTTCGGAGAAGAGTGGGGAATCAACCCTTTATTATTAAATCCAAAAGAGGAAGTAATAATAAAATTACTGGTAACTGATTAGAATAAAATCACACTATCTAGTAGAATTGTCGGCGGTAGTATCGTTCATTCGCCCAAAAAGACTAAAACTTAGAAAGAGCAGATTACTGTATCAAATCCAATATTTATACTAATTTTTACAGGTTTTATTTTAAGTTATATCAATAATATTGTAACAACAATATATAAGTAACTAATGTAAATAAAAATAACGATCTATAATAAATCGTTATTTTTATTTTCTTAGGCCCATTAACCACGTTACTAGAAACAGCGGGTAGGGTGTTTAAATTATTTATTAAGAACTAAATCTAGAGCCATTATAATATCTTTTTTGTATACATCTATACCTTTTTCCTCAGCAATTCTTACTAAATATTCAGCTCTTGAAGGTTTATTAGGTAAAGATTTTACCTCCTGGATATGCTCCTGAATTAAACTTTCAATTGCTTCTTGTTTTTTTCTCTCTTTCTCCTTAAACAAATTCCTTCTTTTTTCATTACCTTGTTCTCTAAGTTTTTGACCATACTCTTCTATTTCGAATTCATAGTTAGAAAGGAAATCTTCTATCATACCCTCAGCAGGATCAATATCATAATTACTCATCGTAACTCTATATAAAACGCCCTCATTAATAACATCTAATAGGTAAGCATCTAATAATCCTAAATGGTTCTTTACTATTTTATTATGTTGTTCAATAGCAGAATGTAAGCCTTCTTTATATCCATATTCATCTAGGAATTCCATTGTTTTTTCACCAATCAGATATTCGATTGAATCATCCGGAATGAGATATTCCTCTTCGTTTATAACAAAAGCCTGATACATTACAGTTTTTATTTTGTTTAGTTTAATAAATTGAAACATTTTATCAAAGTTATTCTCACCAGTTATTAAAATCTCTGGCATTTCACCCTTAATCTTAAAAGCATTCATTGGGAAAATACCTTGCTCATTGAAAAATTCCTCTAATTCATTTACACTCTTGAAATTCATTCTTCCCACTCCTTTTTGTTATTCTCAATATCAACTCGTTCGTCAATGTAAATATATAAGTAAATTATAACACTATAAAAATATAAGGATATTGTTCTCTGCTTAATTTTTTCAATTGAAAGAAGGGTCTTTAAATAAAATAACTAATAGAATAATCGTTTCAAAAGGTACACCTTTTGGTACTATTAAAATCACATGAAATATACGTTCCAAAACCTCAAAAATACATTTTTGAAACGTCTCTAAAAAATAGATACCTTTTGGAACTGTTTTGTTATAATATGTATTATAAAACATCAAGAGAAGGAGATTTTGACACCTTGAATAACAGAAAATTCGGATATATTCGTGTGAGTAGTAAAGATCAAAATGAAGGTAGACAGCTAGAAGCGATGAAAAAAGTTGGTATTGACGAAAGAGATATTTTCATTGATAAACAATCTGGTAAAGATTTTAATCGTCAAAAATATCAACTTGTAAAAATGATGTTACGGGAAGGAGATATTTTATATGTACAATCATTAGATCGTTTTGGGAGAAACAAAGAAGCGATTTTAAATGAATGGAAGGATATCACTAAAAATATTAAAGCCCACATCGTTGTAATTGATATGCCTTTATTAGATACAACTAAGTATCAGGACAACTTAGGAAATCTCATTACAGACCTGGTACTTCAAATTCTTTCGTGGCTTGCTGAAGAAGAGCGCTTAAAGATAAAAGTTCGACAACAGGAAGGAATACATTTGGCTAAGAAACAAGGGAAACATCTCGGAAGACCGAAGGTAGAAATTACAGATGAATTTATCACTGCTTATAACACCTGGAAAACAGGTACGATAACCGCTGTTGAGGCAATGAAACAAGCGAATCTAACGAAAGCTACATTTTACCGACTTGTGAAGAGGCATGAAAGTAAAACATAGAAAAATTAAGGGGGAAAAAGATGAGTAGAAATGAACAATGTTTTTGTGGTAGTGGCAAAAAACGAAAAAAATGTCATGATGATGTAGATCCGAATAGTTACATCGGGAACCTTTATAAAAAATATTTTAAAATAGATAGCATCATTTCAGATTACAAAGCTACACATAAAGAGTTTGAAAATCACCCTTGTGGAAAAGGGTGTTTCAATTGTTGCTATGATGTCTTTCCTGTTTCAATGTTAGAATTCGAATTACTTTTAGAAGAAATGCGTAATATTGGCATAGGGTTTGCTGAAGGTGTTTTTACAAAGGCACTTAAACATTTAGATTCATTACGAATCAATAATCCTGGATTATACAAGAGATTAGAAGAGGATACAAGTTTTCAGAATAGGAGAAAAGTTGATTCTAAAGATGTAGAACAATATCAACAAACAGAAAGATTCCAATTCCCTTGTCCCTTATTAGATGAAAATAATGGAAGCTGTACAGTATACAATAAAAGACCTATGGTCTGTAGAACCTTTGGCACTACTCATGATTCTCTTTTACTTATGATAAGTAGTCCTCAATCCGCAGTTTGTGAAAATATCCCTAGTATTCATGCTAATGCATTACAAACACCTGAAATTGAACCTTCAGACTCACAAGTAAATAGGATGCTTAAAACAACATACCTAGGACAAGAAATACTTGTAAGAGCGTATCCGATCGTCTATTGGTTCAAGATATATCACAATAAGAACAAGAAAAAAAGAAAGCCTGTTTATTCTTCTTTAGTTCCTTCTTTTTTCCATAAGAAACTAGGAACTATTACAATTGCTGAATTGATGCCCTAATAGGCGTCACAACACATCGTCAGGCTGGCTAATATTATTAATGAAAGAAGGAATAAAATGACTGTAATTACAATTGAAGATACCTATCAAGAATTATTGTTAGGCAAGCGAATGCGATTTCCTCAATATACATGGGAGAATGATACAAATAACGATTTAGCAAAGCGTGTGACTAAGTATCTTATTGAAAATATTTTAAAATGGAATGACGAAGAAATAAAAAAAGAGTGGGGACAAAATATTATTAAAAAATATAAACTTGGTGGACTACTTGCAATAAAATATAAAACAAGTCCATATGCCATGTTAAATGACGCTTATCCAGAGCGATTTAAAGAATGGGAACTGAATTTTGTACCTACCGGATTTTGGACACGAGAAACAGGACTAGAAGCATTGAAATGGACAATTGAAGAAAAAGAGAAACTAACAGACCTACACATAAGAAGCATATATAGTGTCAACTGGCTAAGAAAACATGGAATGAGAACCCCTATAGAATATTATTGGAATGGTAGTCCCTATGCAATGTTAAATGATTTATATCCAGGAAAGTTCAAAGAGTGGGAATTAAATATGGCTCCTTTAAGGTTTTGGACAAAAGAGAAAGCCTTAGAAGCTTTACAATGGACGATTGAAGAAAAAGAAAAATTAACCGATGAGCAATTATTAGTCGTGTATGAATTAAAATGGTTAAGTAAACAAAAGTTAGAAGTTCCATGCAATATGTTTTGGAATGCTAGCCCTTATGCAATGTTAAATGATTTGTATCCAGAAAAATTCAAAGAATGGGAATTAAATAGGACTCCTTTAAATTTCTGGACAAAAGAAAAAGCATTAGAAGCTTTGCGATGGATAATTGAGGAGAAGGAAAAACTATCAAGTGAACAATTAAAGAAAGTATATTCTAGAAAATGGTTGCAACAACGAAGGTTAGCGGCACCATTGGAGAAATATTGGAACAGTAGCCCACATGAGATGTTAAATGACTTATATCCAGGGCAGTTTACAGAACGAGAATTATTATACTTACCCATGAATTTTTGGACAAAAGAAAAAGCACTAGAAACTTTACAATGGACAATCGAGAAGAAAGAACAATTAACAAATGAAGAGTTAAAGAAAGTATATAGTCAAAATTGGGTCCGAAAAATTGGCTTGGGAGCACCTTTAAAAAAATTTTGGGGCGACAGTCCTTACATGATGCTAGATGAATTATACCCAAATCAATTCACAATAGAAATGTTTAGGAGAAATGTACGTAGATAATTGTAAACAGGGTGATATCAAAAGGAGTAATTTATATGTTTGGAAATACAAGAAATGATATTCAAAATCATCTCATTAAAAACGGTTATGATATTAAGGAGTTTTTAAGAAGAAATGGAGAATGGTACTATTTTAAGGTTCAAAACTTTTGGTCAGGCACTCATACAATAAAAGTAAAAGATGGAATACTTGGTTTTACAATAAAAGAAGTATAGGAATTAATAGCTTATAAGGAGGACGGATAAATAGATGCTTAATAAACAAATAGAGTTTGCAAAAGTAATTCGCTTTGATAATAAAGGGTTTTTTACAAAGCCATACAACTCTTCTTGTTTTTGTCATGCATTCCCATTTCTTGATGTAGAGATCACAACGTTAACGAACAATAATCAATTTTTAGACAATGAAAATATGATTATAGAACCTCACTTTGATGATCCTAGCTCATCTGGTTGTTTTGCTTTTTTAAATGAATATAACTCTAAGTTATTCGAAGAAGGTGGTGCCATGTATTTTCGATCAGAAGATAAGAAGAATACAATGTACTTAAATACAGAAGAAGTAATCTGGGTTAGAAATGTAAATCATAAGAATCAACCCTTCTTTACTCAATACAATAAGAATTATGTTCATGATGGAAAAAACTATGTATTTCCAGAATATATAGACATGGTTGATGTAAAATTAAATTGGGTTAGAATGTCCATAAAACTTGCACTGGAGCGAACAAGGTTATATAGAGAAAATTTTCCTTTTCCAGAGGGCATTCCAGAAAAGATTACAGAATTTTATTTAACAGAGAAACAAGTAAATCGATTAATTAACCCGTTCCATATGTATAAACAGCACTTAAAAAAGCTATCTCTACAGTTATTTAATCCTGTTATAACAAAGTAATACACGCAACTATTCCAATATTCCCTTCAATATTTTCCAAAAAACAAACCACAAATTAATTAACTGAATACAAAAACACTTAAAAAAATTCTGTTTTTTCTGTAAAATATAAGTAAATTCATAGAAGGAGGTGAATCAATGCGTAATGTTGTAGCAACAATAGCCACAGTTATGCTTACTATATGTGCTGTAATCTTTTGGTTTATCCATGGCGTATTTAAGCTTTTAGAGCCGCTTGGAGAATCTTTACTTTATCATATCTGGAATCGTCATGTTTGGTGCATGCATGATGTTGCAAAAGTTGTCACAAATAATGGCTACAATCGATTACATGATGTATTTTCTTATCCAGAAGAAATTTGCGAAAATATTGTTCATTTTTATGCAAAAGGTGGCAATATAGAAAAATTAAAGAGCCGATCGAAACAAAGTGAATTGTTTTGCGGATTATTTATGATCTTTATTCTCTATGCTGTGCCTACATTCTTTGATTTCGTTGGATTAGAAATGTATGGACTAAATGTCCTTGTATGGCTTGTTGCAGCAGGATACTTTGCATATTATTATCTTCTATATAGACGTATACAAACTTTTGTTTCAGAACTAATTCAAGTAGCTTAATCTTTTAATGCACCCTTCTACAGTGTTGCTTTTTAAAATCCATCCTTCTTAGTCTTTGACACCTCAATCCCATTAATCATGGATACTATTTTATAAAATTCATAGCATAGTAAAAAGGCTCATTTTACTTTTGAGCCTTTTTTACTACATTTAATCCTTATTTTTTACCATCCCCCACTATCAAAGCTACTATTTGAGTCATTACTGTGACTACTACTTCCTGAATCATGATGATGATGCGAATTATGATGGTTACGATTTGAATCTTCATTCGCACTATCCATTGTTGAAGCAATGATTGATGTTGCTACAATTGTATGCATTAGGCCTGAATCCTCATTTTTTTTCGTTACATTGGAATTATTATTTTTCACCAGGTTGTTTGTTGAAAGTTGATTCTTTGATAGATTGACCATATAGTGCTGTTGTTTTAATTTTTTTGAAGAGGTAGAACCAGTAACCTCTCTTTTAAAAACCCACCACCAAAAAATTCTTACTATCACCACGAATGCGATTGCTGAAATACCTATTTTTATTACAGGGTAAAACAAACCTGTAAGAGCTTCCATTTCCATGTTTACACCTTCTCTCTTATTTGATTGTATTTCAAATTTCTATGGTTTCCTTACAAACCTTTGCAATATATTTTATAAAATCAATGACTGGATATTGTATTAGTGAGCGATGCTGTGTAAATTGAATTCCTTCTTTTTCTAATATAGAAATGAGTTGTTCTATCTTCAATTCTTGTCGTTTCATCCGATTATAATGTTGGAACACAATTTTCTTCCATTGATAAGAAGAACCTTGAAAGTAACTTTCACCTTTTATTTTATGATTAAAGATTTTTTCTATTTTTTCTTTCCGTTGTTTTTCCTTCATATGCTCTACCATCGACTGCATTCTTTATCACTCCCTTTTCCATTTCACATTATCGGTCAGATTTCCTCTAAATCTGTTGAAATAATTTCAACAGGTGTTTGTTGTTCCAGGTGTAATAGAGTTTGAATCTGTTCCTTTAAACGGAAACCATCCTCTGGTTGGGCAAGTAAATACGACTTCAAATACGCTTCACCATTCACCGTATAATTTACATCGAAAATGTACAAAGTGGTTCCCCCTGTTCCATTTTTTCATTAGAAACCTTTGTATACTTCCCATGACGTACGACTTGTCTTATATCGATATCTTTATCAAAAGAATGTTGCATGTTTGATATATCTACAATAACAGTGTTTTCTAATACACTCACTACATAACCTGTTAACATGATTGATGGATTCTTACGGTAACAAAATTGTACAACATCATCTAACATAGCCTTGTATTTTTCTTGCTTCATAAGTATTTTCCCCTTTCGTTATACGGTCATTAGTTTTGTAGCTTTATAAGCTTTGAAAATCCCTATCCACTGATATATTCGGTCTAATTTCCCATCAATTTCTACCAATCTAATAGTCCCTTGCTTCACCAGTTCATCTAAGTACATACAAACAGGAACATACATTTTCGGTTTCCTTGAAGCATATCTGTCTTTTGGAGCATCATGCTCTTTTATTAACAATTCACATAGCACCCAAGCGCTAGATGCACCTTTTCGAAGATAAGATTCAATGGCCTTTTGATGTTCATATGTTAAGTCCCATGAAACGTTCTCTTGTTGTTCTATGGAATAACCGATTTCTTGAAATAAGTCCAAAACAACTTGCCCATTACTATCTGAGGCCATTCCTATATCGTGTATGGGTTCCGCTTGTCTTGGAGGTGTATGCAATTCTTGCAAAAATAAAGATATCTCTTTTCTTAGCCGTTTGAATTGTGTATCCAGGAGTGGTATCCCCGCATCTAATTGCTTCTGTAGATCTGTTGGAAAGGTAAATTCATTTGGAAGATAAGACAACTCATCCTCTAAACACCAATGATTCTGTAACTTTACAAGTAGCTCATCACGTTCGTAATCAATAACTGTAAATCCATCTTTGATTTGTTTGACGATGTGTGCTGGAAGACCTGTGTGTTCTGCAAAATGGGTAATACCAAAACGTCTGGTTTCTTTTGTTGTTTGATGTTGCACGATGTATTGATAGCGCAGTGGTCTACCACACTCACAAGGTGTATTGGCATTCCTTTCTCCATTATCAATGTATTCTATTAATACCCACTCATCTAAAATGTTCTGAATTTCAGCATCGGTTGCATGGCTTGGAAGTACAATTCCCTTATCTAGAGCCATGACATTGGCAAAAGTAGTTTTTTTGCCACGTTTTACATGTTGTTCGAGAAAACCTTTTTGTTTTTCAGTAAGAGAGGCAAGTATGCTTGATCTTGTTGTATCATCCAGTATGATTTTAGAAACCATAACACATACCACCGATTAGATATGTAACAATCATCATAAATATGGAGACTCCAAAAAATCCGAAAAACCATATTTGAGATGCTTTGCAATCCTCAATTCCAAACCATTCACATACTGCGCGGTAATGCGTTGAAATCGCCTGTTTGATACCAACCCCATCTTTTTCTACTGGGTGAGTTTGTGTTATAATGGACTCACCATTTTTGATTTTTAAAGTGTTGAACATAGTTCCCTCATCCTTTCTAAATTGAAAATGTTTTGTGAAAAGTCCTCGATTTGCTGTCCAAGGCTGAGAGGACTTTTTTACGTTCTGTTATTTACTCAGATGGATGTTGAGGTCTATATTTTTTTCTTGATTGAACTAACTCTTTCTTTAAAAGCTCAACATCTTTACGCCAGTACAAATTCACCTGCCCAACTTTAGAAATAGGAATAATCCTATTTTCCGCTAGCAATTGGGACATGCGCTGTTTTGAAATAATTAATACTTTTCTCGCTTCTTCTGATGTTAAAATTTCATCTTTTAAAAAAGATTGAAGTTCTTCCCTGCTGTTAATGTTGTACAATCTAACTTTTCACCTCCTACCTTTAGTATACCAAAACACTAGATTAACCGTCTAGTGTTTTGGTGTTATTTTTAATAATATTCTCATTATTTTCTCTTCTGGTTTCATTTTTGTTCTTAATATGGTACGTGAAATTTTTGATTTGTTTAGTCAAAAATCAAACCTACTATTCTTTGTCTTTCGACTCGAATTACTTTTAAACTTTCATTCTAAAAATTATATAATGTTTAATATTCAAAACATAGAAAAGCTTAAACCCTTATATATCAACGGGTTTAAGCTTTTTATTTTGTTAGCATACCCTTTGCAACAAGATGCAATTATATTTTCAGCGTATCCGCATCTTGTAGCTATTATTATGTATGCTATATTCCACAAAATAATTACAAATTAATATCCCTTTTATTTCTAATATATGCACAACTTACGAAAAAATGCTTTATTCTTGATGTTTAGAAAACGGGATTTTTGTGCAAATTATTAGTAAAAAGTAGATGAGGTGTTTGAATTGTCTCGTTCTAAATTGGGTAAATTTATTGATAAGCATAACATAAAACAAATTGATATCGCCAAGGTCAGCGGGCTTACGACTTCAACGATAAGTCGCCTTGCTAAAATTGACTGTGTTTCACCATCTATTAAAAATGCCAATAAAATAGTAACAGCTTTAAAGAAGCTAACAGGTAAAAATATTAAACAAAGCGATTTTTGGTCATGAAGCCTGAAACTTCGTTGCTATATTTCTTGTAAGGAGTGGTGAATTTGGGAAGCTATTTACAAATAGGTTTACTTACTGTAGCAAATATACCCAAACAGGTGAACAATCATCAGGTGAATGTAGAAGATATTCAGCAACATTTCTTCAAAGCATATATGTTAAATCCTTTGCTTTATACTATTACTGAAAATGAAGACATGTATTGTATTAAATTAAACATGAATGTATTACAAACTAATGTCCAAAAATTTCTTCAAAAACAGTTTTCCTTTATGGAATTGAACAAATATATACAAGAAGATTGGGAAACTTTGAAAATTGTGCTAAGCTCTCCTATAACTTCAGAAGAAATTCTAGCTTTAGCAAATGAAAAACGATTTGTATGTTTTCAGTTTGGAGATATTTACAGTCCCGTATGGATCAAACAAAATATTCTCCGGGTTCAAATGAAAATTCTCTGTTATCACATAGAAGGAAAAATACTAGCAGAAGAATTTATTGGAACGGCTCACTATTTAATGCGTTTAATTCGAATGTCTGATACAGTGAATCCGTTAGTTGATACGGTGATTGTTACTATTCAATAAACCAAGAAATGAGCTATACCATTAGATATAGTCTTTTTTAGTGTAGTTGCCAAGATTTCATGTTTTCTGTAATTTAGTTGCAGAGAACAATATAGGTTATCTATAACACGTCTCTTAGTAAATATGTCTGTACATACACACTATATTTAATTGCATCACTTTCTAATTTCTTTTCTCTGAAATCTGATATCGTAAAAAACAATATGACAGGTACTATATTCTGTTGCTTTTGATAAATCTTAGTAAGATATCCATAATAACGTAGTTTTTTCTCATTTTCTTTCATATGTTGGAGACGATCTATTTCTACAAAATGAGGAACACTATCTTTTGTGAAAAATGCATCTGGAATGATTGTTTTTTCTTCTCCTTGATATCGGAAGGTAATGACTTGCTCCGTTTTCCATTTTGGAAATCCAAGCCACATCCAACTTTCATTCCTTAATAATATGTGTTCCAATTGGTGTTTCTTTTTTCTTTCTTTTGCATCTATTCCTAAAAGAGCAAGCCCTTTTTTATTCAAATAATACACAAACTCACGATTGTGTGAAGTAACATGACAGTACTGTCTCAGATCCTTCAGGATACGATTTGCATTTCGTATACTCCCTAGACAATGTATGGCTTGCAATTGCCTTCTAGAAGCAAATTCTAGCTTACTTAAACTCGATAAAATCTCGATCTGTCTTGCTTTCTGTTTGAGCCTTTGGTGTTTCAATTCGCTTCACCACCTTGTATTGATTCAGCAACTTCCCCATGTACTGATTAGACAAATACGGAACTTGTATTTCTTCTACATGATCGGTTTTGAATAAGGCTCTTCCAGCAATCGAGGGAAGAGTTTCCAGTCCTCCTTCGTCTATGGCAACTTGAGAAGCAACTGTTGTAGGCAATCGAAAACCAATTTTCGCATCACTGTTCTGTTTAATTTGCCTAGGAAGTGTATCAGAAGTGGGATATTGTGTACAATATAATAATCTAAATCCCAACGCACCACCAATCCTCGCAATCTCTGATAACATTTCCTGACACATATACAACATATCCTTTTTTTGTTTTGGTAATCCTTGTGTAGGGCATAAATTCGCTGATTCATCTACAATAATAAAATACCGCTTTTTTATTGGGGTATCTACAATATTGGTGAAATACGATTCTTTCATTTGTACGACTCGTTCCACCATCTTTTCCCGAATTCTATTCAGCATATCGAATGCTTGCATGGGGTTCTCCGCCACTTCTTCTACCTGCAATAAATCTCTATAAGGACTAAATTCTAGACCTTCCTTCAAGTCGATAATATAAAATTTCACATTATGTGGTTGCTGTAAAATCAAACTCGTCATTACATTTTTCAAAAAAACAGTCTTCCCAAATCTCGTCATACCACTTACGCACATATGCGGTGTTTTTTCAAAGTCATGATAGATGTATTGATCTAATGCTCTTCCTATCAAAACTTTCCATGTATTGCCCTTTACTAATTCTAGAGACCAATCCCACTTTTCAGGAATACTCTCTTCAAACACACGAATAAGAAGGACACGTTGCTGAAAGGAAATACGAACTGGCTTATAGAGGCCTTCTTCTAACACTTCCGCTAATTTCTGTATCAATTGACTGGGTACACCTAATGGAAGCTCATAGACATAGGTTTTACTCATGCTATCTTCTGTTTGCTTGATAAACACAGGGTACTGATATTCTCCTTTATGTTGCACACATACTTTAGTAATTTCAAAAAATGCTTTGATTTTTTTCTTATCACTCAACTCTTTATTTTGATAAAAATAAGCGACAGTAAGAAAGGTTGCTGGAATAACTAACAACGACATCATATTCTCCAAACCTCCTTAGAGGTAGTTGAGGTTATCTGGCACACCACAAATCTCTCGTCTGTATGCAGCCACACAACTTCCTTCCACTACCAGATTCCCTTCTAGCGTAGAAACACATCTAGTATATCCATTAGAACGTACCAAACACTCCCAATCAGCAAGCATTTAAGACCCGCACGTAGCAACCAACCTGGAAGATAAAGACCTTTCTTTTTCAGCAATTTTATTCCTAAAACAGAAACTCCTGTGACACCATACACAACCCCTAATTCTCCAATGATTGTCATGTTAGCCCCATCCTTTCGGTTTAATAGACAGATTTCCTTGATTATCTTTGTACAGTTGATAATCATCGAGCAATTCATTCCAAGTTATTGGATGTTCGTCATCATTTAGGTATTCCTCAATTTTTTGGCTTAAATAATAGTAACCTCGGTATTGTCGATCTAAATACACTTCATGCCGAAGCATGTGCTCTTGTATAGCACAAATATCCTCTTCTTTCTTTGTCCTTTTGTACATTTGACGCAAAGTTTGTGAAGAATACAAATAAGGTGTACTATACAGCATTTGATATTGACTCATATGTTCTCACCATCCATATAAAATTCTAGATGCATTTAATACATATGATGGTGATTCGCTTTTTCGAATTTGTACCTTAAAAAAGTACAAAAATACGCCATTCCTATTTTAGAATGACGTTCATCAAGTATCATCTACCTCATACCCTAAACAGTTTAAATATTCAAGAACTTATATGATCATGTACGTTATTATTACTATCTTTAAGGTACCATAATACATTCGCATCGCTATAAGAATCTATATACAATCCAAGTCTTGCTCCTAGAGGTACAGTTACATATCCTGAATTTCTACACATTGTATATTCAAGATCTGAAGGTAATTTTACCTCTTCATAATCAATCATTGTTGCAGCAGCTGAAACTTGTTCATTGATTCCCACCAATAAAGTTGTCATGATTAAACCTAACAGTAGCTTTTTCATATCATTACTCCTTTCGAATTAGATACATGTAGTAGGGGACTATCACCATGCTATTCATTCGCCTTATTGAAAAATATGCCCTTCATTCTTCATTTAGATCTTATTGAGAAACATCATTCCAGGCGAAAAAATATGATAATAATTGCATTCGATATTCCAAGATAGGTTCATTATACTAGATATGGATAAAACATGAATTTCACCCGCATTTTAAACTATATATAGTTTGGAGGATGCTAATTTGATTTTTTCAAAACTCATTGACCGATACGCCCTATATGATTTACATAAAAAACGAAGTAAAGAATTTCAGTATTCTTCTCTTTCTAACACTTCACTAAATTTGAGGGACATAGATTCCTTTTATAAAGTAAAATCAGTTGATGTTCATTTCAACATCAAATATTCACAGAATAAAGAATAAAATGAAGGGTGATATTTGATATCATCCTTCATTTTATATTTTCGCAAAAATACAAACATTTAATAATAACACAGAAAATCTAAATTGGGGAGGGGTAAAAATATACCCCTCCCCTAAACCAATAATATCTTTTACTATGTAAATAATAACTTAATTCATTATCGAATTGGAGGTGTTCACGATGAAAAGAATACGTGAAAAGAGGATTGAAAAAGGCTGGACTCAACTAGATCTTGCAAAAAAATCAGGTGTTCCACAACCAACTATTTCACAAATTGAAAATGGTTGTCGAAAATATCTGACTTATACAAATATCAAGAGAATAGCTATTGCATTGAATATTAAAATAGCACAACTTACAGTCGAAAACGTTTAATTTTAGAATATTCAGAAAAAATTTGAAACATAAAGATTAACAATATTATTCTTTTGTTTATCTGTTATTATTTTATTAATAGAATATTCCCTTTATTTTACGGGGTGACGGGGGGAGAAATATATGAACGTTCAATTAAAAGGTAATGAACAACTTACCGAATTATTAAATCAGTGGTATTTGCAGATCCGTGCAAGGGACAGAGAAACATCTATACGTTCAAAAAAAGAGATTGAAAAGCATCTTGATAAACTAAAAAACAATCAAAGTTTACTTTTTTACTATTCACTTTTAAATTTCCGATACGGGTATTTAATTGATAATTTAAATGTCTCCAAAAATAGTTTTGATATCATTGAAACTTTTGAAACTCCACAAGAAGACTTCCTAGCATATTATTATCACTTTTTCAAAGCTATCCATTCCAAAGCAATTGGAAGTTATACCTTGGCTGAAGAGCATTATAATAAAGCCGAAGCTTTACTTTTTCATATTCCCGATGAACTTGAAAAAGCCGAATTCTACTATAATCTAGCAATATTTCATTACCATATTTACCAAGTACTTTTAGCGACAAAATATGTAACAATTGCAAAAGAGATTTTCTTAAAAAATAATGAATGCGAACTTAAAATAGCCTATTGTAACAACCTCCTAGGATTAGCTTGTACTCATTTAAAAGAATACAAATTAGCAGAAGAATATTTCATTTCAGCTATAGAACTATTCCGCAAATTTGGTAATGAGCGTGATATCTTAGTTAGTCGTCAAAACATAGGCTTGATGTATGCAGAACAAAAACAATCCAGTTTAGCTATTAGATATTTATCCGAGGTTAATGAGAAAATGCCAGAGAATTATAAAGCTCTATTCGTTGAAGCGAAACAACGAATGAATTTAAAAGAAACAGAAATTGCACTAGAGCTTATTGAAAAGGGAATGCAAATTTGTAATAGATTAGAACTTTCTGAATACCAACATCGTTTTAAGATTATGGAAAAAGTTTGCAAAAAATATTCGACCGAAAATTTAGAAAAAGAGATATTAGCAGGAATGGACTACTTTAAAAGCGAAAACCTATGGGAGTATGTACAAGAATACAGTGAAATATTAGCTGTTAGATTTCATACTGATGCAAATTTTGAAAAAGCCAGTACATATTTCTTTTTAAGTTATGAAGCAAAAGAGAAAATTTTCGAAAAGGAGGCTTTAAAATAAAATGAAAAAAATGAAGGTCATTTTAATAGGAGTTATGGCAATGGGGATTATGACTTTAGGCTTACACTCTCCTGTAACAGAAAATACACAACAGGTAAACTATACAACTGTAAGTTATGCAGATGGCAACACTGGCTGAAGATATTGTTAATAAAAGGTAAGTAGTATCATTATTAAATTCAATGATACTACTTACCTTTTCTCTTTCACCAAATCCTCATATTAAGCGAGAAAATATACTAAAAGACTTATCGTACATATAACACTTCCCACAACAATTAATAAACTAAAAATACCTAATAGTAAATAACCTAAAAAATAAAAGCCAATCGCCACAAAAGCTATAATTAATATGAGCCCTATTACTTGTAAAATTATAGTTTTCAATAAAAATAATACAAAAAATATCACTCCCCCAAAAACTGTATAATACCCCAAAGACTGCAAAAATTTTAACCACTGGTTATGTTTAGTGACTGACGATTCCATATAAATCCACCTCTTTTTATCAAAAATACAAAAATGGAGTACCTAAAAAATAAGCACTCCATGTTGTATTTATACGTATTGTTGTCTTTTTGCTTCTTTTGATTTTTCCCACTCGGATGTTATTTTGTTAATTTCCTTTAAATCTAATTTTTCAGCAGGGATTAAATCTATAACTGAACCTTTAAATATGCAATGTGTTTTATCATCTGTCTGTACATAAATCATATAAGGATCACGTCCATCAATAATTCCACTTAAGGTTTTCCCGTTTTGCAATATGAATTTACAGGGCATTTTACAATGATCTAAATATTGAAGTATAGCATCAAATTTTAAAAACATGTTTAATTCCTCCAAATTATATTTTATTTAAACAAGATTGTTACGATCTACACCACTAAATAAATTTCTTTTTGGTTGTTCTTGTTTCAATTCGGTTTTCGCTTCTTCTTTACTTGTATTTTCTGTTTCTACTGATTCATTTTTAGAAGAACCGACAGGTTGAACAAGAGTGTTTTCAGTATCCACATTGGGAACATTCATTACTGTATTACTTTTCAACAAGGTCTTCATGTGCTGAAAATCTCGATAAAATTCATCCTTCATTAACAAATCCCTGTGCATCGCTTGCTGTGCTACAAAGCTTTTTACATCCAATGTTCCGTATTGTTTAGTGAAAAACTGTACCAAAGTAATTAATGATTCGCCTATATTATCTTGATTTTCGTACCATTCCCAAAAATCTAGATCATTTACTTTTTTGAGTTTCCATCCATATTGTTCTGGCTTTCCTTTTGTTTTCATATCTTACCACCTACCTAAACTAACACTTCATTTGCTAGTACATCTAAGCCTTCAATATTCATATCAACAGCATATTCAGCTGGAATCCATAGTAATTCCAGTTTGTTTTTCTTACAGAATGAAACTAATTCCTTTTTCAAGTCATCCTCTAATGCGATTGATCCACCACCATAGATTGCAATTACTTCAGCTTCACTAGCCGTGTTGTTTTTGTATTTTTTACGGATATCACTTAAAATATTTTCAGCTTGCACAAAACGAGTCTCATAGAAAAATCCTTTGGCTTCTTTATGAAATTTATGCTCTACCTGTAATAAAAACTCAGCAAATTGTTGACGGGTGATTTCTCCGATTCCTGGTCTGTTATTTTGTAATAATTTTATAGCTTCTAACAAAGCATGACCAATCCCTCTACGTTCACCTGTACAAGAATCCGGAACTGGATTTAATCCATCTGTATAGATGTACTCCGTTGTACCATCGCCGATGTCACCATGAAGGATTTTCTTCTTCGAAAACACTTCAATAGTTAATAACTTTTGAATTTCTTCTTCACTATACCCTAACTCATTTTTACAAAACTCTACATATCTACTAAACATCTTGTGATCGCCATCAGCGATTGCACGGATCATTCTAAATAATGGCGGAATCCCTTCTCGTGTTACCGTTGCTTTTTCAAAATTAACTGTTACTGTCACCTTTTCTTCAGCAACATCTACAATTGCAATATGTGGCTTTTCTACAAATCTTTTTTCTAGCTCTCTAGCATGTTCTGGTTTCCATTCACTAGCCGGGATAGCTGTAGTTAGATTCACTTTTACATCAAGTGTTTTTGGTAAGTTTCTAGTTTCTCCAAATTCCTTCTGAATTGCCTTTGCAGCCACAATACTAACTAAATGAATAATAGGTAGATCATCTTCATGTTTTCCACCTTCTTCAATATCCATTGTTGTTGTATCCTTAGCAGAATTCATAGCGCGTTTTCCAACTAAAAATTGGCCACTACGTTTAATCGAAGAACTTGTAATATGTACATTTAATTCGTCTAGTAAATTTACAACACATTTTTCGATATCTGTTTCGTTTGGAGTAAGAGGTGCGAACAAACGTTTATATACACTAGGGACTTTCTGAACCTCTTCTTCAATTTTGAACTTAACTTTACTATTTCCAATATCTACTTTTAAGTTGAATACCATACTCATATTTATCTCTCCTTTTAACAACATTTATATAATTTTATGATAACTTTCTGGAATCTAAACAACTTTAAATTGATTACTTATTGGTATCTTAATGTTATTTTACCATGTTTTTCCGCAGAAAGCAACCGAATAACATTCATTTACATACAATTTAATAACTATTTGATACCTAACGGAAGGTTATGTGTGATTAAATGGTTATCAAAATGGTATCGTCCTGTAAAATGCACCCTAAAATAACTAAATGGCGGTTAGTTGGATTGCTTTTAAATAACAAAAAAATAACCATTAGGTGTAAAAATGGTCACTAACATCTTTAGATGAGGGAGGTTTTTATTATTCTTATTATAATCACATTACGGATTGCTTGAAATTTTGATACGTTGTATTGTAGTACAATACTTATCTATGAAATTGTTTCACAAGCGGGTATAAGTATTTTTATCACAAGGGTAGAACTTATCCAAACATATTCATTTAGTTCTAAAAGGTGCTCTGTGAAAAAGACTCTCATTTCGAATTTTTTTAAAAGATCATGTATCTAGAAAAAAACTGTTCTAAGCTCATAGATTGGCTTGTAACAGTTTTTTTGTGTTTTAGTAGGGAGAATACACTAATCTTGTGGAAAAACAAAAATAGAAGGTTTAGCGAATATTAGGGAAGATAAGTAGATTTGTTGAATTCAATTTTGAAATTTGGGTTCTAGAAAAAGAAAAAAATTAAACTTTAAATGAAGGTTAGAAATCCTATATTTTTTAATAACTTGTTTTAAAATAAAAAAACTAAAACCATTAAAAACATTAGAATGAAAAAAAGTGCCTTGACGCCTTTTATATCAAGAGATTGAGAAGATATTGCTTAGTAAATTTCAAAGTAAAATCTTTAGTAAAAACCTAGGTATCGAATTAATATTTCGAATATTCAGATGTTTAACGGTCTTTGATTTTATAAGGAAGATTAGGGAGTCGTGTCTGTTTTCGCTGAATTTAATAGATTAAGGGGATGGCGAAATATAAGGGAAATAGTATGTTTTTGAATCTAGCCCAAATACGTCTATACTAGATAATAGTTAGATTTTGTTAATGAGGAGGATTATATGGGGATTTCTGATGTAATTCAACAATTTGATGTTCTTGTAGGTGGAATACATAGGGCTAAACCAGAATTAGCTTTTAATAAATCAATGATAGTTTATGCACCTTTTGAAATGGATGTATCTTATATTTTAGTAGCAAAAGATTATGGCTTGCCAGTTTCCGTTATTAATGTATTAATTTATTATTATATACTTTTAAGTAGGGATAAAGTATCAACATTAGATGCTGCCTTTACTAAAATCGCTTGGGAATGGTCAAAGAATAATGTTGATACCGTAGATTATGCAATTAAGATGATTGAATATGAACATTCGAACTATGAAACATATGTAATTAACTCTCAAAGGGATAAGCAAATTGCCAGTAAATTACGTAGGGCAGTTGCATCAGGCGTATCAGATCAAGAATTAGGGAAATATGCTAAATTACTTCTACAACAAAATGAAATTTAGAGTGAATAATTTTGTGAAATTACTAATTTAAGCACAACAAATAACCTTGCAACATCATGATTTTTTTGCAAGGTTATTTTAATGTAATTCCTAACGCTTTTGTGAAAATATCAAAATTGCCAATAAGATTGAATTTATTTTGTTTTACCTGTTTCTTTTGTTGGCGCTTTTGTTTATGTAAGTGATCTTTATATATGAGTTTATATGCATTTTCTACCCATGCAGCTATATGATCTATAGATGATGCTTGTACATTTAAACATTCTAAAGTTTCACAGAAAGCATCAAATTGTGTTTTATCCATAGATTTTGGCATTTTGATTGCGATTTTATAGCAATCTTCATCTGATACATGGGAATGATTTTTAAAACGAATTTTAGCGTATTCATATACCTGTTTTTGATCTGAACTTGTGTATTCTTCTAAGATTTCTGATGTTTCAGGGTTTGTATTTAAATCGAAATGGCAAATACCTTGTGAACGTTTTTCTGGTTTTTCCTCTTTAGATTCTTCAGTTTGCTCTTTTTTGAATATCTTTTCTTGGAATAGCTTTGAAAAAGTAGCTGTCACTTCGATTGCTAAAGCCCATTTATTTCTAAAGTAGCTTATGATGTCCATATAATTTGAATGGATCGCTAAAATATAGATGGAAGGTGCTTTTTTCCCACTTCTACGAGTTTTTATTTGCTGGCACACACCGATTTCTTCTAGCCAAGCAATCATTTCATTAATAAGTGGTTTAGAAATTCCGGATTTTTTACTAATATAGTCTTGTCTTACTTGGGAATATCCTTCTTGTACTAGGAAAGATAACACTGTTTCAAGTGCTTGATATCTACGATTTGAATCAAGAAATTCTTTAGTGGTAAAACCTTCATGTTCTAATACGATATTATCAATCTCTTTGATAACTTTTTTGATTGCTTTATTAATAGAACCAGGCTTTTTGGATAAATGATTAAGTCGAGGACTTAGTTCTGATTTGGCTTTGCTTAGTAAAAAATTTTTTATTAACACGAAAAAACCTCCTAATTTTTACCACCGCAAATAAACAGAAAAACGCTGGAAAAGTAGAGGTTTTTATTCACATTATAATTTTTACATGCTATAATGGTTACGTAGCAAGTATAATTATAAAAGATAAACCCCCTACTTTAATCGAGTTTTTAATTGGTTCACCGGCCAAAGTGAGATGCCAATTAAAAATGTGTGCGGTAGGGTTTATTTTTTGTTTTTTTTACTATATTGTAGTTGTTTTTATGTATATGTTCTATTGTATAACTATTATTGAAGGATATCAATAATAGTTATGGTTTTATTTAAATTAAATACCATATAAATTTAAAAAATCTCTAGTTATTACTAGAGATTTTTTATTTGATATTTAATGTATTTTGAGAATGTTTTAAAATCAGTTAATAATTTCTCTTGTTTATACTCTAAGAATTCTAAGTATTCTTTTAAATCACCATCTATAGAATCTTTTTTTGTTATAGGTAAATTATTTATTTCTTGTTTTAATTCTTGAATTAAGGATTGTAAAGATGAATTAATATTGTTATCTATGTTGATAACATGTTCTGTGTAGTTTGGATGTGTTGGTTCAGCGTGTTTTAAAGTATGTTGTTCAAATTGTAATTCTTCTGTTTTTCCAAGTAAATAATCTGTACTTACCTCTAATGCTGTAGCAGTAAAAACCAGAATATTATATGGAGGTTCTGAACCTTTATTCTCCCAGTTAGATATAGTTGTTTGTGGTAAGGGAGATCCAGATAATTTACTAACTTCTTCTCCCAATTGTTTCATACTCCATCCGCGATCTAAGCGTAAAGTTTTTACACGGGCACCAAAAATACTCATATTTCAATTCCTTTCTAATTAATATCTTGTAAAGATATAGTCCAATGTAGTTACCTTTAACTACATTGGATTTATTTTTTAAAAAAATACTAATAAATAGTTGATTTCACTTTTTAAGTGATGTATAATGTAGTTAAATCGAAAGAAAGGAGGTTGAATTAACTATGTTGTACCGAGAAAGGGTGAATAAATCGCTTTCTTTAGAAAACCTTTCCCAAAAGCTACACATTAAACCCCAAGTATTACACGCTATTGAAAAAGGGAAATCTGGAGTGAATGCAGAACGAGCAGAAAAGATCTCTGCTATTTTCAATCAACCTGTAGAATACTTTTTTATACCAACTTATTATAGGGTTCGAGAATAATTTAAAAAGAGTTACTTTGTTTTAATAAAGATACAAAGTAACTATATAAAATTAATTATAGTAAAAAAAATTAACAATTCAAATGGAAATACTGATCTTTGACAATTAAATGCACATTAAGGAGCTATTACGATGCCAAAGCCATTTTATCTAAAGTCGTTTGCTGTTTTCATGAGCGTATGTATGTTGATAATGAGCTTTTTCTTGCCCATTCGACCTGCAAGCGCAGAAGTAATGAATCATCAGAAATATCAAATGGACTGGAGTTACAGCAATACCCTTGGCAAACCAATTCGAACAGAGTTGATTATGACTGCCAATAACGTCATTGCGTACTGTATGTCGTTAGGCCTCAAAAGTCCATCAGGGGATGATCTACCAGAGAATGGGAAGACGGATGATGTGGTGTACCGTGTCTTGTTAAACGGATATCCACAAAAAACGCCTGAACAGTTAGGCTTATCAACTTGGGAGGAATCGCATTATGCCACACAGTTAGCAGTATGGAATGCCCAGGGGTCATTAGACGTGAATGAGCTGACTCATACGAATAAGAACGTTGAGAGAGCAGCTAAAGCGATTATTCAAGCAGCGAATGCATCTCAAGAAACACAAGATATGTATATGAATGTTGTTCCAGTCGAAAAACAAAAGGCTGAATTAGTCGGAGAATACTTCCAAACGAACCTATACACGGTAGAAACGAATGCGAAAGGTTCCTTCCATGTTCAAACAAACAATGCACCAAACGGTGTGAAAATTGTAAATGAAAATGGGGAAGCCAAAGATTCGTTCTCTGTTGGGGAAAAGTTTCGCCTATTAATTCCAAAAAACAACAAAACTGGAGAATTTTCACTTAAGGTGATTTCAAATTTAAGTAAGCTTCAAGCGGTTGCATTCAAAGGAACAGACGTTATCCAAGATGCAACTGTCGTGTTAGAACGTAGTGAAGAAAAAGTATCCGCTGATTTCATGGTGAATTGGGAATCCAAAGGCTCTCTACTTGTTAAGAAGATAGGAGAACAGGGTGAACCATTAGCTGGGGCGGTTTTTGATGTATTTAATGATGCTGGTGAGAAAGTGACTTCAATCACAACAGGAAATGATGGCGTTGCTCGCTTAAACGATTTACCGAGCGGACATACATACAAAGTAAAAGAAGTCAAAGCACCAGAAGGATACGTACTATCTGGTGAAGAGAAAGCGGTAGAAGTTCAAACAGCTTCAGAAGCAACGGTTTCTGTTACGAACAAAAAAATTCGTGGCAATCTTTCTGTTTTGAAAACAGATGAAGAGAAAAAGCCTCTACAGGGTGTAGAGTTTACTGTTTTTGATGGTAAAAAAGAAGTAGCAAAGGCTGTTACAGATCAAGCTGGTAAAGTAACATTCGAAAACTTACCATACAGCACTTCCTATTTCGTACAAGAAACAAAGGCACCACAAGGATTTGTTTCTGATGATACAAAATACCCTTTCCAAATCACTGAGAACGGGAAGACTGTATCGAAGCATATCATAAATAAACTGATTCTTGGGAAGATTTCGATTAGTAAGGTGGATGACGGAAAGAAACCAATGAAAGATGTTTCTTTCATCATTTACACTGCGAAAGGTGACAAAGAGGTTGCAAAAATCAAGACAAACAAAGATGGAATTGCAACGAGTGACGCATTGAAATATGGCGACTACTACTTCAAAGAAGCAACGCCAGAAGGCTATGTGAAAAATGATAAAAAATATCCGTTTTCTATTACAGAGAATGGAAAAACGCTTCAGTTTGATGTTATGAACCGTCTCATTAAAGCGGATGTTCTGATCAAAAAGCAAGATGAAAATGGTACGCCGATTGAAGGTGTCGAGTTTACATTGTATGACCGTAACGATAAGGAAATCAAGAAAGTCTTGACTGGGAAAGATGGCACGGCACACATTGAGAATTTAGAGTATGGCACATACTCTTTTAGAGAATCAAAAACGTTGCCACATCTTGTTTTGAACGATGCTAAGCACATCATCAAGATTCAGGAAAACGGTAAGAAATATGAGTATCTTGTAACAAACAAGATTGCAAAAGCGAACGTTCGTCTTGTGAAAGTAGATGAAGAGGACAAAAATAAGAAACTTGCACATGCTGTATATGAATTACAAGATGGATTAGGCAAGCTAGTAGGCGAGTACACAACGAATGAAAATGGTGAAATTGTAGTAGAAAATCTTCCATTTGGAGACGGCTACAAGTTCATTGAGAAACAAGCACCTGCTGGTTATGTACTGAGTACAAAAGAAATTCCTTTCTCTGTGAAAAAAGATGGAGAAACGATTTCTCTTGAAGCAACAAACAAGAAAATCTACGGCTCACTCTACATCACGAAAGTGGATGTAGCTGACGGAAAGCTTCTTCCGAATGCGAAGTTTGAAATCTATCAAAATGAGAAAGTTGTCGTTTCAGGTGTGACAGACAGCAAGGGACTAGCGAAATTTGAGAGATTACCTGCTGGGAAGTATACGTACCGAGAAGTGGAAGCACCGAACGGATATAAAATCAATGAAACAATTTTTGAGTTTGAAATTAAAACAGATGGTGAGATTTTGAGACATAAGGTGGAAGACGAGAAAGTCCAAACACCAGAGCAACCAGTAAAACCCCAGCCATCTACACCAGAAAAGCCAACACCGGTGAAGGTACAACAAGTAACACAGGAACAACAAAAAGCATCACAGAAAGTGGAAGGGAAGCTCCCAGAGACTGGTGGTAAGGATACATCTTACTTGCAGTGGATTGGGTTAGGTTTAGTTGCGGCAAGCCTTCTAGGGGCTGTCTATGCACTTAAAACACGTAAGAACACGAAGTGATGAAAAATAGATAAAGGAAGAGGAGAAGATAGCATGTACAAATTAGAACAGCATTCAGTGCATTTTAGTGAAAAGGAAGATGATCCATTCGCTTTCTTTCGAGGATGTATATATGCGTCATTATTTGCTTTCCCCATTTGGGGGCTACTCCTTTTCTTTTGTCTCACATGAAAAATGACATCTTCAGAGTGATACTCTTATTTGCTTCCCGTACTCAATCATTCTCACTGTAATGAGGTTATTACAAGACTATCAAAATACAAGGAGGAACTTGGTATGAAGAAAATAAGTGCTGTAGAGGATGGAATGTATATTGGGAGAGCATCTACTCCTATATATCTTCCAATCCTAAAAGAGTTAGATGGATATGAACAAAACAATACTGTGACAATTGATATAAGAAAGGTTAAGGCTGGAAAGTGGAATCCACTAGAAGTGTTTGCTAGGGCGCATGCGGAGAAGATGGTAAAAGAGAGCTCGTTTTATCAATTAAATTCTCCAATCTTTTGGGAAGATGCAGTTGTAGATTTCATCACAGGAAGCATGTTGTATCTCAATATTTTGCCCAGGGACGAGGAACAGGAAGTGACACCTGCTGACTTACAGATTTTTTTACAAGAATTAGAAAGAAACCCTTATGTTCTTTCTCACATTATGGGAGTTTTAAATCAAAATCATCCAGCCTATCAGTTGCTGAAGTGTTCTGAAGAAGATATTTCAGAATACGCAACAATTAGCCTTGCTTGTAGCGTCGTACATGAGTATTACGAGCGGACAGAAGAAAGGCGAGAATGTGTCTAAACTAGCTCCTATGTGTGTATTTAGTTGACTTGAAAATGAATTTATTGCTTTTTTATCTCAGGAAGGGGAATATGCATGTCTATGAAACTTATGGAAGCGAACGCTATGGAATTTCAAAACATGAAAATAAAACCAGCTAATTACCTGATTGAAAAAATCGCTGAAAGCCAATACCTTATTCATCGAGAACTTGCAGAACATGAAACAGAGGTATTTCAGGAAGAAAAATTATTTGAATACGAAGGGAAGAGTTTTTTGCCAGAAATCCAATCGTGTTCTTCTGAGGCACAAGCAGAATTAGCAGTACAGTCCTATTGGCAAGGTATTAAGCAATTAAATGAACCAGCAATTTTACAATATGAAATTCCAGATGTATACACGCAAGCAGTATCAATAGCAAAGAAGGTAATTCCAAGGAGCCAAACAAAAGATCCATTTTGGGAAGATTCCGCACGAGATTTGTTGGTCGGAATTTTACTATATGATACTCCTCCAACAAAAGAGTTAATTTGTGTCGAGCTAGCAAATGTCTTTTCATTCATTGATACAGCAATGGAAAATGAAGATTTTTTACAACACCTTGCGGAGGAAATAGGGTCGGAACATCCATCTTATTACAGTTTCATCACAACATCCAGATCGCGAGCAACTAGAGTTGGGATTGTGAGTACATTAAGAAGTGCAATTCATCAAATGAATTTCCAGAATAGGTAGACAAATCAAAAACATCTTACCTTGCAAAGGAGACGATAGACATGGGAAAAGAGCAAAGACTTGCATTCTATGATATATCGTCGTCACGTGCACAAAGTGTCAAAACATTCGATGGCAAAGTGTATCAGCTAAAAGGAGCGGTAGCGGTAGAAGATACGACAGGAAACATTGAGAGGGTCGCAGAGATCTATTACCGTGTCCGTTCAGTCAGGGATGAAAAGCAAAAAATAATTGCCAAGAGAAGAAACCAGAATGATGAATTGACAACCGTGCGCCAACGGCGGAAATAAAACGATTTTTGAGAACAAACAAGCGATTTTGGAGTGTGCTGAGATAGATAGCTTTATCCGATGATAATGGAAAAACCAACAATTTCGTAACTATTTTTATAGACGTTCAAAACGAAAGTTTTTCCTTATCAAAGCACAATTGCCCTTTGAAAACTTCACATGCGTGCCCCCTTTCGAAACGGTCACTAGAAGGGTTTGGGTATACGATTGATTCATTGTTCGGTGTGTGCGTACGTAAAACACACCTGTGACCACGGGAAAGATACGGTGTATCCATTATCTGTAGGAGTAAGTAATCGTGAGGAATATCCCAGTGTGACATTCTAAAGAAGCGATGAAAATGAAAAACAGTAGATACACAAGGTTCTACGTACATGCCAAAACGTTGTGCAGTATTGGGCTTATCAGAGGCGAGTCGGGATTGTTTCTGATATGCATGCCAATATAGGGTTTACCATATCAGCCATAAATGGTAATTAATCGATATTTTCCCAATATTCTTGCTATAATAATAACCAGATGTGGAGAAACGATCTGAACTCTCAGTAGACTCCAAAATCGCTTGTTTAATACTAATAGGGAGGTCAAATTATGACTCAAAAATCAAAAATCATTGCCGTTATTGTTGCATTGGTTGCAATCTTAGGGATTGGTTCCACACTGGTATTTTCTAATAGTAAAGATAGTGTCAAAGGAAGAGGGGAATTTATTAAAGTAAAGCATCAAGATGTAGTAAACATTAAGAAAAATAAAGAAACAAAATTTGTGTATTCTTATGGAAAAGAAGTAGAAAAACGTGAACAAGATAGACTTAAATTATATGAAACACAAATGAAGGATGTTATGGAAGATTTAGGAGTAAATATTAATGCATACGAACGATTAGTATGGGGTTACAGTAATGAGGCAACAGTTATGGTAGATGTAAATACTGACGAGAAAATTGAGGGAGTTGCACTACAAGCTACAAAAATGTTTCAGGGTGGGAATTCAATTAAGTTTTTTTATAAAGGAAACGAAGTAGGAGAAATTAAATTTGATCAATCTGATACAACTAATAAGGGACTTCAATCTTTTCAAAAAGAATTTGAAGATTTTGTTAAGGACATGAAGAAGAATTATGATATTTAAATAGAATTGAAAGGCGGTGTGATAAATTGCCTATTCCAACTGTTACACAACGTGATTTAAAGAAATCGCGAGATTTGGTAGAAAAGTTACTGAAGGTCAAAGGAGAAAGTTATCAAAATTGGCTACACGCACAACATCAACAGTTCATTGAAGGAAATCAAGAATTAATCTTAGAAGCACTCACTCTATTTGTAGGAGAAGAAAAAGGTCAAGGTAGGGCACCTGAATGTTCGATAGATCCTTCTCAATCAAGTGAAGTTGTATAACTTAAATATAAGGAGAGTGTAGGGTATGTTTAAATTAAATAACTTAATTTTAGGTGCCGGGGATGGCATGTCTAGTTTAGTTAGCACAGGTGAAGCAGTTTTAACCTGGGCACAACGTTTAGGACTCATTAGTGCGGCAATCGCATTTTGTATCGGTGGTTACTACCTTATCTGGGGTGGAGAAAGAGGGAGGCACCAGAGTAAAGGTTGGTTTATTGGAGCCGCTATAGGATTGGTTGTTGTAATGGGTGCAAAGGGATTAGCAGAAGGCATTAATAGTAATATTAAGTTTGGATCCATTTTATTCTTTTGGATGTGAAGATACAACAAAATACGTTTTGAAAAAGGAGCTATGCAATTGTATAGCTTCTTTTTATATGCCAATGTAGAGCGTTAGAAAGGGGAGGAGGACACAATTTATGTTAGAAGTCATGTTTACCAAAAGTACAATACCAGAGATTAAAAGTTTTCAGA
>NZ_KB895594.1:0-41435 GCF_000374885.1 Bacillus sp. 105MF | reverse complement strand
AGCTTGTAATTCATCAACGACATTTCCTGCGAGATCTTTTACAGCTTTTTCTATTTCTTTTTCTATTTTTTGAATTTCCCCTATAAAATCTATCATGTTATCTCACCGCTAATCCTTCCAATTTTGTGCCCAACTGATTATCTTTATCTCGCAGTGAATTGGCAGCATCTGCAATATCATATCCAAAACGGCTTAATTCTTTTTGTTTTTTCCGTAAAAGATGAATTAATTCTTCTGCAAGTTTTACATCATGAAAATAATCTTTTCCGTTTTGAGACGTTTTTGCAATTTTTCTGATGGCTTCATCTACTTCATGTTCTTCTAATAGATGATATTTTCCCCCTGAACCTGTTTCATGTTTTAACTGACTTTTTAATTTTGCAACTTCCTCTTCTTCTTGTCGTTGAAATTTTTCTATACTTTCAACAATACGAAGTAATGTATCACTTATTCTTTGTATTTCTGGTTCTGGTGCAAAAACATTCGCTAGAAACCTAGAGAGTCTGTTTTCTTTAAATTGCTAGTTTATGAAGCTACTCCAAACAGTTGATGGATGAATTCTTTTTGATTTTGAGCAGACGTCATCCTTTGGTGAATCTGTTTCTTTTTAATCATATGCATGGCTTCTATGCCACAGAGTATATAAGTAGCTGTACGAAGTGATTTCAACCCCAACATCGGGCGAACTCGCTTCTTAATAAAACGATGATCTTGTTCTACGATGTTATTAAGATATTTCACTTGCCTTAGTTGGATGCCTGTAGGCATCTTTTTTTCTTTCTTTAACTCTTGGATGGCTATAGGATAGGCTGGGTTCTTGTCTACTGTGATAACACGGGGCTTTGAAACATGAAAAGACCGCAAAGCTTTCTTGAAAAAGCGCTTTGCAGCCTTATGGTCTCTTGTTTTGCTTAAATAAAAATCAATCGTGTTCCCTTCCGAATCAACGGCACGATACACATACATCCATTGCCCTTTCACTTTCACATATGTCTCATCGACTCGCCAAGAATCATTAGTTGGCTTAAGATAATGACGTACTCGCTCATCTAATTCAGGTCCATACTGATGAACCCAGCGCATGATCGTTGTATGAGCAATGGAGAGTCCACGTTCTTCCATCATCTCGACTAGATCACGAAAACTGAGATTGTACCGCAGGTACCATCTCACGGCTAATAAAATAAGATCAGGTTGATAATGTTTCCATTTGAACAAATTTTCCTTTTCCATACTGATCACACACCTTTTTAAGAGTAATAGTATCAGTATATCCAAGTTTTAGAGGTTGCTTACAACTGGATTAAAGTTTTTGCACCAGAACCCGGTTGAGCAAATTGAAAAAATGTTACCAAAAGATGTACAACCAGTTTGGTATTGGGTAGACACATATAATGAAAATAACCCAGATACTTATGTAGGTTTAAAAGACCCTAAAACTGGTGCTGTTTTGAATGCTGAGATGTCTACGTCTGTATATGGATTTCAAGGAAGTTATACAAAAAAAGAAGAATATTTAAAAGAAGATTTAAAGAGAAATTCAAAAGACTTTATGGATGCAATGAAAAAATTAAATGAGAATAATCAATTTAATAATGATGATGTTAAAAATTATTATAAAAATATTAAAGATATTTCTCCGAAAGATTTACCTATATATGGTGTAGTAATTACAGGAACAACAGAATCTTTGCAACAGTTACAAGACGCTCCTTATATGAAGGCAGCAGTTAGAGGAGTAATTGTTGATAAGCAGTAATAATTAGTCATTCAAAAAAGATAACAATATCAAAGAATTGAATGTATACTTTTATCCGTGGTTTTAGAAAAAATGAGTAAATCACAATATGGTCAATAAAATCAAAGAAACGAATGTAAACAAATAATAAAAAGTTTACATTCATAAGTTCATTACATACTAATTATTTAATATATAAATTATTTGTATTAAGAATAGTGTAATATAGTTAGAAGGAGATGATTTTATGTTAAAAATAGAACAAAACAAAGTAGGTTTAATTTCAGGAATTAGCTTATTAATATTGGTTTTAACTAATTCTTCTATAAAAAGTGATTTTTGGGTTATTTGTATAGATGTAATTTTAGTTTTGGTTAACTTAGTTTTATTTATTATTTCTAGAAACATAACAAAAACTAAGTTACTTAGAAAAATGAATAAGTTAGATGAAGTAAAATGATTTTTTGTTATTTTTTAAGGATGGAAGACGATTAATGTGAGATCGTCTTCCATTTTTATTTTCTGATAATATCGTTTTAATTGAATGTAAACAAATAATGGTTTTTTTCAAAAGGCTGTTTTTTTGTAACAAACTTTGCGCTTAACGTACAGTGTATCAGTTAAAATGTGTCCAAATTGTAACTAAACGTACAATTTTCTTTTTTTGATATGGTGAGGCCTACTTGCTAAATTCAGCAAGTAAAATATTTTTAAAAGGATCAGGATTATCAGCTTTTCCTAAGCTGTTCAAATTGACGGCTAACGTATGCTTACCTCCAAGTGTACCTCCAGCAAAAGTACTAAACCCTGGAATGCCACCTGAGTGTCCCCATATCGAGACACCGTTTGGAAGCTTAGTTTCATAGATTCCAAGACCATATCCGCTGATTTCAGCACTTCCTGTAGGAACTGTAGTAAGCATTTGTTTTAGTTGCTGTTCCTTCAGTAATTTGCCACTGAGTAAGGAAGAGAAGAATTTGTTTAAGTCATCTGCAGTAGAAATCATATCTCCAGCCGAGCTACCTATACTTGGGTTATAATAAGTAACGTCTTTTAGCTCAATTGCTCCGTCTGGTTGGAAATATCCACGGGCATGGTTGGTGCCTGGAATAACGCTTGAATTGCCAGGTAGAAATGTATTCGACAATTCAAGTGGTTCAATAATCCGATTTTCAATCTCTTCCGCATAACTGTTTCCGGTTACTTTTTCAATAAGGATACCCAGTAATACGTATCCTGTGTTTGAATAAGACCAGCCCTTTCCTGGGGCAAAGTCTGGGGGCAGCGAAAGTCCAATCTTCACTAGTTCTTCTGCAGTAAATGATTTTTTTGTATTCTTAAAAAAATCAGCTTCTTTTGACCTTGAGTATTCGGCGATACCACTTGTATGGTTCAATATCTGCCGGATAGTAATCTGTTTAGCATCATATCCGTTTCCTTGAATGACACCAGGCAACCATTTTTCGATGGAGTCGTCTAGATTCAGGCGGTTCTCTGCAGCTAATTGAAGTACAACCGTTGCGGTGAACGTCTTCGTCACGCTGGCAATACGAAAGTGAAAATCTGTTTTCATTGGTTTCTTGGTGATCAGATTCGCTACCCCAGCGGCATAACCCCACGTTTTTCCACCCTCAGAAGTTTTAGCAAGTATCCCCGGGAATCCAAGATCCAATGTATCCCGCATTGCTTGCTTGACGGAATTACGATCTCGTTGAGTGCTTGTTTGTGACGAACTAGATACATTTTCAGTGGGATCTGCTTTTACAATTGAGGTTGGCGTTGTGTATAACAGGGAGCTTCCAGCTATTAATAAGGCAAGACTTGCAAATGTAATTTGACTACGTGTTTTCATAAGGCATTCCTCTCCTCTATTCATATTGTATGGGCGGTTGCTTGTTGTTTCGTACTAACTACACAGCTATCATCCCCACCAATGACAAAAGGGCAACATGGAATTCGTAATTATCTTCATAATGATTATTTTTATCCTAACAAACGGTGAATCCCCCTTTCACTCTTCTTTATATTTTTATCTTACACAAGAAAAATTTCTTTTTTCTTATCCATTCCTTACAAATTTCTTACGTTCAAAATAGCTTCTATAATTAGGATAGCAGAAGCATCTGTGAAAATGCTTTTCCAATAAATATATTAATCAAAAAGAAACACGGAAGTTTTTCACTTCTATGTTTCTTTTTTCGTCCTTTAATTATTAAAGATTCGATTTACTCCGAACGAGAGTTCAGCCGCATGTTCATCAACTTAAGAAATTAATTGTTCCTCAAAAAGAAAAAAATGAACTAAATTCCCATAGACACTTATATGCCTATGAAAAAATGAAATTTTGGTTTTGGGGGCAATTCAAAATGTTAACTTGATAGCGATGTAAGGTGACCCCAAATTAAACGATTTTAGAGTCTCTATCTCGGTTCCAGGGTCATTAGATTTGTAAAAAATGAACTCAAACTCCTCGCCGATAATACGAAAATCCCCGTTTAGTGTTTCTCTAATTCCCTTGATCTTTTCTAAAATGCGGTCAATAGAATTACTCACTCTGCGCTCACACCCTCCAATGAAATTAAGGACTGCCACCTGAATAACAGTCCGTTTTTACGTTTATTTTCTGTAATTTCCCCACCACTTAGTGACTTCATGATGATACAGGATGTACTGTTCCTTACTCCCACCAATGTTGCATTCCGCGGATTCCGATATCCCACAGCTTAGCGTTTCCGGAAACGCTAATGGTCAGCTCGTTTACCTTGTTAAAAGGCAACTCCCGTAAAGCCTCTGCTCCTTGAGAAGATTGTTCGTTTAATCGATATACTTCTTGTCCATCTACGATTATTTTGGCTTCACCCTTAAAGTCTACATTGTCGGGAATGCCAAAATAGAAATAAAGCCAGACATTTTCTTTGTTCCCAAGAATATAGTTGTATGTTTTAGTTGATTCACCTTCACTGCTGTACACGTTCATTTTCGGCTCTATTCGCTCACCTGCTACGGTGAAATTTGGAAGGTTCTCGATTATAGGTGTAGTTCCTGTCATTTCTTTCATAACATTTAATGTTTGAATAGGGCCTTCTCTTTTTTTGATGATTTCAGAGACCACCATGACTCCAATTATAAGGACAACAATAGATAGAGTCGAAGCCATGAGCTTTTTATAAGAAATTTTTGAAGAAAATCCAACTCTATAGGTAACATAGCCAATCATTGCACCTAATGTATTGGAAATAACATCATTTACATCAAAGCTACCAAGATATGTTAAAGCCTGAATGGTTTCCAGAACGAGAATCGCTAAGACAAACAAGGATATGAACTTCCCGAATCTGACACGATACAATAGGGGAAATAGTATTCCAAAAGGGATAAAAGCAGCAATGTTTCCAAAATCAACAATCCATGAATAATTTAGGTCTGGAAATTTAAGTGGTACTCTTTCTGGAATAAGAATAAAAGTGTACCGTTCTACACTGGTTACACTATCGAGCCTGTTAAACGCAAAGAACATAAAAAATAAAACTAAAATTGTATAGCATATGGTGCCAGCTAAAATGATTTTCCGTGATTTCGTTTCCATAATTTCAATCTCCTTAAAGCTATCTGTTTCTGAATGATTTTACTTTGAATTAATACGTAAGTGGGTTCTGTTGCAAAGTTAGAAAAAATTTAGAGAGGTGTTTTTTATCGTCTCATTCTCAGGGTTCACTCCAATACAGAAAGAATAGCGTTTTTTTTTCATTTTAGGGGGCATTTCTTTTTATTAGCTTGATAGCGATGTGGCGGTACCCCTATTCTCAATAGAGTACACTCTATTGAGAAGGTTAAATATGCAATTTTGCATTTTATTAATTTTATAGCATGTAAACATATTGATTCGTATATAATTTTAGGGTTATAAGGGTAGCATGCGATTCCGATCAAGTTAAGATATTAAAGTAGCTCCTAAACGAAAATTTTATTATTTTACAGTTATTTATGAGCATTCAACTCTTTTTTTCGTCTTGGGAAACAACCCATTTCTTAAGTTGATGGGTATGTGTAGTGAGTCCTATCTTAGTCTAAGTACATCATAACATTCTAACTATTATGGAGCGTGTATTATAATGAAAAAGATTTTATTATTGTTTATAACATTAGGAATACTTATAGGATGTGAAAAATCTGATTCGTGTGATGAATCAAGAGCCATCTACTCTGGAAATTGTAATTTTTCCAATACATTCACAAGCGACAAGGCTGAATTACAATTAGATTCCAGATAATTGCTTTTATACTTAATTTTAAACTAATTGTTCATCAGATTATTATACATTTCATGTAGATTATTCTTGGGGTTCTGTTGCAAAGTTTCACAAGAGATAGACATAGATCAGCGTATATGACTAAATATGGTTCTGGTGCAAAAATGTTAGTTAGAATCATAGAATAGCAATTTCCTCTACATTTCTATCTTATGAAGCTAAGCCAAACAATTTATGAATAAATTCTTTCTGGTTTTGGACGGATTCGTCCGGTAAAACAACTTGTCCTTTTTTCATCATATGCATGGCTTCAACACCACTCAATATAGAGATTGCTGTTTTAAATGATTTTAATCCTAACATAGAACGAACTCGGATTAATCACCGCATCTTCTGGCGCCATGTCTAAAAAATATTTAAAGGACATGTCATATTTTGAGCGTTCAACAACATCTACATCTGATAAGTCAAAAATGGACTTTAGCAATAAATATTTGAACATACGAACAGGCGGCAATGCATTGCGGCCATTATCAAGACAATATTTATTCTGTAATTCCTCTAAAACAAAAGAAAACTCAACTAATTCATTAAATTGACGAAGCATATTATCTTTCGGCACGACGATATCGTAAATTGCCATGAAAGGACTAAGGTTAAGAGATTGTTGGTTTGAAATCATCCGAGACACCACCTAGAATTAGTACAACTATTATGCATAAAAATGGTGAAGGCTTCCTCGATTTCATCGAGGAAGCCTTCACTTGTTTAAACTATATGGACTTTTTCAGTGGCCTCTTTGATTCTGCCCTCTTTTTTAGCTCATTAATAAAAAATTATTTTTCGTTTCTTTGTGTGAATAACAAGCTGTGATTTAATCCACTTTTAATATAATTGGTTAATTGCTTCCCAATAAGAGTATACAGCTGCTTTAGCTTGCTCTTCTGAAGTAAACTGTTCAATGTTTGGTAAAAAACTCCTTCCTTTATATTGAAATAATTTTTCTGTTCTAAATGCTTCTTTTTCATATTCTGCAATTTCTCTATGCAATAGATATTGGTTGTTTCCGACATGCTCAATTAAATAGTTGGACGGCTTAATGATTTTATCTTTAAAAATTTCTGGATTCGCTTGCATTAATTTCATAAGCTTTTCCTTTCATCTATTTCTCCTTTTGGTAAACTACTTCTCCTTGTAAAATTGTCATTAAAACTTGAGCATCTGGAATCTTATCCTTACTCATTTCAGTTATATTTTCATCAAGTACTACCATATCAGCAGATTTACCTACTTCAATAGAACCAGCTATATTATCAAGTCCTAATGATTTGGCAGGCTTAATTGTATAAGCATCAATAGCTGCGTATACATCAGGTAAACCTTTTTCACCAATGCTTAGTGAATTCGAAATAGTGACAAGTGGATTCAGTTCATTTACGTCCCAATCACTACTAAGCGATACATTTGCTCCTGTTTTCCAAATTCGTCCTAGCGGCATAATTCGTTTCATCTGTTGATCTGAAAAATACATACTTGCCCAGCTTTGCTTAGGATCTTCCGCAAAATCATGCCCTACTTGAAAATCCGCACTAATACCTAAATCAGCAAAACGGTTAATATCACTATCTTCTACCATTTCCACGTGCGTGAGCGTATAAGGTTGTTTTGCTCCTTCTTTTTTCGCTGCTTCAATTGCGTTTAAACTCTCTCTTGCTCCACCGTCTCCAATTGTATGAATCAATGCACCATAACCAATTTTATCGAGTTCGGTCAACCACCATTTCATTTTCTGCTCTGGAATATAGTTCAAACCATATGGAGTTCCTTTAAACCACTCAAATTTATATTTTTCTAGTGTTTTAGCTGTGCTGTTAATACTAATTCCATCACTATACATTTTCACTTGATTAATAAGCATTCGAGACGATGAATCGTCTCGCCTAATTTTTTTGAAATACTCAATTTGTTCTGCTTCATTTAAATTTGGATACACCCACGGACGAAGTACTACTCGTGATGTTAACTTTTTCTCATCATTAACTTTATTCCAGACATCTAACCAACCTCGTTTCCAATATAGACGTCCATCACCAACTGTAGTAATACCATTCTTCGCAACCTCATCTAAGCCATCCAATAAACCTTCGTAATTTTTTTCAAACAGATTTGGTTGTGAACTCCATGCTTTCTCCATCACAATATCACCAGCTGAGTCATAAAGAATACCAAAAGGCTCTCCTGTTTCCGGGTCCCGAATAATTCTTCCCCCCTGTGGATCTTTCGTCTCTTTATTCATTCCAGCCAACTCCATTGCTTTGGAGTTAACCCATACAGAATGAGAGGTTCTTTCCATAATTACTACAGGATTATTGGGGAACAGCTCATCAAGGAGCTGCAATGGAGTCTGCTCTTCCGATTCTTCGCTCATGTCTTTTAACAAACTTTCCAAACTAAATCCCGATCCGCTTATCCACTCCCCTTCTTTTAAATCTTTTTGACAATCCTTTAAATACGAACGTTGGTCTTGTAATGAAGCATCTGGTGACACACTACAATTTCCTGCCGCGGGTGATTTTGCTTCAAATATATGATTATGATTGTCCACAAAACCGGGAAGGACGGAACGCCCTTGTAGATTTATGACTTTCGTATCTTTATTTATAAATTCTTCTACATCCTTGTCGGAACCAACAAATATAATTTTACCATCTTTAATTGCTACTGCTTCTGCCATATCTTGTTTTTCATTAGAAGTATAGATTTTCCCATTTTTAAATACTACATTGTCTGGCAAATGGTTAGGCAGAACAGTGCTATTTTGCTTGGCTTCTCCCACTTCAGGAGCGCATGCTGAAATCAATACCATATTAAAAATCAGACAAATGACCATTAGTGCTTTCTTTGGAATTCCCTTCATTTTTCTACTCCTTTTATTAAGATAAATTGCTTTTGAAAATAGAATAAACGTTAACATAGTGTCAAGGTCAAATCATTATTGTTGTTACTTTTTAATAACTGAAAAATAAATTTGCGTCACATAATCCTCTACTGGGCAATCGCATTCAGGACCCTTTAAATAGACTTCACATGGTGGAGCAACTATCAGATATCCATTATTTTTAATCCATTCTTCTAGTGCCATATAACCGTAACCTATATCGTCATAACTCCCATGATGCAAGGTAGTAACAATTTGATGCTGAGCTAGCTTTTTTATCTCCCAATCCCATGATAAAATTCCAGTGTTCTCATAAATAATTGGAATTCTTAATTCAATATCACTGTGATTCGGAATATACTCTTCATCATAGAAGATGGCGGATGGAGAACCTATTATTTGAAAATTATTCACTTGTACTTTTTCATATAAGAAATCAAAATGTTCATCTATATCATTAATATCGATTTGTAATCTTTGCGTTATGACAGTTATTTCACTTCTCACTCCAATTAATATATCGTAGTGTCTACGTTGGATTGAAATGAGATCTATGTTCCTATTTATCATTTCACTCATTTCGGAAATAACCTGTAAATGTTCTCTCACTTCATGTGATAACTCCATAATTTGCGATTGCATATGTTTGATAAGTGAATTCTGGTCTGATGACTGAAGAATTATTTTGATTTTCGAGAGAGGAAATCTGTACTCTCTTAGTTTTTTGATTTGTAATGCCACTTCCAATTGACCCTGTTCATAATATCTATATCCATTTATGGGATTAACATATGCTGGTTTCAGTATTTCCTCTTTGTCGTAATGTCTCAACATCCGAGTACTCATTTTACAGATTCGAGAAAATTCAGTAATTTTATACATTTAAATACTCCTTGAGTAACTTTATTCACTACGTCTTTTATAATCCCATATAATAACCTTTTACTCTCATAATAGGTATGAACGTGAAAGGTATTATATTTTTTACAGGGAGTTTGCAAACAGACATCATTTCCAATTAAAAAAATCCGAAATGGAGAATTCATCCTCCCGACTTTTCATTCTTTTAAATTTTTGAGGTAACAAATGAATGGGACAATACCACGTTAAGCAATTAATTGCGCCTCCCATTGTCGATATATCTCCTACATGAACTGGAATCGCATGTTTATCAGTATGTTTTTGGATGTATTGTAAGACTTCCTGATCTTTAGATAATCCAAACCTAGGAACATAGAGAGCATCTCTTGTTTCTAACATATTTATATATAAACCTTTGGCTGATGCTATCTCTTGATCATATTGTCCTTCTTCTGTATATGAAGAAGGAACAACTACAAACTCCGCTTCAGGCATTTGCTCTCGAATAATCTCTTGAATGCTATGCCTAAATTCGTAATCTCCTAGAAAGTCACTGATAAACATTGTATGTTCATCAATAAACTTAATCATACCGTCTGCATGTGCAAGCACATCTCCTGGTTCAGAAGGAATGATAATAACTCGACTGACATCTAAATCCCATTCCAGTTGCTCTATAATTTCTTTTTCTGTCCAATCATAATTATCGTCAAGTATACGATCCGTTAATATAATTGTATCTTTTTTATTCCAAATGAGATTACCGCCATCTAATATCAATGGGGAAGTAATATATTCAAAGTCATTTTTCTTCAGCCATTTATTGAATTGTTGATTTAAATATCGACTTTGACTTTCAGTTAAGTAATCTGGTTGGTATTTAAATTTAACGAGGTGATTTGTTACAACTGGTGCAACGTCTCTTAACCAAATGTCGTCATACTCAAAAAAGTTTGTATCAAAGTCTTGTTCTTCCACAGTTAAAGATATAAGTTGATCGGTAAATGCTTTATTTTCATTTAGGTTCTCATTAAAATAAATAAGATCTTCATAAAATGGTCGATAATATTGATTCGATTTATTTGGTATTGCAGTAAAAATAATTCCATTGTGTATTTGATTCATATTGTTTACCTCACTATTTTAAGGGTTATTGAGTAACTGATTGAAACAAGTCATTATCAAGATAAAGTGAAACTTTAATCAGTAGGGGGCTTCATCCCTCAATGGGTATTAGCTCTCACCAATCTGACTTTTACGAGCAGCCCGACCCCCACCTAATTTCTTTGCTTTTGCTGAATTTTGAGATGGGGTTCTTACTGCCCGCAAATAGCTGGATACATACAACTATTCCTCAATTCAATTCTCTTATGATTCTATATTTTAGAAACGTGCACATTTCATGAGTGGATTATAGCACGGAGAAATATTATATATTTATATAAAAAATATAAAGCCGTGGTTAAGCGGAAAATTCGCTCTTGACAAGATTTAAAAACCAAGCCATCATCCATATAAATTCAACTTTTAAAATGAATTACATAATAAAAAAGTTACACTCTCATAATAGTATTTTGAAATGTAATTGGTTATTTGTTATTAGTAAATTGCGTAATAGTGACCTTTAGATAAATCTCAAGTAGTTAATATTAAGTTATATCAAAAAGGAAGAATTATTTTCCCTCAAAACACCTTAGAGAAAAATGATAAATACCAAAATTAAATTTACAAAAATATATAACATAATGAAGAAGTATGAAAAACGAAATTGAGGAAATTTCGTGGTATTAACGTAAAACAGTTCACTATCATATAACTCTGGAGATAAAAATATCATATGTATTTTTTTAGCACTGCTAATTACATGGTAATTATCTATCATTAAACTGAAGCTATGATATAAAGAAAAGTCCATGTGTGTTTTATTAAATGTATTTCTACTTTTGAATTCATTTATGAAGAGAATATAAAAAGAGTTCTAAATGAATAGAACTCTTTTTGTTAATGATATGAATAAATAATTTAAAAAGTCTCATGAAATATGCAATTAGATGATTTTTTTATGAGAATTTAAAGCTGACGACTCTAATAGATTATTTTGATTGTATAAGTGTAATAAATGAGTTTCCACTCCTATACAAATCCCTTCTAGTGGAAGGTCATTTGGATCATGGCCGAATGGATCTTCGATTTCAACTCCTATCGCTTCAATCCCTATAAATGCAAAACTAATAAACGTAGTTGCAAGCACTGTAAACCATCCGAGACTATCAACAAGACCAATTGGTAAAGTCCCACAAAATATAATCAGTAAACTTTTTATATGGGCGAAATATGCAAAAGGAATAGGGGTTGCTTTGATACGGTCACATCCACCAATAGCAGTAAGCAGATTATTCAAATCAGCTTCCATATTAATTATTATATTGGGGTGAAGGTGACCAGATCTTAATCCTTTTGATAGGATAGTTTTTAACATAAACACAATAGTAATCGGTAAATAGTTTGACTCAATCAATAGCTTTTTTTCCTTATCAGAACATAATTTAAACAAATCTTTTACTTCAGATAAATCTTTTTCATCTCTCAAATGTTGTTTAGCCAATTTTGAAAAAGCAATTAATAGATGTAAAAACTTCAGCTTCTCCTGATCCGTATTTTCCCCTTTAGAATCCCAATGACTTAAAAAACTCACCGCCAAATAACTTTCTTCCTTCCCAATACCTATCATAGGCAGTATTGGTCCGAAATACTAATAGTAAACCTAAAGCTCCACCAACAATAACCCATGGAGTTTGATTTATATTTATTTCTACATAATAGTGATTAATTATAACCATACCTGTTGAGACACATATATATAATAAAATTCGAGGGGAAATACCCCTTATAATCGTTCCTTTTAATGTAAATACTCGATGTAAGCTATCTTGATTGTTGTAATGAACCATATTTACATAAACCTCTTTCTTTATTAACTTATTTATATTTTTACGGTAATCAAATTCAACATAAAACCAGCTGGATATTATTAAAAAATACAATACCTAACTTTATTTTACTTAGAGGGGTGAAAAAATCCTTTTGTATGAAAAACATACCTGAGCTTTACCATCATCTAATTACAAATTCTTAATTTTACTTGATTGTTTTACAGTCTGTATGTTCTCTGTATTAAAAATTAACAGATTATAAAATTAAATAATAGAATAGTGAATCCAATATCGATTTATCCTTTGTTCATAAACATATGATTTTCTGAACAAGTATCTCTTAACGTACAGTAGCTGTCTGTACGCTAAGCATAAAGCAAGTTAAATAAGTCCATTCATAATGTCTAAAGGGACTTTGCTCACACAAATGATCTGCACATCAATTCATCTTTGATATACAGATCATTTGTATGATAATTTTTATAAATAATTGCTAAATAATGAACTTACATAAATGCTTTTAAAAGCTCTTGTACGAATGGAAGTAATCCACCTACAAATTTTAAAATTGACATTGTGATTTCCATAATATTTCCTCCTCTTTCTTGGTGTTAAAATGTGGGCATTTATGATGATACTCTACTAGAAAAAACTTTTATTTCCATATATTACATATTGTAATTATAATTTTTAAAGTTATACTTTTTCTATATCTTTAAAAATTTGTATTATCAATTATACACTATACGGAAATAATAACTGCTCAGCAATACCTTTAATTTAGGAGTTTCATAGGCGAAAATTCGGTCTATTTTTTTGCTACAACACAAACATGTGCGATAACACTACATCTTGTGATAAAACAGGCAAACATATTTTGGTGAATTTTTCCAAATACCTTATATCTTCATGAGGTGACTGAATAGTTACCAGAAATATTTATATAAGTTACGTATTAGGGTTGAGTTTTTAGGAGGTTTAAATGAGAAAAATATTGCCAGGAGCCATTTCATCTCATACCCAGTATGGGTATTTAAAGGTGCCGAAAAATGTCAAAAGCGAGTGTCCTAAATGCGGTAAATCAAGTGAATTTACGTTAAAAACGAATTTTTACCAAGTTACAAAAAGAGGATTATTCGCAGAAGGGCTTTGTTTTGAATGTAAAAAGCCATCAGAATTCGTGATTATGTTTAATGATTATATGAATCGAATAAATGAAGAAGTAGAAGTTTATATTTATATTCCTTCGGATTTAAAAGATCCTTCGGATCAGCTCGAACGCAATAAACATGTCCCTATAGACCTTGTCAGGGCGTATCGCTCTACTTTAAATGTCAGTCAGTCAAAAGATAATTCTGCTGCTGCAGTAATGTCAAAACGAGTTCTTGAAAGTGTCCTCAAACATTTTCTTGGAGAGAAAAGTAATGGGCAGCCTCTTTCCCAGCAATTTGAGCAATTGCCAAAATATATCGATTTAACTAAACCGATTCAAGATGTTGGCCACCTCGTTCATCCAGACAGCCCTCTTTATGAGATGCTTGAATTGAAACAGGAAATTGATGATGAAACAGTAGCTTTATTAACAGAATTATTAGAAGTCCTTATCCAGTATTTATTTGTGTTGCCTGAAAAAATCGAATCAGTACATGATAAGATTGAACAGAAATTTAAAAAGGTGTAGCACGCACATTTTAATATTTTTATACGCTAAGAGATTTTCAAAAACCAACAGCATGATTTCAATTGGGATTTTAATTTAAAGATAAGTTTTGAGAAACCGTTTAAGCTATTTTTAGCTTATTTTACGTTTTTTACGTTGAAGTGCATTTGTCTCAAATACTTACTGACGCTTTTGAGATTAGGGGATTTTCTTAGATTAGTAAAATCAACGCTTTTTCATGCCGAATTTTGCTTAGCGTATATTTTCGTTAAAATGTGGGCGGTACGTCCTACTCATCAACTTAAGAATTTTTCTATCCTCAAGTATAAAAATGTTATTCTTTCTAAACCAACTAAATTATATTTCATAAAAATGTTTTAGACTGCAAAAGATATTTGTAACCTGAAAAGGGATTTTCCATTCACATAATCATCTCTATTGGAAGTGAGTGATATTAACTATTGAGTTCTTAAGAAAAATTGGCTTCTTTAGCTAACTAAAGACATCAGATTTTAAAGTATTCAGCATCAATAAGTATGTATCCTATGAAGGTTAAGAGAAGAACTAGAGTAAAAAAGATTGTTTTTTGCTTTTTACTTCTTTTTTAAACCATCCCCATCTTTTGTTATCCATATCTAAACAATAGTAATCAACAAGAAGAAATAACAGAATGAGTAAGAAATAGAAAAAGATATTCAGTATAATCATCTCCTTTATTATTATCATAGACGCATTAACTTCCTTTTAATTCCATTTCATCAAAAATGATGCTATGTCACATTATGAATATTCTATTCATGGGGTACGGAAACGATTCACAGAATAACCCGCCATATCCGAAAATCCCTCTAATTTTGGCTGGTTCTTTTTATTATACTTTGTCTTGTAGTTCTATTTCTTCTGTCTATTTTAGTCAGAGTATATTTCAAAATTACATCAGCATTAAAATACAGGAACATTCTAAAAATCCCCCCATAAATTTAAAAATATATTGTTATATTCTTAAACTTATAATATAATAAACTTACAAAGTTCTTAATATTCAGAAATTTGAGAAGGAGGAATTATTATGGCAATCGCAATTGCAATTTTATCATTTTTAGGTGGAGTAATTCCGTTAGTAACAACTCTTTTAAAAGCGTTCATGTAATCCTTACTTCTTTACAATGAATTATCATCTTACAAATGATCTGTTTATCAAGGCTAAATTGATGTACAGATCATTTGTGTGAGTCTAAATAGCAAAAATGCTTATTTCCCTCTGAACTGTACCCTATAAAATGGACAGTTTAATAAAAAGACCTTTAAAAATTAAGCACTTAAAAAATAGCCACACTCTGTTTATGAAAAGATCGTGGCTATTTTGAGTAGCCCCAAAAAGAAGGAATCGTTGCCGTGCCCCTTATACATTCCTCTTTGTTCACTAATTTACAAAATTCATTTATTAAACTTTTAGAAACTATATGTTATACTTGATAGGTAGATAGTCAGTAGTCGGCAATCTAATTAAACTGTGGGCCCTAGCTTTGCACCTAGCTAGGGCTTTTTGCTATTCATCAAGTACTATGTGATATACATTCACTATAATTATTTTTATCTATTCCTCATGGTTTCTAACATCTTGTCATTGTAATGTACTATTTCTTTTCTATGTTTCACGTTTTCCCTTGTTTTCCATCATTTCAAATCATAAATCCATTATTTAGTTACTTTATGAAGCAATACTACCATTTGAATTTAGATACAAAATATCAAAATTCAAATAATTAAAATTGATATATTATTGTTCCTACAATACTAGATCTATCAATATATCCCAGACCATTTCGACTATCTTTACTATGGTAACGGTTATCCCCCATTACAAATAATTTATTTGAAGGTACTTCTCTTTCTTCAAAGTTAGCAAGATATTTGGATTTATTACTTAAATCTTTATAAATATAGTTTTCTTTTTTTTCCTTTCCATTAATATACAGAATATCATTTTCTATTTTAACTTTGTCCTTTGGCAATCCAATTATCCTTTTCACATAATACTTAGGATCATTGGGGTTTTTTATAATAACAATTTCTCCATGACGTAATGGAAAAATTGCTGCACCTGCTCTATTAACTAGTATATACTCTTCATTTTGTAAAGTAGGATACATAGATTTCCCTTCTATTTTACATAATAAAAAGTTTAAACTTATTATCATAAGCATCACTGTAATCAATAAAAACAATGTTATATTACGCCAATATTTTGGGTTCTTTTGCTTCATGTTTTTCCATTCCTTATTGATTATTTTCATGAAAAACGCCTCTACAAAATTTTAATGTAGGGGCGTTTCGTTTATATATATTTACTAGAAGCATTCCACTTATTTGTTTATGGAGAAACGTTACTTCCTTGATTCTTTTTTAAAGCGAAATATGCATCTAAGATATCTTTACCAATCATTGAATTAATTCCACCTTTATCATCATTTACCCATGGTACAACAACGGAAAATGCAACCTCTGGATTATCATATGGGGCATATCCTGCTAAAGTTAAATTGTAACAATGAATACGATTCCCTTCTGAATCTCTACCAACAGGGTCCTCGCCTCCATAAACTGTTTGCGCTGTTCCTGTTTTACCAGCTGGTTTATAAGGAGCTTTTTGAAAATACCTCACACCAGTTCCATCACCCTCTTGGAACACTTGCCTAAAGCCCTCTTGTACTCGGTCGATATATTCCTTTTTCATATCTACGCGGTTCAGCACAATGGGTTGCATAGTTTGTACAACCTTACCAATATCTTCTTCTTGCGTTGTTTGCTCCCGAATTTCTTGTACAATCTGCGGCTTCATTCGATACCCCCCATTTGCAATGGTAGAAACATACTGTGCAAGTTGCAAAGGCGTATATGTATCAAACTGACCAATAGCTAAATCTAGTAAAAAACCTGGTTGATAATTTTGTTTTTTTTGTTGTCCCAACGTTTCATTTGGTAAATCAATTCCAGTCGAAACTCCTAATCCAAATTGCCCAAAATAATATCTCATCCTATCAAATGTAGCCGCTTTAATATCTAAAGAACTGTTCGGTACATAATTTATACCTGCAATTTTTAAAGCTGTATTAAACATATACACGTTAGATGAAACTTGTAATGCCCTTATATCATCAATAGTTCCAAAGTCTTTCCAAGATTTCTTAGCTTTTGCTGTTCCCTTAAATTTCATTGGTGCATCATAAAAATATGTTCCTGGTGTTATGGCACCTGTCTCATATCCTGTTAAAAGTGTTGCTCCCTTTACAGTAGATCCAAGCTCGTAGGAGCTTGTCATTGTGCCTAAAGCATAATCTTCCACTTCTATATTTCCATCTTTTTTGACTAATTTTTTCCCTGCCATAGATAAAAGTTGCCCCGTTTTTGGATTCATCATAACAACAAATGCTCGGTCTAATAAACGTTCCGAACCTTTAAAAGCCTTTAAATGCTTTTCAATAATCTCTTCTACCTGTTTCTGTAATTTCATGTCTATTGTTAACGTTACATTGTTTCCGCTTTTCCCTTTAGAAACGGTTTCCGTTCGAATAATGTTTCCTTCTTTATCAGTAATATTTTTAATTTCTGCTTTTGTTCCATGTAATACATCTTCATATCGTTGTTCAATATAACTTTTTCCTACGCGATCATTACGGCTATAACCACGTACCATATAAGAGTCTAAGTGTTCTTTAGGCAGTCCTTCTTCAGAATTTGTTATATTACCCAATACCGAACGAAATAAATCACCATTTACATAATTACGTTCCCATTCAACTGTTGTATCTACCCCTGGGTATTTAGCTAAATTTTCACTTATAATGGTGTATTCTTTCTCAGGCACATTTTTCTTTATAATTTGAGGTGTCATTGAGTAGCCCGAACTCATTTTACTTTTAATAGCTAATACTTTTAAATCTTTTGGTGTTAATTCGCCTAGTTCTTTATCTGTGATACGTTCTCGTCTTAATTCCTCTATTTTTTTATCAAGCTCTTTCCCTTCAATATTTTTGGCTCGGAATTTTGCCTCATCTTGTTTTGTAATCTTTTTTTGAGCCTTTTCCTTATTTAACTTTACCCAAAAATCCTTTTTATCTGTTTCGGTTAACTTATTTATGTCTTCTTCTGGCATTTCAAGTACGTTTGCCAGATCTCTAGCTGTTTTTAGAATGCCTTCTGAATCTACACCCTTCATCCTTGTATATGTAATAGTACGAATAGCATTGTTGTTAACAACTTTTTCTCCTTCCCGATCAAAAATTTGCCCACGTGGAACGGGAATGCTGATTGTGGAATTCCCTTGTTTCTCCGCTATATTCTTATAACTCTCTCCATCAATGATTTGTACTTTTCCTAGCTGAATAATAACAGCTGAAAATAGTAAAAATACACAGAAAAACAATATATTCAACCTTAAGGGAATCGTACTTTTTTTAGTATTTTTTTTCTGTTTTTGTTTCATTTCATTCTCCTCTTAAGTACAATATATTAAAATAATACAGTTCTAAATGTAATTAAAAATAATAAGTTTATTACAGCTGATAGATTTCTAATAAAAAATCATTAACTAATTTAGTATATTGCATTTTACGATTAACGATAATACAACTTCAAATACCCAAGTAAACTTATTAATATGTTATTAAACAGGAGTATTCGTACTTTTCAGAAATAATAAACATCATTGTAAATCAAATAAAAACGACATTATATTAAACGTTTCCAATCCGTCTGTTACTAGCATAACTACTAATGTGAGAGCGATAGATCCATTTTCAAATGAAAAGTAAAATAACAATACCTAGATAAACTCATTTCTTAATTATACAAATGAAAATTTTCCTGTCAAACAAAATTAAAGAACACTTTCTCTATTTAGAGTCTTTAGAGATATCTTTAACGACAATAATTTAATATATTTATATATAAGTTTTATGAAATTTATTCCACAATAAATTTATTCAAAATCTAAATTGTAAGCACCCTGTCCTACGGATTATACACATTTCATGTTCAATCTTCTCAACAAGCGTGTTCCACAATTTTGTTATTGTTTGAAAAATGTTTTTTGAATCCTCACAAATTTTATCGAATTGTTAATAATCGTTTTATGAATGAACTGTATAAAATACCTTTTTAAAGTTGTGTAGTGTATAAGTTTTATTCAAAAATATAAATTACGTTTAAACGACATTTAAAATAAATAAATCATCAAAAATTGATTCCGATATACTTATTCACCACCTTTATCAATTTAACTTTTTGACAAATTATTTTTTTGTTGATACATCATTATTACTTATATTAATATGTTTTTATTGTTATATTTTAAAAATACATATTTAATAAAAACAATACGAATATTCTTGAGTAATAGGAGGTTTTATTATCAAAGGTAAACATCGTAAGATTGTCCTCACAATATTAGGTTTTTATTCAATTTTAATACTTTACTTTATGTTTCTTGGTTTTGATAGGTTGGGATTAAAATATATTAATTATGAATACCAATACCAGTTAATTCCGACTAGTATTCCTTTAGGATTACCAAATATGACAGGTGAAGAAGACTTTAACCTATGGGTTTTTAATTTTGGGAATTTAACTGCATTCATACCTTTTGGAGTACTAATTCCTTTGTTATACCGCTGTAGCTTCATTCGATTCATTACCTCATTTTGTATTTCAATCCTTATACTAGAAGTTTTACAAATGCTAACTTTTCTTGGAGGTTTTGACATTGATGATGTAATTGTGAATGCAATGGGTGCTATAATAGGATTTGCTGCATATAAAATAGGATTTCGTTCAAATACTTTTTTAAAAAAACTTATTATTACTTGTGTAACAGCATCAATCCTTACTTTAGGATTGATTGTTGTTGTAGGTGAATTTAACAAATCATTAGAAAAGCAGCAACACTCTCTCAAAAACGGAACTATTATAGGACTAAATCAACTGACAGAAACTAATGGATATGCACCGAAAGATAAAAATTTCCATAGTTTTGAAATTGCTCATAAAAAAATTGAATCTAAATTAAATATGTATAGTAGTAATGGAACAGATTTTCAGCAATTTAAATACTTGTTAAAGGGTAAATATGTAAAAATTTCGGGCTATCTTGGTATCCCAGATGGTGCTAGTAAACGTTCTGGAAAGATAATTATTTCTGTGGATGGAAAAGATGTACAAACAGTTCAATTCTCTGAAAAAAACATATCTACATCAAAAAGTTCCTTTGAAATAGAGTTGGATAAAGCAAATGAACTTTGTATCAAGTTCATTGATACCGATGTATTACTATGGGATGTTACACTTACAGAATGGAAAAAATAAAGAATAATCCGCCAATTTAGATACTGGCGGATTATTCTTTATTTGTATATACTTAATATAAAATACAAGTCTTCCAATTTAGGGTATATACCGAACACCTATATCTTAATATGCAATATTGCATATCATATTATTATTTATTTCTGTTAAAATCTTAGAAGTGGATTGTTCATCTAGCAGTTCACAACAGCGTATATTTATTAGTATAATGCTAACCCTAATTACAGACAAAGGGAGAAGAATGTTTATCACTCTTCTCCCTTTGTTTATGTAATTTTTTACGAAGCATTTATGAACTACTCGCCACCTACCCTTCGCTTAGAGGTGGCATCTTCTCAGTCCCGCGACGAAAATAATCATTCATCTTTCTTAGCATTACTTCCCTTATTCCCTATATTAGATATCGGGAGAATGAAATTTCTTTCGATACCTTGATTATTTTACAAAATGGTGATATTTTTTTAAGAACACTTAGAGATGATTTACTATATCACTAAATGTTACTAATTTTTTAATTAGAAATCTAAAATGCTGTATCAGTTTATTTAATTGTGAAGAATATCACTTGTATATTATAACTATATTGAGAAATTATCCTATTATGTATATAATGTTTTAGGAATTTATGTCCGTTTCAGGGCTAGGGGATACACCCTGCAGTGTAAAAAAGTCGAAATATGTACATGATGGCCATTAACATACTAAACAACAAATGTTAGAGCATTTTTTTAAATGGAATATAATAGGCTACTAGAGGAAGGTATTATGAATCAAAATAATGTATATCCATTTAACCAACAGGTTCGTCATCAACAACTAATACAAAGTAGAAATTTAAAAGCAGCTAGAAGGAAAAAAGCATTAAGTATATGTGTATTAATAACTTTTATTTTGTTATTATTTTTAAATCGCTTTGGAAAAATTTCAACAATATATGTAACTGGAAATGAAATAATTTCAAAAGCAGAAATTATAAGTCTATCCAATTTAAGCGACAAAGATAATTATTGGAATTTACATGAAGAAGATATAAAAAAAAGAATACAGAAAAATAATCTGATTAAAGAAGTCGAAATTTCAAAGAACTTTCCAAGTCGAGTCACTATTAATGTTAAAGAAAATAGCACTGTTGCATATATGATTAAAGATAATAAGTATTATCTTCTACTTGAAAATGGTACAATGTTGGATAAATTTACAAATGATAAAATCTCCAAAAGTGTACCTGTAATAAAACAATTTACTAGAAATGATGAAAAACAACTTAGAAAACTTATTTCGGAGTTAAATAAATTACCGAGCGAAATACAAAGTATAATATCTGAGATTAATTTTTTGCCGACTAAGAATGATAAATTCCATATATATCTATATACGAAAAACGGGTTTACAGTGAGCGCTTCAATCACTGATTTGTCTAAAAAAATGGAACTATATCCAGTCATAACTAAAAACTTAGATTCTAAACAATACCCTGTAATTCACTTAGAAGATTCTATATTTGCAAATAACAAATTATAAGCCTTGAAATTACATTTGCTATTATAGGAAAAATAAAAAAGAACTTGTAGTAATGAAGTGACCCCAATTGTTAAAATGTGTCTAACTTTTTGGGGTCACTTCAGAACTATCGGCTTTTTGTTATGTTGGGATTTTCAAAAACTAGTTTCTTGTCCTGGTCACATACGGATAAATCGGATCTCTTAATTCGAAGTCATACGTTTCTCCATTCACAATTCCTACCACCTTCCCACTGTCATATAAATCGAGCAAGAAACCGGCCATTTGTTCAGCTGTATGGAACTTAGGAACAACACCATTATATTCAAAATTATCAACATCATAGGATCGTTTCGCAAATTCGGTCTCTGTTGCAGCAGGAGCCAAGACTTTCGCTTGCATGGCTGCTCCTTTTCCTTTCAATTCTTGTGCGAGACCTTCTGTAAAGGCACTTACATAGAACTTTGTCGCGCAGTAGGTCACAGCATCAGCAACAATCAAGTATCCTCCTCCTGAAGAAATATTGATGATTTGCGTTCCTTCAACATCTGTATAGTCACGTACATAAAGAGAGGACAGAACGGTTAAGGCTTCAATATTCAAGTGAAGCATCGTCTCAATTTTATTTAAATTTTGTTCCCCAACGGAAGCAAAGTTTCCAAACCCGCGACTTCAGTCGTGGGTCATTGACAGAATCATTCCCTATTCTTTAATTTTAAAAATCTTATTTGGATTCAGAATATTTTTCGGATCAAGAGCTTGTTTCATTTTTTTCATCACAAGAAGTGCTGCTCCATGCTCTTTTTCTTGATATTTTTGTTTACCAATCCCTACCCCATGTTCACCTGTACATGTTCCACCGCGCTCAAGAGCATACATCACAATTTTTTCATTTGCCGCTTCTGTTTTATGCACTTCCTCTGTATCATTTGGATTCACCATTAATAGAACGTGAAAATTCCCATCTCCGACATGTCCAAGTATTCCCCCAACAATTCCCATAGCATCTAAAGTCTCTTTTGCATACTGTATTGCACTTGCTAACTCTGAAATTGGTACACAAACATCCATACTCATCAGTTTTTTCCCTGGGCAACTATGAACATAAGCGTATGCTAAATTATGTCTTGCTTCCCATAATTTATTTCTTGCTGCTGTTTCTGTTTCAAATGAAACAGCCTTACACTTGTGATCTTTAACAATTTCTTTTGTGAAATCAATATCTTGTTTTAATCCCGCTTCATTTCCATGAAACTCTAAAAATAACGTTGGCTCTTCCCTATAGTTTGTTTCACTATATTTGTTAACTTGTTTCATTGAAAGTTCATCAACAAGCTCAATTCTCGCAATCGGAATGCCAGCTTGTAAAATATCAATTACAGCTTCTACCGCATCATTCACTGTCGGAAAAGATGCTCTTGCTGCCATCGTATGCTCAGGTATTCCATATACTCTTAGCGTTAATTCCGTAAAACAACCAAGTGTTCCTTCTGATCCAACGAAAATACCATTTAAATGATAACCAGATGACGACTTTGCAGCTAAATTCCCTGTATGTATAATCGTTCCATCTGCAAGCACAACTTCTAAATCACGAACTTGATCACGCATAACGCCATACTTTACTGAGGTCGTTCCGCTTGCATTTGTAGCAGCCATTCCACCTAATGTTGCATCCGCCCCTGGATCCACACTAAAAAACAATCCATACTTTTTTAATTCTTTATTAAGCTGTGAACGAGTTACTCCAGGTTGCACTTTAACTAGAAAATCTTTTTCTCTTACCTCCAGCACTTGATTCATCAGTGAAAAATCAATTGTAATGCCATTTTCATATGGAATTACATGACCTTCCAAGCTTGAGCCCACTCCAAATGGTACAACTGGTGTTTGGTACTTGTTCGCTAGTTTCATTATCTCACTAACCTCTTTTGTCGTTGTTGGAAATACAACAACATCAGGCAGACTGCTAGGATGATAAGATTCATCTTTACTGTGCAGTTCTCTCACCGTTTCATTTACTACTACTTGTGTTTCAGGAAGTACCTCTTTTAAAGCAATTATCAGATTTGCAGTTACAGCTTTCATTTCATTCTCTCCCACCATTCTGTTACAGATTTCATATACAATTTAAGATCTTTTTATAACGATTCATCTGATGAACTATTTCATACATAATAATCTGAAAAAACTAGTAATTCAAGTCCTAAATAAAAAATGCCGTGCAATTACTATTAAGTTGGACATCCATAAGTTAATCAACTCACAAAAATATGTAACATGAAATTAGAAGAAATCTTCTTTCTCGTTAATGTGTCAGTCAAATCATCCCCAGTAATATTTGTAAAATAAAGATATTTTGTTTATATTCAAATTAACCTGATTACAATTTAGCAATAGAAATACGATGTAAATTTAAATAGCATTTATGGGGGAATCAGACGTGCAATTACCAACCTTTAAATATAATCCAAACGCATTAGAACTAGGGATTTTTAAAAAAGAATTTACGACTTGTTCTGTTTGCAAAAACGAACGTGAGTATGTTTATAGTGGTCTTTTCTATTCTATAGAAAGGGTAGAAAGCATCTGTCCTTGGTGTATTGCTAATGGAAATGCATCTAAAAAATTTGATGGAGAATTTCAAGATCCATACTCCTGTGAGGAAGTAAGTGATGAAGAAAAAGTAAAAGAACTTATCCATAGAACGCCTGGATATGGTGGATGGCAACAGGAGTATTGGCTGAGTCATTGTAATGATTTTTGTGCATTTATTGGATATGTGGAATGGGAAGAAATCGCTCTTTTAGCAATTTCATATAAACCGGTTCCTACACGTTTTATTAGTTCACTACAAAATTGAATATCAATTGCCGTCATTAAATATGCCAGCCTTTCTCTTTGAAATAGCTTAACATTTTCCGGTAATTCTCCCCATACTTCTCTTGAAATTCTTTCCCAAAATCCTCTTCGATGTGCTGCATCATCATATCATGGTAAAAAGCATTTTTTATTACTTCAATTACTGCTGGATGATTCGTCTCTAATGCAGATGGCTTAATCTCTCCTCCGAAACTACCAATTAAAGCTGAACTAGAATCACAGAGAATAGAAAACTTCCTTTCATCAGCAGGCCACTCTTTATCCCTATAATGCTGGAATACATGTTTAAGAGGTGTTTTACATGTTCCGATTGTAATTAAGATAACACTAATTCCTTTGCATTCCGCTACAAGTAGTGCTTTCTCTATATAGTGCAAGTCTTCTGACCAAACATCTACAACTATAGATGTTTCCGCATTTGCAATAACGCGGCGTACAGCATTATCTAATGCATTACTTCCTTGCCAATTATAAAAAGCAGGTGCAGGTCTAGGTGGAGTTTTTAATTGATTGATAAGTGCCTTCGAAGTCTGTTCAAATTCAGTTTGAAAAAGACGGATTAATTGCTCAATTGGAACAGCATTATAAAGAACCGTCTCCCCTTCTATGCTTCGACAAGCTCCTTTATCCGTTAATGATCGTAACGCAGCATATACATTTGTTCTTGAAACAGATACCCGTTTTGCAACTTCATAGCCAGACAAATCGGATTCTTCGTGTAATGTCAAATAACATCGCGCTTCTAGATCTGATAATCCTATCTTTTTTAATAAATCAATCATGGAAACACTCCTTACTTTGCACATAAATTCCGCATTGAATTTAAGTGGTATTTTATAATACTACTTAATTCATATTAATCTTCCCTTAAGAGAAAGTCAACAAAACTTTATCCGTCTTTTCTTACTTATAAAAAATCAGAACAACATTTTATTACGGATAAGTTTCACATGTATAATTATGGTATTTCTCATTTTTATATCGACATGTATTCGTAAAGTCGGGGGAGTTTTTAATGAAGAGTGTTTCTGTTCAAAACCTTGTTCCCCTGCTAATAAGGTTCTGAAAAGTCATTTCAATACGCGAAAACAAAAAAGTACTCATTGAGAGTACTTTTTTATTTATTCTAATTTACTGACAGTATTCTATTGTCATCAGACTAAGAAACAAAACACATTCCAGACAGAAAAAATACTTATAACCTATATTCAAAAAGAAATATTTTAATGAATTCTATATTGTCCAGATAATTGTTCTTCTCCCATACGAACTAAACGCTTCGTTATTTCTCCGCCTACAGAACCGTTTGCACGCGCTGTAGAATCTGGTCCAAGTGTAACACCAAGTTCACGAGCAATTTCATATTTCATTTGCTCAATAGCACTCGCTGAAGCTGTTATAAGTATTTCATTTGTATTGTAATTTTCACGAATATTCATTGCTTCACCTCCAGTTAATTTCTTATATGTTTCTCTAATTACCCATAAATATACATACATAAATTCAAAATATTTAACTTCATAACAAAGGGATTCTAGAGTAGAAATCTTTTCCTAATCTATATCCTTTAAATTCATCAACATCAATATCTCCAAGTACTTTATTTCTCTACCATCCAAATTATGTTAAGATTATTTTAATATTTCGAAAAATATATAAAAGGAGCCTAATAATAATGGATGTCTACTTAGTACAACCCACAATTGACTTACAAGAAGAATATTTAGAATTCTATCAAGAATGGAAAAATAGTGGTGAAACGATGATTCCTTGGGTTATCACAAAAGATCCTTCTAATTTTCCAGTAATGGTTCAAGAGTTGCTGGATGCAGCGAAAGGTAAAAACATTCCCGATAGTTGGGTACCGGACTCTACCTATTGGCTTATCACAAATGACAACAAAATCGTTGGTGCTGTAAATATTCGTCATCGTTTAACTGAGCATCTATTCAATGCTGGTGGGCATATCGGTTATGGTATTCGTCCTTCAGCAAGACAAAAAGGATATGCTACAAAATTATTAGCTTTATCATTAGAAAAAATAAAAGAATTAGGTGTTACAAAAGTACTTGTCGTTTGTGATGAAGGTAATACTGCTTCAGAAAAAACAATTTTGCATAACAGAGGACTTCGTGATAATGATTTTATCGAAGAAGATGGTAATGTTGTAAAAAGGTATTGGATTGAGCTGCAAACATTCAGTTATTAATGAAAATGGAGGGATTCACATGTCTACATTAGCAACCCAATTAGAACATATAATTCATACTGCATCTCAAAAAATTATACTTTTTTCTGACATGGATATAAAACTCGCCCCAACAAAATGGTCTAAAAAAGAAATCTTAGGTCATCTTTGCGATTCCGGTACGGTAAACCATAGACGCTTTGTTGATATTCTTACTTCAAAGGAAACAATTATACTCACTGGCTATGATCAAGATTTGTGGGTGCAAGTACATAATTATCAACAATCTTTTTCAGCAAATGAAATTCTAAAATTATGGGAAGCTATTAACATACAAATGATAAAATTACTAAGCAATGTAAAGAATGAACACTGGCAACTTACATGTAAGTTGGAAGACCAACAGGAAGTAACTTTAGAATGGCTTGTTACAGATTATATTGATCATATGAACCATCATCTTAATCAAATATTTACAAAACATAAAAACTAAATTCCTTTTCACCCTTTCCCGATTTGGATTACATAACAAAAATAAAGAGGAAAGCTCACAGCCGGACCTCCTCCTTATTTTTGTTATAAAAAAACTTATGCTTTTCTATACATAAGCACCTTTTTTCTCTATCATTATGCATTATGAGTCATTTGTTTTCTTTATTCTTCTTCCTTCTATTGACATCTTTTAACGTTTTACTAAATCCTAAAATCAAAATAATAAATATTATTCCAGCAATTGCTACCATTTCTAAAATGAATTGCATAGTTCTCTCCTCCTCAAAGTTATGCCTATTATCCTTTATTAAAGCTGTTATCTATTTGGACAAACTTTCATTTGGTTCACTTGGCGTTTTTATATCAAATTATAGCTGTCTAATTGTAAATATACTTTTAAAACACCCTATTTCCTATTTATTCTAGTTTATCAAAAGAAGTTTTTTAAATCAGTAGATAAAGTAAATCTTTAATAATCGGTTGGGGCTTCATCCCCACTGATTATTAGCCCTCAAGAATCGAGCTTTTACAGGAAGTTTATCTCCCACCTAATCTCTTTGCTTTTGCTGATTTTTGAGGTGGGAGTATTACTGCCCGCGAATAGCGGATAAATTTTCATTACTGATTTATACGTATACAAAAAGCCACCCCTTCTAGAAAAATACTAGAAAGAATGGCTCAGATCATAATAAAGTGAAACTTCGATCAGTGGAGATTCCCCTAATCTTCCACTAATCGTTAGTTGAATCTATAAGACTTTTATGTACGGTAATTCTTATCTTGCTGCACGTACCTCAGCAACAAGTTTTCCACCCTCTATGCTCATATAAAGCTTCACAGGCACTTCATTTGTATTTTCAAACACTAAATCTAAATATGGATATGCAATTGTAGCATCTCGGCCTTGTGGAACGTATCCTACTGTTTTGGAGTGTGTAGTTCTCTCCACCATTTTTAAACCAGCTTGATCTGCAGCATTAAAAAGAGTAGAAGATGTTTGACATACTCCTCCGCCATAACCATCTACTAGTTTCCCGTCAACAATCTCTTTTCCTAACTGATACCCCTTGTCTGGTGTTGTATCTCCAATTAATGCGTTAAAAGAGAAACGATCTCCTTTTCCTAATACGACACCACTAATATTACTTGCAGACAAACGAATATTCTCGATTCTACCACCTGTAGAAGCACCTAAGTTTGTTTCATACCTTCCTAAAACTGCACCATTTCCACTTGCATCTTCCGGCTTCGCTACAGGTTTTTTCTCAACAATTGGTAGTTGGTACGAAGAATCCCACATTCCTACGTTCATTAGTTTATCTACTAGCTCTTTTTCCATTAACTCATAAGAAGGCTTACCTTCTTGCCATGTTCCATCACTTTCCATACGAGAAGGGACCATTTTTTGATCAATAGTTTTTCCGACTTCCTTAGCAACCTTCGTTACTTCTTTTTTAAACTTATTTTCATCTTCAAAATAACCTAAGCTTGCTATATTAACATTTTTTACTTCTTTACCACTTCTAGCATCTACTAAACTTACACTTTCATTGACACCAGTCTTAGCTTCTACTGCATGCTCTCCTATGCCACTTACTAATGAAACTTCACTTATTTTTGTACCACATCCACTCACTATGCTTACACATAGTGCCCCTATTACTATACTTTGTACCTTACGTAACAATATACTCTCTCCTTTTCCCTACCATTACTCTTTGTTTTCAATTTTATGTATGTATGATTACATGACTTTGCAATATGACTACAAAATATTACAATTTGATTTCCACTATATTAAAATTACTCTTTTCTTTAAGAAATGTCTACACATATTTACTTAAAAAACTTAAGTTTGTAATGCCCCTCTTATTTAACCAGTATATACCAAATGATTATTCAAAAACAATTTTAATACATTAATATTTTGGAATTCTTCATAGGCAATTCTCATTTATAAAAACTTATCACAAATTCTCTTGAATACATTTGATGAAGCACCCTATTCAAAATAGGTATTTGCCGTGCCACCTATCCGCTCTTACACATACATTATGATGAATTCAAGCAAATTTAGAGAACGGAGGATGTTTATGTATCCCTATAATTCATATGCCCCCTACAACCTTTATAACTATCAACCATCATATGACGGGCAATCGCAATATCAACCATATATAGAACAAACAGAACAAATTGATCCATATGATCCAAATAGACAATTTCAAATTCCAATTTCCTTTCCAGGTAGTGGCGGCCGTCAGTTAGAAAGACGAGTAAATGAGCTAGAACAAAGAGTAAATCAACTTCAGCAGACAGTAGAACGTCATACACGTAGACTCAATCGATTAAATCAGCGTTTACGTACTGTAGAGAATCGACTAAACATTCCATTTTCAGCACTTGAGGATGGATTTTAAATTAGTAAAACAAAGAACTATATAGGAAGGGACTCTCCCTTCCTATATTTCAAATTAACAGATAGTAAGCCTCTGTTATCCGTTTTATTTTATTAAATTGACGAAAGTTTTCTCCATCTCTATACTGATAAGAGTCAATGAAATGAAACAAGGTGATAAATATGGATTTTGAAATAAACTTCCTCTCCTTCTATGTCGTACAAGTAGAAGGAAAAGGTGAACAAGCAGATAAGCGATATAAACATTTTCAAACGTTAGATGCTGAAGAATATGAGGACAGCCCATTAAAAGAGTTCTTAGATGGTGAATTATTAAAAATATCTAAACGAAAAGTAGAACGTCATGCAAAAACCGAACAAGCCCCAACAAAGATTGGTCGATTTATTGTAGAAACTGGGCACGAATTCGATTCCAACCCTCATTATAATTTATTTAATCGTATCCGTTTTGCAGAAACGAAAGAGAATTTTAAAGATATGAGTGAACCTCTCGTTTATACATATATCGATACAAGTGCAGTACGCGGTGGTGTATTTTTAGTTGCTCAAGCAAAACTGAGGAAATACTTTGACGATCCATTCGTATTCGTTATGAAGTGTGACTTCGAGCCAAAAGTTGCTTCCATTTCCGACAAAACAACACTTATTCGCAACGTTGAAATGGCAATTACGACAAAAAATATGAAATCTATTCAATACCCATACATGCCAGAAGAAGGCATTGTCGAACCTGGCGAACTAAAAATCCACCAAGCATCACACGCACGCTACTTTGAGGATTTCTTAAAATTCGTCGAATACGAACGCTCTATGCCAGAAATTATGAAAACACAAGTTATGGACATGGTATACGACCAAATCGAAGACGTATTTGAAGAAGGTACGGAAGAACGAGAACAATTCGACCAAGCGATGGAAGTATGGGCCGCCAGTCCTAAGCGTGAAATTATGGAACATTTCACAACGGAAGAAGTAATGGAAGCTACAGCGCAAATTGTGGAGCATACCCCTGAGATAGAATTAAAGCTAAAGGCAGATCATATTTCTGTGAAGGCATTGCTTGCAGATTTTGGGGAACAGATTCATATTGCCAAGGTTAATGATAAATATGTACTAATGATTGAGGCGGATACACTTACGTTTGAGAAGGGATTCTCTCCTATTGAGTTTTTGAAGCCGGATGAGTTAGAGAAAGTAATGGAGCGGATTGCGAGTAAGACGTAAACTAAAAGAAATTTTAGTGTCACTAAAGCGATTTTTGTATTTGGTAATCTAAAAGTAAGCACGTATAATCGTTAAAAACCCAGCCATTCTTCTTCAATTACTTCGAAGAAGTGGCTGGGTTTTTAATGACAAAATGGCTGGATTTTCAATTGACAAATACACTAGCTCCTCACATATGAGTTATCTATTCATTCTTCATACATACAAATTTCTTTAAGTCAGCTTTTACTTTGATTTGCTTTCTTTAAGTAAGAAATCGTTTGGTCTAAACCAAATGAGACGTCTGAAGCAGGCTTCCATTTTAATACTTCAATCGCTTTACTATTATTTAACTGGCTATGAAGAATTTCTCCTTTATAGATTGAGGCATCATTTCTTTTATTACGACGTTCCATACATGTTCTACATATCTCTTATAAAAGAGTGATAGATTCTTTCTATCTTTGAAATCATCCCACCTTGAGTTAGATGTTGTCGTGAATATTCCTGAGCATTTCTTCCTAAACGTTCACGAAGACTCTTATTTGCTAAAAGCAATTTAAGAGCATCGGAAAGTTGTTGTACATTTCCCGGTTCACAAATGATCCCTGTTTTTCCGTTTTGAATCATTTCTGGTATACCACCGCAATTTGTTGTAACAATAGCTTGACGAGAAAACATAGCTTCAATAATTGAAATCGGAAAATTATCGTTAATGGTAGGTAAGACATAGATAGCAGAAGAGGAAAGGATTTCTGGTATATCTGTTCTTCTGCCAAAGAACCTGATATTGTCGAGACCAAGTTGTAGTACTTGGTCTTCTAGTCTTTCTCTCATGACACCATCACCAACAATCCATATTTCTACATTAGATAAATCTTGTTGAATTTGCGAGAGCGCTTTGAGAAAAATGTCATGACCCTTTCTGGGAGAAAGGCGGGAAACACAGGAAATTACAAGATTATCATCATACTCTTGTTTAGGTATAGAAGCTTGCTGAAAATGTATGCCTGTATGAACAGTAACCAGTTGCTCTATCTTTGCGCCATACTCTTTTAAAGGGGAATGAAAAGAATTACTGATCGTTATGATTTGATCGGATGCTCTTATTCCCTGTTTTTCAATTTCACTAAAATAAACTTCCTCAATTGATCCTTTTTTAATTTTATCGAACTTTAACCGGCTTTTTGTAAAATGTCCATGCGGTGTAAAAAAAAGAGGTTTCTCATATTCTAGATTTAGTTGTCCTAATAAAAAGGCAGAAAATAAATCTTGTGCATGAAACACATCATATTGTTCTAGACTTCTTCCTCTTAAGAAAGACTTATACACGTTCATGAAACTAGTGTTTTTTATAATTTTTTCATTGACTGTACCATATCGTTGCAGCAGAAAGTCCCTTGCATGTTCGGCAGCCTGCGGGATATCTTGCTCTAGATGAACTGCTGTCATTTGAGTAGGTGAGATGACATCTACGTCATGACCATACTTTTCAAAACCTGTTTTTAAGGAAGTAATATAATTTGATAACCCTCCAGTATTTGGATATCGCAAAAACGTTACGTAGAGAATGTTTAGTTTATTTGTTTTACTTGGTATGCGATTCTTTTTGATTCCAAATGTCTGAAATGGTTCCAGTAAATAATTCTTTTTACTATCTATTTTATAGTATTCATCCATGACTTTTAGCAGGCTCGCATGGAAGGGACAGATGTATTCATTTCGCTCTTCCTTTATTGTATTCAGAAGCATCTCCTCCTAACTCTACTAATGTGAAAATTTTATTTATCTTATAAACCTAATTCTCTTCCCCAAGTTGAAACTTTTTCAAGATGATACGTTAATAGCTCGCCACCGCGGTTATCAAATATTCTTCGTAGCTGGGTATGCAATCCCTTTTCTAATGTTCTCTGCAAATACGCCATTTTATAAAGGTCAATTGGAGCCGTTTTAAATTGAATGCCATTCTTCTGCATTTGTTTTGTATATGATTTCACACAATGCGTGCGAATTTCTTCTGCATGGATCTGCCAATCTTTTCTGAAACCTAATAATATTTCGACTAAAACAACCATATCAAACCAGACGGGTGCATATTTAATGGACTCCCAATCGATAAACTGGATGTTCCATGGTGCACCCGGTGTCACATTGTTGCTGCATATGTTTTGCATATGAAGATCACCATGCGTTATAGATGAACCATTTTCAAATAGTTCCGGGAAAAAATCCGGTCCCTTATGACATAGTTTTATTAGCGGTTTATGATAGGGTTTAATGATCTCCCTTAACCGGTCGTCTTTCGCTGCGTCATCGAGAAAAGCAATCGTCTTTCCAATATATTTGGCTCGATTACTTCTCATGTGGCTTGATTCATAAATAGGAAGCCAAGATTTCCAAACATCTTTATGCTTTTTAAAATTGTCTTCAAATGTGTGTGCGTGAAGTTTGGCAACTGTGGGGATAATGTAGTCAAAATGTTTCGGGGAGAAGGTGATCTGGCCGCGTACTTGCTGAACAAATTCCATGAATATCCAGGTGTCATTTCCGTTTTTTTCAACATGGTATATTTGAGGAAGAAACTCTTTCAATATAGGATAAGCTCTCTGATATACATTAATCTCTACTTCATTTTTATAGTTTGTTGAATGATATATTTTTAAAATAATGGGATAATGATTCGTTTTTTTTCGAAGAGATAATTTGTAGATACTCATTCTTGTTGTTGATTTTAGACACTCGATTTTAGCAGGGTCTATTACAACCTTCTCAGCCATTGAATAAGAAAGCTTTTCTGAAATCTTCAACTTCTCAAAATGATGGAATAATACTTTTGCCTCGTACAACGTTTTCATTCCTTTCGTTTTTGTTTCCAGGCGTTCTTCAAATGAGACCACGCACTTCTAATGAATGGCATTGGATCATCCCATGCAAACAAAGCAAACTCTTTTTTGCCTCGCAAGCCTTCATAAAAATCTTTCCACGTCATTTCAGCTCTTTTTTTCTTGTGACGGAACGTTAAATAATACCGCACAAGATAAATCCATTTGACACCGTCTATTTGTTTGAGCCTCGGCCCGGGGTTTTGCTTGGTTAAATATAAATAATACATATAAACAAAATCCACGCCAGCAGGTCCTGTCAAGCTATGCGTTAACCAAAAACGAGGATTTATTTCAATAAACTTATAAACCCCATCTCGGGGGTCCTTTTTAAACTCTGCCATACCAATACCTTTAAGGTTCATTTTTTCAAAAAATGGTAAACATATATCCACCAATTCTGGAACTTGTTTACTAACAATATGAGCTCCCGTTCCAAATTCAGCTGGGAATTGATGATTCTTTTGCAAAGAAAATAACGCTAGTAGCTCCATATTGTCGTCATAAAAAGTGGCCACTTTATAAAAATGCTGATTGTCGCCAGGAATGATTTCCTGAATGATGAGCTTTCCATGCTGTCGATACAATTCATACTCATTTCTTAGTTGATCTGGATTTTTTATGAATATGGCCTTTTTATTGATTTTTTTTCGAAACTCATGGCCCAAAGTCGGCTTTAATATACATGGGAAATCGAGGGCCAATATCGCTTCTTCCATTTGTTCTTTATGTTCGATCACATACGTTTTAGGACATGGAATATTATGCTTCACTGCTAATTCATACATTTTGTGTTTATCCAGTATTTCTTCAATCAGCGAATGTTCAGGAAACAAAAATAAATAGTAGTTAGACAGTTCCATTCGATATTTTGAAATGAACACCACATAATCATCCGCACCTGTATACAAAATCGGTTTCAGTTTAAATTCTTTAGCCAAATTGATTAAAAAAGTTAGTAATTCCTTTTCTTCTGATAAAGGACTTGGGCATACTCCACATGAAGCAAGACGTGATTTTCCTATCTTATAAGGTTTCTCTATATCGAACGCATAAACGTTGATCCCTTTTCTCGCTAAGCTTCTGATGATTCCGATTCCATTGGCACTTAAGTCCAGTACAACTGCTGCGTGTTCATGATTCATAGAATTCTTCCTCACTCAAATACTTTTTGTAGATCTTTTCAATATGAGCTGTCATTGTCTCTCTAGTTAAATGCTTTTTAGCAAAGTTTCTTGCACTTTCACCCAACTGCTCCCGACCTTGCTGATTTGCAATGACGAACTTTAATGCACGTGCCAGTTTATCTGTATCTCCTGGAGCGACTAGAATGCCTGTCTTGGAGTGATTCACCAATTCAGGTATGCCTCCCGATGTTGTCGAAATGACACAAGCTCCACTATGCATGGCCTCAATGATAGAAATAGGCAGGCTGTCATTTAGGGTTGGAAGTACAAAAACATCGGTTTTGCTTAAAATGTTTGGCACATCATCCCTTGCCCCTAAAAACTTCACCATGGAAAGACCCAAAGAATCGACTTGCTTTTCTAAAGTGTCTCTCATCTCACCATCTCCGACAATGAGCACTTTAATGTTATCAGTATATTTTCTTTTTAGCTTTGAAAGTGCGTCAAATAATACATTATGGCCTTTTCTTGGGCCTAATCTCGCCACACATGTAATAACGACCTTCTTGTGTGCTGATGTATTTTTTGTACGATACTTCTCAGGATAATCAATGCCCGTAAGCACAGTTGTCATGTTCTCTTGTTTGGTCCCTAGCTGCATTAACGGATCACGAAATGAATCACTGAGAATGATAAGGTGATTGGCAAATTCAATGGCTTTTCTTTCTAATGTTTTATAATAGACTTCTTCCAGCGAACCTTTTTTAAATATACCAAATTTCAGCCGGTTAAAGGTAAACATCCCATGGGGTGTAAACAACAAAGGTTTTCCGTAATATACATTGATTCTTCCTAATATATTCGCTGTAAACAAATCTTGCGCATGGAAGATATCATATTTTTTTAAGTCGATATTGTGAAGAAGCATCCTTTCATAGATATACATATGTCTGTGATTTTTCAAAATCATGCTATTATAACTTCCATAACGTGTATTAAAGAAATCTTTTAATCTGGGAACAACTACTTCACGCAGGGTCTCTACTTTACTCCGAGGAAATTGATTAGGGGAGATAATGTCAACTTGATGTCCTTGTTGTCTTAACCCTTCACTAAGTGCCGTAATATAATTAGATAAACCTCCAGTATGAGGATAGTCCCAAAACGTAGCAATTAATATAGAAAGGCTTTTCTTTCGGACCGTCTTTGGCCCTGTATTTGTATAACGTTCGTACATTTCATTCTTCTTTTTTTGAAATGAGAACGAATGAATTCCAAAATATTTATCCATTTCTTTAATTACATAGGGATATGGAAACATAAGCTTCTTTTTCATCGCCATATCCTCCTTACCACTTCGAACGCTTCAGCGTATTGTACGCCAATCGTCATTCCTCTAACTCTTCCTAAATACTGAACTCCTTCATATGAACGAGGATGAGGAAAATCTCTCATTTCTACATCGTAATGTTTGAGCGCCGCAATCTTTGAATCCATTTGATCTGTAATGTCGACAAAATAATTAGATTTGAAAGCCTTATCATTCGTGTGGATATTCCACTCACTAGAGGAAACCGTTTCAAATGTAATTAATTCTATCGGTTTTTGGTTCGGCAGAGGTCGAGTCGCGGTCAAAACCGCTTGAAAAGTAATTAAATGATCAATATTGACATCTCCATAATGGTGGGTGAAGATTTTACTCGGTTTATAGGTCTGTATTAATTGTTCTATTTCTTTCGTTAACTGATGCAGCGGAATTAATTCTAACTCTAAATTAGCATGCTCGAGGAATATCACTTCTTCAATACCAATTACCTTATTTGCACACCGGCTTAGCTGCTGTATGTGATGTGCTTCCTCTTTTCTTCCTAAAGCGGTAATGATTGAAATTACCCGATAGCCATTTTCTACTAGTCTTTTTAAAGTCCCGCCGGCTCCTAATAGCTCATCGTCAGGGTGAGCACCAATGACTAAAACACACTCTCTCATTATTTTTATCACTCCTTGTACTACTTAACTTATGATTGATGCTACAAAAAGAAACGGTCATTAGCGGAGAGCTTGCTCTATTCTTTATCATCTTTTAACAGTATTCCAACAGAAGTCCCCTTCCTTAAGCATGTGCAGGGCATGGCCCAGGTCGTTCGGTTTTTTATCTATGTTTCACCCATGTATTATAAGCAGAAGAAGGTATATTCTTCACATAGTTTAAAAAATCCTGTGACAGTCCAAATTTTTTAAACCCCTTTAATAATTTAATAGGAGCCTTGCTATTTGAGGTAAAAGCTCTTTTATGGTCAATAACTTTTAACTGACCTTCTTCATTTATTAAAACGTGTCTTACTTCCGTGTCCCATCTGGTAAATCCGATCTTTTTAAATTCATCCAACATTATTAATATTTTTTCAGTTAATTCTTCAGTGATCTGTTTTTCTTTTTTTAAGTGACGTGCAAGTGAAATTCCATGTATATACTCCATGACAATATAATTTTCTCCATATTCATAAAGTCGTGGAATAATAGGTGATGATTGTCCAATTACCAGAGCTTTCAACTCTTTTGTTTGAGTTTCTTCCAGGAAAAACATTTTCACACATTTATCATGAGTTAATTGATATACTTCTCCATCCTTCCCATCCCCAATGAGCTTATATTCCTTCAAGTCTCTTCTACTTATTCTTCTTTTATTAAAGTATGTCTTCATTTGATCGCTCCTTAATAAGTATTTCGTGTTTTTGCACTAGTATTACCTCATATTCTATGATTCATCACTTACATATGTAACCTAGATTAATATATATTTTTATAACTTGATTCAATTCATATGGTTTTTTAATAGATATTATTTTAAAACCTTGAAATGCAATAAAGTGAAAGTTTGATCAGTGGGGGGCTTCATCCCATTGCCATCAAGCTAAGAAATGCAAATATCCCCAAAACGAGAAATTTGTGCCTTTTATAGCAACGAAATTCATTTTTCTCATCTTGAGGTAGTTTATTTTTTAGATTGATAGAGATAAGGCGATTCCCGAGGGCGACTGACCCTATTAAACCGGTTGCCCCCGCTTAACATGGAATAAATACGTTATGTATTAAAAACCGACTCCTATTACATAGCCGGTTTCTTTTATTGCTTCACATACACTTAGTCTTCATTAGGAAACAGTAGGTAAAGTGATATTTGTAAAAATATTGTCTGAATCAACAAAGTTACGTATGTGATTTTTATTTGTATAGTATTTTAAATTCAGAGGTGTAGAGCCTGTATAAACAAACTCATTTCCTTCCAGAACTAGTTCATTCGCTGCATTAGCTGAGCCAGATGCTAATAAGGCACCAAAAGATGTATTGTTTATCGTGACTATACAATTTGCTGCTTTATAAATTGTATAGGGTCTGTTTGTATCTGATAAAAACAGATTATTTTTGGTATTGATAGTGATATCGCATTCTTCTAATGATGTGTATGATACTTGGTTGTCCACATTTGTCATACCGACTTCGCAGGTCGTATCTATAAGCTTTGATTTAGTAACCTTAACGTTCATGGGGCGTCCGCTAAACATATGATTTCTCAGCTCACAATTAATAAATTCTGATCTAGTGAATTCACAGACATCTACATTCTTAGGATTTGGATTTTCAGATCTGACTCGTAAGTTTTCGAATCTACAATTATCATACTCTTTCACTTTAAACGTCATTTCCTTTTGTATAGGAACAGATTTAAAGGTACATCTGCTTATTTTGTTTGCCTTTAGCCACGGTGCAGTAACTAGATTTTCTGTAAAAATAATGTAATTATTATCAAACGTGCAATTATCGCCCATTGCAATCATGTCAGGATTTACGTATTGATTGTTTGATAATGAAACCCTGTATGAATCACTAGTTACATTCATGATGCCACCTGTAAAGCTGTTGCCTTCGATATTCACAAACGCCGCACTGAAATTAGAAGTCATAAGGCCAATGTTGTTTTGACAGTTATATAAGAAGTTATCCTTAATGTTTGCATGCACGAGAGAATACAAATTGATTGCAATATTATCAATGTTGTAAATGTGATTGTGCTCTATTAAAACATCGTAACACCCGACTAAGATACCATGATAACTACCGTAAATTTCGTTATCTTTTATCGTACAGCTTGCCCCATAACTATCTTCCATATTTATCGAATATCTAGTCGGGTCATTGAAAAGCGGTTTTCCATCCAAAAACCTAACCAAACCTTTTCCATTATCACGGATTTTATTGTTTACAATTTTGTTATAGCTACCACCTAAAGTAATACCGCCCCTATGCCCATTAAATATTTCACACTTTTTCACTGTATTATGATGGGGAATCCCGCCAAACATAATAGTAATCTGCATATTCTTACTTGGGTTGGTTTCATTGTAATACTGCAATCTAAACTTAGTTGCAGTAACAGGAATAGAAATATCGGTATAAATTCGTCTTTTCTTCATAACCCCTATGAATTTGTTGCTATTGTCGTAAAAGAAGATGTCCAATTCTTTAGTATTTAAATTAGTTTTTCTAGCGTATCCTGCGCCAGCTATAAGGAAAGAATTTATCTTTGGTGTTAAATCTTGAGGTATGTTTAACAGTTTTGTTATGAGTGTATTAGCCGAGGTGATTGGTTGTCCAGTTGTGTAATCTAAAGCACTTAATGTAAGTCCTTGATCAAATTCACCATAGTTATATATAGAATCTGAGCTAAATGAAACATTATCACCCATGTAATCGCGAACTGTACAATTTGTCATAGAACAATAACTTGAACTTCTTTGAAAGAGAACTCCATATGTGTGCTCCATTGCTGCTTCTAAAGGATTCGAGAAACTCCTATCATCCCTACATCCAATGACGGTTCCGCCAAATAAATGAGAATTAGTGGTTTTGCTAAAAACAACACTATTTCCTTTAAAGTTGTAATAATCAGTAGTTGTTCTATTATCGAATGGTGATTTTTTGTTAGAATCATATATTACTTTTAGTGTTGAACCATTTAAATTAAAGTCAATATTAGAAACCATAGCGATTTCACGAGGGTAACAGATCGCATAATTCCCCTTTGGAAGAATCACTTCAACATAATTGTTAACCGCCGCAAATTGTAATGCACTGTTTATTCCCTGTATATTCTTATCAGCTTGTATATAATCAGCATCTGCATAGGGCTTGGTGGGGAATCCTTCTTTTATACCCCACTGATTTAGTTCAATTAAATAATCCAATTCCCTTCACCCCTTCATTTTCTTAAAATAGTATATTCATTGATAAAAGAAATCGTCCCTATAAAAGGAAACTGTTTTAAAAATCACTAAAATTTACAGCCCTATTCATAAAAAAACAGTTATATTCTCTCGTTAGATTTAACAGTACTCCAACAGAAGTCCCCTTCCTCAAGCGCGTGCAGGACATAGTCCAGTGGTAGGGAGGGGATGAATGTTGATCGTGCACAGCACGAAGTTTTCGTTTCCTTTTTCTGTAACTTTATGTATACTAGTAGCAAGGGGGAGGAACGTACATTCGTTTCTTTGTTTTTAGGAATCTGAAACACTACAATGAAAAAAGAGGAAGGTGATGACAATGTTGCTGAGCCGAAAATATGAAATTTTCCCAACGGAAGAACAAAAAGAAATGTTAGAACGTTGGCTGCAATATTGTCGCCAAACCTATAACTCTTCTCTTTTAGATAAACAGAGAAAATATAAAGAAAATAAGCAATTGTATACACGTTCTCACATGCAAAAGCAACAAGTAATCGATAAGAAGAGATATCCTTTTCTAAAAGAAGTGCCATCACAGCCCTTACAAGAAGTATTTTTACGACTCAAAAAGGCATATGATGGCTTTTTTCGTGGGGATACAAATTATCCCAAATTGAAAAAGTATAAAGACTATAATAGTCTCACTTTCCCTCAATTTGGATTCAAATCGAATGGGAAACACCGCTTTGCGATGTCATTTGCAGATAACGGAAATT